>JANMJM010000291.1:0-3142 GCA_031371345.1 Vicinamibacteria bacterium
GCATCAGGCCGACGCGCCCTTGCGCTTCGATCGCTGCCCTGAGGAGCAATGAAATATTCTCGATTTTCGTGCGCTTCCACGGATCGGACATGGCCGATGCGTTGGCGATCAGCTGGGTGTTGCTTTCCATGACGGTATCGATAATCCGAAGGCGGTTCGCGCGTAGCGTGGACCCGGTCTCCGTGGCCTCGACGATGGCATCGGCAAGTACCGGAGGCTTCACTTCCGTGGCTCCCCAGGAGAATTCCACGTTCACGTTCACGCCGAGCCGCTCGAAATATGTCTTGGTTACGCGCACGAGTTCGGTAGCGATCGTCGCGCCTGCGAGATCCTGCGGTGTCTTGAAAGGCGAGTCCTCGGGAGCCGCCAGGACCCACCGGACCTTGCCGAAGCTCTGCTTCGAGTAAATCAAATCGGCGACGGGCACGAGCGGAGCAGGCGAGGCGAGACCACTCTGGTGTTCCGCGATCCAGTCTTGCCCGGTGAGGCCGCAATCGAGCACGCCATCAGCCACGTATCGCGCCATTTCCTGCGCGCGAATCAGCATGCATTCGATTTCCGGATCGTCGACCGACGGGAAATACGATCGCGAGCTCACATAGATGGTGAAGCCGGCGCGCGCGAACAACTGCACGGTCGAATCCTGCAGCGACCCTTTCGGCAAACCCAATTTCAGCTTATTCATTTACCCCTTACCCCTTACCCCTTACCGTTTACCGTTTGTCGTCCAGCGAGCGCGTGAAGCACGTGCGAGTCCCTTCGTGACAAACATTCCCGTCGCCGAGCCTCTTCACTTTCAGCAACACCGTATCATCGTCGCAATCGACCAAAATCTGCTGAACGGCGAGCTTGTTGCCAGACGATTCGCCTTTCATCCAGAGCTTCTGCCGCGAGCGGCTGAAAAATGTGGCGAAGCCGGTGTTCTGCGTGGCCTCGAGCGCGGAGTCGTTCATGAACCCGACCATCAGCACTTCGCCGGTCTCGGCGTCCTGAACGACTGCGGGTACGAGCCCGTCGAGCTTTGTAAAATCCATTCCTGCAAACCCTCAAAAAAAAACCCCGCCGGACGGTGGCGGGGCAGTCAGTGCTCGGACTTGAATGTCGTGATGGTCAGTCTATCCGGAGCTCCGCTCGCCCGCCGCGTGGCAGTGATGATGATGAATGTGGTGATGGTGGCGCCTGCCGGCGAACGTCATGAGGCTTTTAGCCTACTGCACGGTCCCAAATGGTGTCAAACTGTCGGGCCATGAAAGCCATCCGCGCGCACCAATTCGGCGATCCGTCGGTCATGAAGCTCGAAGAAATCCCGGATAGAACAGCTGGGGCCGGGCACGTGCTTGTGAGGGTGAAAGCCGCCGGCGTGAATCCGGTCGACACGTATATTCGGAGCGGTGTCTACGCGATCCTGCCGTCGCTCCCGTACACACCAGGCATCGACGGCGCCGGCATCGTCGATGCCGTCGGATCCGATGTGCGCGAGTTCAAGAAGGGCGACAGGATCTATTTCGGCGGCACCGTCGAAGGAAGGGCCGTCGGCGCTTACGCTGAAGCGGCGTTGTGCCTGCCCGATCAAGTGCATCATCTGCCGAAGGCCATTTCCTTCGAGCAAGGCGCCGGCCTCAATGTTCCCTACGTCACCGCATGGCGTGCGCTATTCGAAAAGGGGCGGGCGCAGGCGAGCGAGACAGTGTTGATCCACGGCGCCAGCGGCGCTGTCGGTACGGCTGCCGTGCAGATGGCGCGTGCTGCCGGTTTGCGCGTGTTTGGTACAGCGGGCACCGATCGCGGCAGGAAGCTCGTCGAAGAGCAGGGTGCGCACGAAGTCTTCGACCACACCGCGACCGATTATCACAAACAAATCATCGCTGGCGCCGGAGGTAAAGGCGTCGATCTCGTGATCGAGATGCTCGCCAACGTGAATCTGGTGCGCGATCTCGAGATGATCGCCGTTCGCGGCAGAGTCGTGATTGTCGGGAATCGCGGATCCCTCGAGCTGAACCCGCGGGCCATCATGTCGAAGGATGCGGTCATCACCGGATTGACGAACTGGAACGCGGAAGCGAAGGAGATTGCCGTCGCTCACGCGGCCATCATTGCGGGAATGGAACGGTGCGGATACAAGCCCGAGGTGGGCAAAGAAATGCCGCTCGCCGATGCGACGCGTGCCCACGAGGCCGTGCTGAAGCCCGGGGCGTACGGGAAGATTGTACTTATTCCCTAGCTGTACTAAGATGGTTAGCGATCCGCTCATGCCATTTTTCACTGCGCTCGCCGGCCTGGTTGCGCTTGTCATGGCGTTTGGCGTCGGGCGCTTTTTGGGCATCGCCCGCGCGGAGAAAGACGGACGGAACGCCGCGGACGGGGTGCGCGCTCAACTTGCCGAATCCGAGAAACGTCTCGCCGTCACCCAAGCTGCCGTAAAAAATGAGCAAGACAAGTACGACGAGAAACTGGCCGCGTACGAAAAAGCCGAGAGCCGTTTAAAGGACACATTTGCCAGCTTGGCGAGAACCGTGCTGGATTCGAATTCACAAAAGTTTCTGGAAACGGCTGAATTGCAGTTCAAGAATCTTCATGGTGAAGCGAAAGCCGAACTGGAAGCACGGAAGACGGCGATTGAAACTCTCGTGGGCCCGTTGGGTCAGTCACTCAGCGCACTGGACGGCAAGGTGGCTGAGCTTGAAAACAAGCGCGTGCGCGCATACACAGAAGTGTCTACCCAGATTACCGAGCTGGCGAACGTAAATAAAGAACTTCGGTCTCAGGCTGGCAGTCTCGTCAGAGCGCTCAGCTCACCCAACGTGCGAGGCAATTGGGGCCAAATGCAGTTGAAGCGCACGGTCGAAATTGCCGGGATGATCGAGCATTGTGACTTTATCCAACAAGATCATGTCGATACCGATGCCGGTCGGCTCCGCCCCGACATGGTCGTCAGCTTGCCGGGCAGTCGTCGAGTCGTTGTCGACGCAAAGGCGCCGAGGTTGGACCTTGAGAACGCGGAAATTCGAACGGAAGAAGAACGAATTGCGTATCTCAAAACTCACGCGCTCAACGTTCGTCAGCACATGGTCCAGCTGGCGAATAAGAAATACTGGGAGCAATTCACACCGGCACCGGAATTTGTCGTCATGTTTCTGCCGGT
>JANMJM010000311.1:0-3901 GCA_031371345.1 Vicinamibacteria bacterium
TAGTTGTTGGTTGTTGGTTGGAACCCAGCTAGGAAGCAGCAAAGGCCACGAGGGGCTAAATTATTTTCTTTTGTGCCCTTGTGAGGTTGATCTAGTGCGGCAGCTTTCCGTGCGGCACCCGCCGCTGGAACAACTGATAAATATGATGCGCCTCGTGATGGGCCATGTACTCGGCCTGGAAGTGCACGTCGTAATGCGCGAACTCGGGGTGTCGCGCCTTGCGGTGCCAGTCGGCGGGCGATAGCAATTCAAGACGGCGGCATAACGCTTCGCGCTCGCGCAGGTAATCGGCGAGGACCTCTTCAGTCGGCATCATTGTCAACTCGACAAATCGCGGGTCGGCATCCGGATTGTCGTAGGGGACGATCGTCGTTTCCTCAGTGAGCGTCCGTTGGAACCTGTCGGCAAAAATCTCCTCCATTCGCCTGAAGTGGCAGACAAGCTCTTTCAACGACCACTTGTCCGGCACTGTTCGAGTGGCCAGTGCCGTCTCAGGTAAGCCGGTCGTCAGCCGTTGCACCTCGCCCGCCTGACGCCGAAGACGCTCGACCAGCGCAAGGTGCACCGCGTGCTTGTCGTGATGATGTTCGTGGCTTGCCATGGACCGGCATTATAGAATGCCCGCACCGGAGGCTACATGACGAAACTGACACGCCGCGATTTCCTGGCGACTTCTACGCTCGCTCTTGCAACGGCCCATCATCTTTCTGGCCAGACGTCAGGCGCACCTGCGCCTCCTGTCGAGGCGCGTTTCGAGATGCTGCGCAACAACATCGGCGTCTTCATCGGCCGAGGGGGCACGATCGGCTGGCTGGTGGCGCCCGACGGCGTCGTGGTGGTCGACAGTCAGTTTCCCGACACCGCCGCCACGGCGCTCGCGGGCATCAAACAACGTTCGACGCGGCCCATCGATTTCCTGATCAACTCGCATCATCACGGCGATCACACGGGTGGCAATCTCGTGTTCCGCCCTGCGGTCGGGAAAATCGTGAGTCACAGCAGAGTTCCCGGCCTGATGAAGACAGTTGCAGTGGCCGCGAAGACAGAAGCGAATCAGGCATACCCGGACACCACGTTCGATCAGACCTGGATGACGAAGATCGGCGGAGAGACGATCAACCTGAAGCACTACGGACCTGCCCACACAGGAGGCGACATCGCCATCCACTTCCAGAACGCCAACATCGTGCACATGGGTGATCTGATGTCGGCCGTGCGCCACCCGCGCGTCGATCGCCCGGCCGGCGCATCGGTAAAGGGCTGGATCACAGTGCTCGAAAACATTGCCAAGTACCACAACGGCGAGACGATCTACATCGCGGGTCACTCGAAGGTGGGCACGCCCGTCACGGTAAGGCGCCAGGATCTACTCTCGTTTCGCGACTACTTCACGGCGGTGCTCGCCTACACACAGAAAGGCATCGCCTCCGGCAGGTCGGTGGACGAGATCGCGAAGAGCGCGACGCTTCCAGAAGATTTCGCGGCGTACGAAGGCACGCCGGAAAATACCATCCGCGCGGCTCATGACGAGCTCACATCGAAGGCATAATAAGAAGTGACGTGCCCTCACGCTTCTTCGTTTTTGCCTCGACTGTTGGCGTAGCGGCATGGTCGGTCGTCGCGGCGGGTCAGTCTCTTCCTGCCCCGGCCGCCGATCCTCTTCCCGCCAGCGAAGGACTCATTCAACGCGCGCACGAGCTCTCCTTATCGCGGCGCTACCGCGAGAGCGCCCAGTTGTGGAAGCAAGTGGGAGGCGCCGAGCCCGTGCTCGCGATGTTTGCGCAGCGGGAATCGATACGCGCGCTCCTGTCGGCCGACGATCTGCCCGGCGCTCTTGCCGAGTTGGCGGTGCTGGAAGGACCGGCTCCCCCTGACGTGCTGCTTCGAGCCGCCGAAGCTGCCCGCGCCAGCGGCATGCTCGAACGAGCGGCCGTTCTGTATCGTCAGACGCGAAGCAGCGCCGGCCGAACGACCGTCGCCGATGAAGCCGGGATGGGTCTCGCTGCCACACTCGAACAAGATGGCAAGCCGCGCGAGGCGCTCGAGACCTTCCGCGAGCTGCAGCTCACCTTCCGCCAGCCGGCCGCCTACGTGGTGGCGACGCTGGCGGCAAACCGCTTGACGGCGCGACTGGGAAACGTTGCACCGCTCAGCGAAGCCGACTACGACGCGATCGTGGATCGGCTCGTGGGCGCCGCCGCGTTCGAGCGCGCGGTGAATGCGCTGAATGAATGGAAGGTCAACTTCCCCTCTCCTACGAAGGCCCGCGAGATTGAAGCGGCGGTCGTCCAGCATCTGTATTCGCTACGGGCCAACGATCGAGCCAGAGCGCAGGCCGACGCATTTTTGAAGGCCTACCCGGATAGCAGCCAGGCGCACTCGGTTGCCATCACGCTGTTTCGCCTCGACGTTCGCGAAGGTAAAACGGCGGATGTTGAACGGCGTGGCCGCGCCCTCCTGAGCGGACACGTGGAAGGCATGACCCTCGGCGAGCGGCAAAGCGTCGCCCGGCTGCTGGCCGAATATCTGCTGAGTGTCGGCCAGTCAGGTAAAGCTCTCGCCATTTACGATCAGGCGTACGGCATGACGAAAGCCCGCGGCGATCGCATCGACATCCGCTGGCGAACGGCCATTGCGTCGCTGCGCACGGGCAATCGCACCCGCGCCATCAAAGAACTGCAAGAGAGTCTGAAGCTCAACCCGGATTCTGAGACCGAGCGCGCCGTCACGTTCTGGCTTGCCTACGCGCAGAATGCCGCAGGCCAGAAGACCATCGCGCGAGCGCTGTGGGCGGGATTGGTGAACCGCTATCCGTTCAGTTACTACGGCATTCGCGCCGCAGCTCGCTTGGGAGCGGGTCTGCCGGAACCATCGCTCACGTTTCCGGAACTGACGTTGCGCGATGCCGTCTTCGCTCACCCAGACTACAAAGCCGCGAGCCTGCTGTCGAAGGCCGGGTTGCTTCAGGACGCCGCGGTGTTCGCCCGACGACTGCAGTCGTCGTTTCGGCGAGACGACGCCGTCGCGATTCTTGCGGCGCGCGCATCGGAAGCGGCCGGCGACTATTCGTCGGCGTCGAACCTGATGAGTTCGTACTTCGGCCAGTATCTCCAACGGCCGGCGACCGGACTGCCGGACGATTTCTGGGCGCTCGCGTTTCCGCGTGCGTTCTGGCCCGCTGTGTCAACCGCCTCGGCCAGGCACAATGTCGATCCACTGCTCATGCTCGGGCTCGCGCGGCAGGAATCGCACTTCGATCCGTTAGCGCGCTCGCCGGTCGGTGCGATTGGACTTTTCCAGCTGATGCCTTACACGGCCGCCGAAATCGACCCCGCCTTCGCGGAGCCGGGCGCAACCGAGCGTCTTGTCGAGCCCGCGGTCAGCGCTGAACTGGGCGCCGCTCATCTCGCGCAGCATCTCACGCGTTTTGCTGGCGCGCTCGCACCGACCATCGCGTCCTACAACGCAGACAGGGAGCGCGTTCAGGTGTGGTGGGACGAGGCCAAAGAACTGCCGGAAGAATTGTTCATCGACAGCATCCCGTATCGCGAGACGCGCGCCTACGTGCGGCAAGTGCTCGCTAACTATGCGATGTATCAACGCGCGTTCGGGCGGAGCCCGGATGCACAATCGACATCGCCGCAAAAATAATCACCATGGCCACGACCATCCGCCGCGTGAATGGCTCGCTGAAGATCAGCGCGCCCAGGATGACGGCGATCACGGGGTTCACGTAGGCATACAACGCGACGGTCGAGACCGGCAGATATTTCAGCGCGTACGTGTAACAGACGTAGCCGATGAACGAACCCACGATCAGCAGATAGAACATTCCGAGTGTGCTGCGAAGCGTGTAGTGCCATGCCGGCCATTCGCCGGCAACCGTCCCAATCGCCAGTTG
>JANMJM010000336.1:0-3754 GCA_031371345.1 Vicinamibacteria bacterium
AATTGGCTCGTCCTTGGCGGCGCCGGCGAGTCCGACCGCATAGCGCCCCACACTCCGAACAGGATGACCACGCAGACAGCCGCTACGGCCAGCGGCCGCGCAGGGCGCCAGGGCAGTCTGGTTGGGTCGGCACCGACGGCCGGAGCGCCTGAATCGTCTTCGGTCGCTCCGGATTGGGCCGCCTCGGCGGTTGCCGCTACCGGTAATCCCGGTGGAAGGGCATCCAGGGCTTTGACGTCCGCGACAAACCGATATCCACGCCCAGGAATCGTGACCAGTACATCGTGCTGATTCGGCAGGAGGTCCAGAGCCTTACGCAGCGACGACACGTGTCTGACGACAGTGGCTTCTTCGACAATCGTTTCGCCCCATATCGCAGACAGGAGCTGATCCTTTTCGACGATCTCACCGTGGTGCTCGAGCAGCAACACCAGAATGTCGAAGGTGCGCGAGGTCAGCGTGACGAGACGCCCGTCGCGCCACAACAGGCGGCGGGCGGGATCCAGCAGAAATGGACCGAAAGAGTATCCGACCGGCGTGTCCGGAACGAATCGGGGTTCCATTTTATTGCAGAGGTTGGCGATTGGCGCTTGAAGCCGAGAGTTTAGCACGATGCCACCAGCGGTTCTCATGGCGAACACGATTCTGCCGCAGTCCGCACCGATCGCGCGATTTCTCCCTGGCTCGCTTGCGCAGAGCGCGACGCGACGCCGCTCGGATATCCGCTCGAATCCGACGATTTCCGAACGATTTCACCCGTCCGCAGGGACAAGCGGGTTCCAGCACTGTACAAGCACCAGGACGGATCAACACGTGCGGACACGGGATTGGAGCATAGGAATGTCAAAACAGGAGTCGAGGTGCGGTCGGATAGGCATCCGGATCGCGGCGGCCCTCCTTTCGATCCTGACCGTGCGGCCTGCGGCGGCGCAAGTCACGACGGGAACGATCGCCGGCCGAATCGCCGACGCTCAAGGCGCGGCCGTGCCCGGCGTCGTGGTGACCGTCACCAGCGAACGCCGCAACACCATCTTGGGTACGGTCACCACCAACGAGTCGGGCGAATTCGTGGTACCCAACGTTGCCGCGGACACCTACGTCATCGAGGCCAAGATCGATGGCTTCAAACCGGTTCGGCGGACCGGAGTGAGTGTAAGCGGGGGCGAACGCGTGGTGATTCCGACAATCAGCCTCGAGATTGGGACGATCGGCGAAACCGTCAACGTCGTCGGCAGCGCCGCGCTCCTCCAGGCGCAGAGTGGCGAGCGGTCCTACACGGTCACCACGACACAGCTCTCGGAAGTACCAGTGAGCGGCCGCAACTTCGCGAGCTTCGCCGCGCTGGCTCCCGGAGTGGCAGGCACCGCCCGCATCGGGGGCGGTGGCACGAATCAAGTCATGATCGACGGCGTGGCCGCCGTGGATGTCGGCAACAACGCCCAGCTTCTACAGTTGAATCCCGACGCGATCGCCGAGATTCGCGTGGTGACGTCAGGCTACCAGGCGGAGTTTGGGCGTGCGAGTGGTATCCAGATTACCGCCGTCACGAAGAGCGGAACGAACACCTTTCACGGCTCTGGCTACGAGATCGCGGAGAGGTCTCGGTGGAATTCGGTGCCTTGGGTGAACCAGCAGAATCGCACTACGCCCGGCGTGACCAAGACGGATGCGCTGGGGTTCACCCTTGGCGGTCCGGTCGGACGCCCGGGCGGCATAAACAAGCTCTTCTTTTTCTATGGCCATGAGTTCCGGCCGACGCAGTCCGGGGGGACGACGCAGCGGCTCCGGCTACCCACCAACGCCGAGCTCAGCGGCGATTTCCGGCAGTCAACGGACAACCAAGGCAACTTGATCACCCTCAAGGCACCCTTTGCGAGCGGCATTGTGCCCACCGACGTGAACTGCGGAACCGCCACCGCGCCGATGCCCTGCCGGAACATCCTCGCATGGTGGAAAAACGCCGTCGGGGCCGAGCCGAACATTCCCCAGTCCCGTGTCATCGCGGAACGACTCAACTACAACTACGAGACGACATCACCGCTCGTGAAGGATCTCCTGCAACAGCCGATCGTCCGGATGGACTATCAGATCTCTTCCAAATTGCGTGTCAGCGGCAAGTACGCGGGTCAGCGGCAAAGAGTGCAAGTGACGCAAGGAACGGCTCTACCGGGGTTCAACGACACACTTCAGAAATATCCGTTCATTCACACCTACTCGTCAACGGTGAACTACACCATCAGCCCGACGACGTTCCTCGAGGGCACCGTGGGAGGGGGCTCCAACCGCGTGGGGGCGATCCCGGTCAGCCCCTTTTCGGACCGCCGAAACGTGGCCACTGGATTCGCTAATTTTCCCTACATTTTCAACCAGGGTGGGGTTCCGATGGATCCTGGCTACAACCGTGATGTGGCTGCCGATATCGGCGCCGCCTGGTTCGATGCCGCCGCGAACAAGATGTACCTGCCTCCGATCTTCAACTTCGGCAGTCTGGTCGCCAATCCTCCGCCAGTCATCCAGTATCCCGAGTTCCTCACGCCGAGCTATACCAAGGAGGTCTCGGTTAGCTTGACCAAGGTCGCCGGGAGGCACAATTACAAGTCGGGATTTTACTTCTTTCACAGTCTCAAGCCGCAACATCGCGGCGCTCCGAGCGTGGACCCCACGATTACCACTGGCGACCAGATGGCCTTCGAAGGGCGGGTCAACATGGGGCAGGACGCGAGCAATCCGTTGGATACCGGGTTCGGCTACGCCAATGCGCTCCTTGGCGTCTTCTCCACTTACAACCAGCAATCCAAGTGGGTGGAGGGCAACTTCGTCTATAGAAATATCGAGGGCTACCTCCAGGATAACTGGCGGATAACCAATCGACTGACTTTGGACTATGGCCTGCGTCTCGTCTACATGCAGCCCAACTACGACACGAAGCTCCAGTCGTCCAATTTCTTCCCCGACAAGTGGTCGATCAAGAGCGCCCCGTTGCTCTATGTGGCCGGCTGCGCCGTTGTGGCCAATCCATGTCCCCAGAATCAGCGTCAGGCGATGCGGCCCGATACCAGCCAGTTGCTCGGCCCGAATACGGCTTTCGCGATCGGGACCGTCGTCGTGAACACCGGCGACCTGTCCAACGGCATTCGCAAGGCCGGGGAGGACGGTAACTCCAAGTACAACTATGAGTGGCCGAGCCTCGCCCTGGCGCCGCGCACTGGCGTGGCCTACGACGTGAGCGGGAATCAGCGGCTCGTGCTGCGTGGCGGCTACGGCCTGTTCTTCGATCGACCTAACGGCAACACGGTTCTCAATCAGATCGGTAATCCCCCGTTCGTGAGCAGCCCCGTCCTGCGGTGGTCGACTCTCGCCAACGTTTCGTCGGCCGGCCTGGGCGCCGGTCTCGTGACCCAGGGGACCGGGGCCCTGACCACGTTCGAGTACGACGCGCCAATTCCGAAGTCGGCTCAGTGGAATGCCGGCGTGCAAATGGCATTACCGTGGTCGTCATCTCTTGACGTGTCGTACGTAGGTCAGCACTCCTGGGACATGCTGATGAACGTCGACATCGATGGCATCGACGTCGGCGCCGCATTTCTGCCCGAACACCAGGACCCGACCCTGGCGCCAACGATCAACGGCTCGACGGCCGTAGCGGATCTGCTCCGACCCTACCGCGGTCTCAGCACGATTCAGCAGAACACCGGCATCAACTGGAACACGTTCCACTCCCTCCAGCTGTCGTTCAACCGCCGCTTCAAAGACG
>JANMJM010000002.1:0-7141 GCA_031371345.1 Vicinamibacteria bacterium
GGCCCGAACGCTCCGAACAGCGGCCCATTGAGTAGCGGGCGCCACCGAGTGAAGAGGAAGCCATTCACGCCGCCGGCCAAGTCCGCGAGCATCAACAGGCGAACGTCTTCAGCATCTAAACTGCGGCCGTCTTCCAAAGGACGGTTGACGACCTGAGGTTGCAGCCACAGCTGCCCGCCTTCCGCTTCGGCGTGCCAGAACATCTTGCCGCGTGAGGCACCCCGCGCCAAATCAATGATCTGAAACTGCATCCAGGCCTTACCGCTATGCCGCGTGGATACCCACGTAAACCCGTACGAATCCACAGCCGCAGCGTGCCGCCACCAGATCTCGCTCGGCAGCCCCGCGAAACTGGCGTGTGCTGTGATCGCGTTTCTCTTGTCGAGCCGGCGAATCAGATCGACGCGCCATTTGAGGAGGCGAATGGCGTCGTCGCGGCGGAACGCCGCCCAGTCGAGCGCGTCGGCGTAACCATTCCCGTGCGGCGGGTGAATCGATTCCCAGTCGGCGTAGCTGTACCGGTGCCACGCTTTGCCCAGCGCCTCAATCGAGCCGTATTTTGTTTTCAGCCACTCGCGGAACTTTCCTTGAGTCGCCGAGCAGTAGCATTCCTGCACGGCTCCCTCGTTCCACACGTCGTAACCGTAGACCGCGGGATTGTCGCGATAGCGCTCGACAAGCGCGGTGAGAAACTTTTCCGCCCGCGCGCGGACATCCTCATTGTCCAGACACAGGGGGGCGCTGCCCGTCGCGCTGCTGTCGCCCACGCCGGGATCGTTCGCAGAACCGTCGCGGCCGATCTGACGTGCGTGTGGATATTTGTCCCACATCCACTCCGGCGCACCATTGATGACCTCGCCGATCACGACCTTGATGCGGTTCTGCGCCTCGAGCTCCACCATGCGGTCGTAGTCGCGCCAGTCGTACCGGCCAGGGGCATTTTCGATAGAGGCCCACATGAACCAATGACGGAACATGTTGACGCCCATCTCGGCCGCCGTCTTGTGATCGCGTTCCCAATCCTGCTCGGGCGGATTCGATTTGCGGAAATACACCGCCCCGAAAGGGAAGACGGGAGTCTGTCGATTGTCTTGCGCCCCGAGAGAGACGGCCGCGAGCAGCAGGACAGCAATCTTTTTCATTCGAGCCTCAAGATCTTCGTGTTTGCGGGTGATGATACACCTCCGCTTGACGGCCGGCACGTCGCTGAGTCAGTATCGCGCCGCCCATGAACAAATCGAAACTCTTCGTCACAAGCTGCGTGTCGTTGGTTACCACCGCCATGGTGTTTGCGGTTCGCGGCGATATCGAGCCCGCCATGAGGGACGCCTTCAAGCTCACAGCCGGCCAAATGGGGCTGATTTGGAGCCCGGCATTCTGGGCGTTTACGATCGCGATATTCATCAGTGGCGCGCTCGTAGATCTGGTGGGCATGCGAACGCTGCACATACTCTCCGGAGTCGGCTATCTGGGCGGCGTCGCTCTGGTTCTGCTGGCGCCGTATTCGACGGCGCCGGTGACGTCGATCTTCGACACGACCGGGACCACGCTGCTGTATGGCGGATTCTTCATCATGGGTTTGTCACAGGGACTCGTCGAGGGCGTCATCAATCCGTTGATTGCCACGATCTACAGCGACGAGAAGACCAGGAGATTGAATCGGCTGCACGCCTGGTGGCCGGCCGGGATGATCATTGGCGGCCTGCTCGCGTATGCGCTGACCAGGCTTGGCGCGCCGTGGCAGATGAAGCTGTCGCTGATTATGCTTCCCGCGATTGCGTATCTGCTGATGGCGTTTTCCCTCGAGTACCCACGGACCGAACGGGTCGCCTCGAACGTCACGACGGCAGACATGTGGAAGGAAGCCGCCAAGCCGCTGTTCCTCCTGCTCTTCGTCTGCATGTGGATGACGGCCGCAGCCGAGCTTGGTCCCGATCAATGGTTCCCATCGGTCATGGGCAGTCTGACGGGCCTCGACGGCATCCTCTTTCTGGTCTACACCGCGGGTTTGATGTTCGTGATCCGCACCTACTTTGCCGGAGTGGCTCACACCTCGCCGATCGGGACGCTCTTGGTCTGCTCGATTCTCGTGGCTATCGGTCTTTACTGGCTTGGCAGCCTTCAGCCCGGCACGAGCGCGATCGTCGCGTTTGCAGCAGCGACAATCTTTGGCGTCGGCAAAACGTACTTGTGGCCGACGATGTTGGGAGTCACCACTGAACAATTCCCGAAAGGCGGCGCGCTGCTTCTCGGTCTGATGGGTGGGACGGGTATGCTATCGGTCGCCGTGGCGCTTCCCATCATGGGTGCCAGGATCGATCAATACGGCCCGGGCGCCGCGCTGAAATTGATGTCGGGACTCGGCGTGATCCTCGCCGTGATCTTCGGCGGTCTCTTTCTCTATTTCAAGGGACGCGGCGGCTATCGCGCCGTCGACATCTCGGCGACTCACTGAGTGAGTTTTTCGCACCAGCCACTTCGACCAGTAGAACGTCATCGACACGTTGCCTGTGTTGCGGATGCCGTGCTCAGTGTGACCAGCCACGTACATGATCGCGCCCGGACCGACCTGGGTGGTCTTGCCCTCAACATAAATCTCACCGTCACCCGACGCCACGATCAAGAACTCTTCCTCCGCATGCCGGTGCGGCGGATGCGGAGCAGAGCCGGGGTCGAGCACGGCCATGCCGACGCACAACCCGTTCAATTGATCGGTCGGTCCGTTGTAATGCGTGAAGATCCGGCATCCGTCGACCGGAGCGGTCGTGGCGATCGAGGCAATGTCCACGACGCCTTCAGGAAGTTTCGGAATTTCTTTGTTCATTCGAGCGGCTCCAGCTTCACGATCGATGCGCCGTGATTGTTGCCGACCCAGAACGTGGGGCGCGTGGTTTGGTTATCAACAAACACTCTTCTGACGTTGGTGGGCCGCGGAAGGAGATATTCGACAAACTGGCCGGTTCCTGGATCGAGGCGCAGAATGCGATCGGTAAACTCGCCGCCGGACCAGACGTTGCCGTCCTTGTCGCTCGTCACATCGTATGGCCACGTTCCAGTCGTCGGCGCGACCCACTCCTGAAACTGTTCCTTACGAGTGTCAAACATGCCGATTCGATCGCCGTTGTTTTCACCGAACCAGAGCCGATTTTGCGCATCCATCATTCCGCGACGCGGGCCCGAGCCTGGTGTCGGCGTCTTGTAAATCGTGATTTTTCCACTCTTCGCGTCGATCCTCCCGACGTCGCCGCTTCCTAACACGAGGAAATAGCCGTTGTTCTGGGAATCGGGAATGACGTCGTAGACGTTCGGTCTTGGAATCGCATATGGCTCGAACACCTCGAACGTGTTGGATGCGAGATCGAGGCGCAACACGGTGTACGTGCCGGCATCCTGCAGCCAAACCTTGCCATCCAAGTGGGAGCGATCCGGACTCACCTGATTGATCTGGACGTGGGGACCGTTCAACTCCGCCGGCAGGCTCCACGTGCGAAACGTCTCCGTCTTACGATCGAACTTCGCGATGCCTCCCTGGAATTGCATTCCCAACCAGGGGTTCTCGTCTTTGTCGAATCGCACACCGAGAATGCCGGTCGGAGCGGCCGGCTTGAGCAGCGGCACTTGGTACTCGGTGACGCTGCCCGTTTTTGGATCGAGCTTTCCCAGAATCTGTTCACCGAAGCTGGCAAACCATGCCATCCCCTGTGAGTCGACGATCACGTCGTGTGGCTGTCGTGTTCGCTGCGGCAGGTCGTACTCGGTGTAGATCACCTTGGTCGCTTTGCCTTTGGGCCGCGGCAGCGTCTTGAACGGGTAGCTCCATGGCGCTCCTGCACTTAAGTTGATCGTCGCGAGATATTCGGCCTGACGGCGCCACGCGGCTTGCCGCTGCTCCTGCGTCACGACTCCCGGACCGATTCTTGGTGCCGGCAGTTTCTGAATCTTCAACGGAAACGACAGTTGAGGATAAGTCGCCATCCGCTCGATCACGGAAACAAATTGCTCCTTGTCGTGTCGAGACCTGAGGATCCGTTCGAGAGTGTGGCAGTGAGAGCAAGGCCGCAGAATGGCCTTCTCCGAAGCGGTCCCGGGAACGCTGTCGATCCACTCCGCGTTCGACAGTTGCGATGCGACATCCTGCGCCTTCCGCACTTTGAGGTCGGCCCTTGTCATTTTGTGCGCGGCGACATCGAAGGCGTCGGGCCCGTCCAGGTCGTAGCCAACCGCGCGGATCCGCAGCGCGTAATGGCCCGGCTCCAGCCTTGACTGCGGGAAGCGATATTCTCCCTGCTCGTCGGTCACGACCGTCGTCGTGATTGTGGAGCCGGCCTTCTTGGCGCTGACGAGTACTCCTTCGAGAGGCCCGTCTTCGGCGGAGGTCACGCGACCTGTCACCGCCGGCTCATTTTGTGCTAGCACAATTGTCGATCCGACGATCGCCACACATAACAACAATTTCAGTCGCATTGCATGCTCCATGTGCTTAGTCGTAAAACGCCGGCCCTTTCTTTAGAGCCGCATTGGCCTTGAAGTCATGTTGGATCCATAGTTCGGCGCGGTTATTTTTCACGTATGTGTCGAGAGCAGCTCTGGCTTTGCGGTTCTGGGCCGGATCGGCGTCAAATGTCGGCACGCGGTCTAGTGTGCGCTCCTCCGGGTAGTGGTACAGATCCCCTGAGAGAAGCACTGGACCTGTTTTCGCCAGCTTCACCAATAGAACTTGGTGACCCGGTGTGTGGCCCGGGGCCGACTTGATCACTACTGTCCTGTCGCCGAAGACGTCATATTCGTCAGTCTTAATAATGATGGTCTTGGCGCGCCCCAACGCATCGAAGGTCGAGCGTTGCACCATGTCGGGTGGATTCTCGGCGAACATCGCGTCTCGCTCGACCTGGCGGACAAGCCACGTTGCACTCGCAAAATCGTTGCTGTTCGCGGTGTGGTCGTAGTGGTAGTGCGAGTGAGCGAGATAGGTGATACCTGTTGGTGAATATCCCGCTTCGGACAGTTGGCTCTTCAGTGTTTTTCCGAGCGTGACGTATCGGTCGGTGTTCTTGAGTACGAGGTGATACCTCTTGCCCTGATTCTCGGAGTTGATGTTCGTGTCGGGCACAGCGCCCGTGTCCCAGATCAAGGTGCCCTTCGGGTGCACGACGAGATAGCACGCGATTGACATATTGGTCGTGGCCATCTCCTCGCGTTTCAAGTTGAATCGGGCCGGATCGCCTTCGAGCGTGCCGCAATCGAACACGTACAGCCGCGGAGATTTCAGTTGCGGCCGTTGCTGAACGGCATTGATACCAATGGGAACGAGAAACGTTCCTAGGACCGCGAGAATCGCGTAAGGAGACCGAATGTTGAAGGTCTTCATGGGGGCATCTTACGCGAGTTGGTGCATATAATAATGACCAATCAGGGAGCTTCACATGAAATGGCAATTCGGCATATTCACGTGTCTGGCGCTGTTTTCCGCATCCGTTGCAGGTCAGACGCCTTCTGCCGCACCGGGGGTGGCCAAAGTGGAAGGTCAGCCGATCGACACGCGGCCAACAGAGAAGAGAGACAACGCTCCCGCGTTCCCCGAACAGACTCGCGCTCCCTATCACGCGACGGCACCTTTCACGGTGACGACCCTCATCGAGAATCTGCACGTGCCGTGGTGCATTGCGTTTCTGCCCGGTGGAAAAATTCTTGTCACCGAAAGACTGCCGGGCACGATGCGCATTCTCGATACCAACGGGGCGCTGTCCGAGCCGTTGGGTGGCGTGTCCGCCGTGAAGTCTTCCGCCGCAAAGGACATCGGCCTGCTCGACGTCGCCCTCGACCCGAATTTTGCGAGCAATCGTCGCATCTTCTTTACGTTCTTTGATTATGTCGACGGAACCGACAGCAATACCAACGTGGCGCGCGCGCGTCTTGACGAAACGACGCGGGCGTTGACCGACGTAACGGTAATCTTCCGTGCCCAGCCGGCCATGCCGTCCAAACGGCTCGGGGCCAAGACCGGCGGCCGCATTGCGATCGGGCGCGATGGGAGTTTATTTCTGACGACCGGCGATCGATCGGATTCGCCGCCATGGGACGTGGCGCAGAAACTGGATAACCACCTCGGCAAGGTTCTTCACATCACGCCCGACGGCGCGCCGGCTCCCGACAACCCGTTCATCGGCAAGCCCGGCGTGCTGCCCGAGATCTGGGCGTACGGCGTGCGTAGTCCCGAGGGCCTGGCGTTCGATCCGCGAACCGGCCGGCTGTGGCAAAACGATCACGGCCCGCGCGGCGGTGACGAGCTGAACATCATCGAGAAAGGCAGGAATTACGGCTGGCCTGTCATCGTGCACGGCATCGATTATCCCGGCACCGCGATCGGTGAAGGCATCACGCATAAGGACGGCATGGAAGAGCCGGTGTACTACTGGGATCCGGTGATCGCGCCCTCTGGCCTCGCCTTCTATACGGGCAATCTGTTTCCGCAATGGAAGAACAGCGTCTTTGTCGGTGGGTTGCGCGGCATGATGCTCGACCGGCTCACGCTCGTAAACGACAGAGTCGTCGCGGAAGAACCGCTGCTCACCGATCTGCGTACTCGGATCCGGGATGTGCGGGTTGGGCCGGACGGCGCCGTGTATGTGCTCACCGATAGCGGTACGCCCTCGATGAGTCCGAACACCCCACCGACCAGCCGCCTGCTCAAGCTCACACCGAAGTAAAACGTTCCGTCACAAGGCGGTAGCCAACCCACGGTTCGCTCACAAGGTGTTGAGGGTGTGTCGGATCGGCCTCGAGCGGCCGCCATTCGGGCTGACATTGTCAATAACTCGTCCAGATGAACGACCTCGCCGCGCAGTGTCTCAATCCGCACCAGACGAACTCTCACCGTAGCGCTAAAGTGGTACGAGTCGTAAACGCTCCAGATCGTCCAGGCCAGCATCAAGGCGGTACACATCAGGGCGACGACCACCAGCCTGATTGGCAGGTGTTTGGGAGCAGACTCGGATTCTGACGCTCCTGGCGGCGAGGGTGTTTGATTCTGCATATATGACGTCATCTTCAATTACTTGGTTCGTGCGTGCGGCACATGAGGGATTCTCTTTAGGCTTGAGGCTCCGCGAGTAAAACAGCAGTGAAAAATGAGTTGGACAGA
>JANMJM010000204.1:0-5546 GCA_031371345.1 Vicinamibacteria bacterium
ATATCAGCGAAGGCGTCGACTTCAACCTGTACGACATGTTCGTGGGCTCGCGGCCTGAAGTGTTCAACTTCGAAAACTTCAACATGATTCAGCAGGAAACCTGGGACACCATTCAGGCGGCGTCCCGGAGCAACGTGCAGATTTATCCTGTGGATCCGCGCGGCCTCACGTCGCTGGCGCAGGAGAACATCGAGATTTCCGGCCTGCCGTTGCTAGGGCTGCACCTCGGTCCAGAAACGTTGAACCAGGAGCTGCAGACCTCTCAGATGAATCTCCGCCAGCTCGCCGAGGAGACCGGCGGTGTCGCGGCCGTTGGCACCAACGACATGAACAAGGCGTTCGACCGCATCGTGCAGGAGAACAGCTCTTACTACGTGCTCGGCTACTATTCGTCGAACGAAAAACGCGACGGCAAGCTGCGCAACGTCAATGTGAAGGTGAATGGGTATCCCGACGCCCAGGTGACCTATCGAAAGCGCTACGCCGCGGCGCGCGGCAAAGGCCCGAAGAACACCGCCGCCGGCAAGACACCGGATCCGGCCGCCGGTCTGACCGCCGAACTGATGCAGGCGCTGGCGGCACCGTTGCCGATGACGGGCCTGCAACTTCGCCTGCAGGCCGTTCCGCAAAAAGGCAGCGGCAAAAACGCGAGCCTGAAAGTGATCGTGCAGACCCTCGGCAAAGATCTCACGTTCAAAGAAAACAACGGTGTCTTCAGCACGAAGCTGTCGTTCTCTGTCGGCGTGTTCGGCAAAGATGGGAAGGCCGTCTTCACCGAGCGGCCAGACGCCGACTTGAATCTTCGTCCTGAGACCCACGAGAGGGTCATGCAGAACGGCGTGCGCGTGATGAGGCAGATATCGGTGCCGCCAGGCAGGTATCAAATCCGCGTGGCTGCGCAGGATAGCTCGAAGACAAAACAAGGCACGGCGATTCTCGACATCGATGTGCCGGATTTCTCAAAGGGCGATATTGTGCTGAGCGGCGTCGCGCTGGCGGCGACGGCCGATCGATCGGTGGCCACCGGCAGCGCCCAAGAGTCATTGACTTTCGGCGGCGGCCTGCCGGGTGCGCCGTCAACGCTGCGCGAGTTCCCGTCCAACAGCGAAATCGCCGCATTCGCCGAGGTGTACGATAACGCGCCCACACCGTCGCATCGTCTCGACGTCACCGCAACCGTAAAGGCCGATGACGGCCGCGTGGTATTTACACACGGCCAGGAGTACTCGTCCGATGATCTCCACGGCGCACCTGGCGGGTTTGGCTTCTCGACGCGTATTCCCATGACGGGATGGGCGCCGGGACTGTATGTGCTGACGATCGACGCGAAATCGCGGATCGGGAACCAGCAGCCGGTATCGAAAGTGATTCAGTTCCAGGTGAAATAAATAATGCGAGCATTTCTCGCTCTGTCGATCGCCCCGCTTGTTGTGGCCGCTCTCGCGGCGCAGGCTGGCCCGAAGCCGTCCATGCCCATGTTCACATCGGTAGCCAAAGGCGACAGGAGCGGCGTGGAGACGATGCGCCAGGTGACTGTGCGGACGCCCGCCGAATGGCAGAAGTTGTGGAAAGAGCACTCGCCGGATGAAAAGCTGCCGGTCGTCGACTTCGATTCGAAAATGGTCGTCGGGATATTTTTGGGATCGAAGCCGAGCACCGGCTATGAAGTGGAAATCCTGAACGTGCGGCCGGAAGGCAGCGATCTGGTGGTCGAGTACGGCCAGAAACAGCCTGGTCGGGGGATGATGGCGGCCCAGATTCTCACCGAGCCCTACCATCTCGTGACCGTGATCAAGCATCCGGGTCCCGTGCGGTTCATGCACGTCCCGGATACTCGCAAATAAGTGAAAGGGGTAAGAGGCGAGGGGTAAAGGGAAAGTATCGCGCTGAACGCGCGTTCTCTTACCCCTTGCCCTTCTTCTTACGAGTTCGGCTTGTTCATCGCCTTCAGCTTCACGGGCTTCACGGAGCCGTTGTTCTGCTCGAACTTGTACTGTGGCTGCGTCATCCCCGCCACCTTCGGCGACTTCAGCACAATCGTCGCCACTTCCTGCGGCTGCAGCGGCGCGCGAAGCCGCTGACGATCGCCCGTGCCCTGGAGAGGCTGGCCCGACTTGTCGTACCAGAACTCGGTAATCTGCAGGCCAACGATGGCGTTAGTAGCCGACATGTTCTTCACTTGGAAGGTGGTCACAATCGTGTTGCCTTCCAGCTTGGCGCTTTGGATGAAGCCCAGTTCGGCAACGCCACGCAGGGGAGGCGCCGATTTCTTCAACCCCGCAGCCGGAGCCGTCTGAGCGCCAAGCGCCGCCGGAGCCAGCAAAGCGGCTGTCATCGCGATTCCAATGGCATATCGCACACGCATCTTCAACTCCTTGAAAACAACAGAGGGTGGATCTGCGGGGCATTATAGGCGACTACATCTCTCCGTTCCAGTCCTCCGGTTCCGGGTTGATCGAACGGAAAATCTCGAGGTGCCACTTGCCGCCCCCCCAGGGCTCAATGACCTCGGTCGCCACCACGTCAACCAGAATTTCGGCAAAGCTCCGGCCCTCGGGGTCGCCCTCGAGGTGGTAGCCCGGCTCGTCCCAGCCAAAGTTTGGATAAAGCACGATCGTGAGGAACAGGTCGAACCCGTCGTCCACGACAATCAGCTGGCCGCACGGGCGCTTGGTGGTGGAGTGGTAAACGAGATATTTCTCCGCGCTGTGCGCGCGAATGTACCGCTTCAGCGCGAACTCCCGCGCCACGATTTCCTCGATGGCGATTTTTTTATCCCAGCAGTCGCGGCAATAGCGCTCATCGCCGCGGGGCTCGGAGACGTCTTTCGCTCCGCACAGGGCGCATCGTGTTTTAGCGACTGACTTGCGAGGCACCTGAGTCCTTTACCTGCCGGGCGGCCGGCCCGTACATGCCTTGGACGTATTCTTTCAGCATGCGCGCCGCGCTGAATTGCGGTGTCACCGTGCGTATGCATTCCTTCACGATGCGCAGCCAGGCGTGAGGAACGCCGCGGTGATCGCGCTGATAGTAGGTCGGCACGACCTGCTCTTCGAGCAGACGATAGAGCGCGTCGGCGTCCGCCGCGTCCTGTGCGTCCGGATCGGTGTTCTTCGAGCCGCCGTCGATGATCCAGCCGTTCGATCCGTTGTAGCCCTCGGCCCACCATCCGTCGCCGATGCTCAGGTGCGGCACGCCGTTGATGCCCGCCTTCATGCCGCTCGTGCCGCTGGCCTCCAGCGGTTTGCGCGGCGTGTTCAGCCACACGTCGCACCCCTGCGTCAGGAAGTGTGCGACGTGGAGGTCGTAATCGTCGACGAATGCGATGCGTCCGCCATACACGGGATCGATGGCGTGACGGTGAATCTCCTGGAGACGGCGCTTGCCCGCGTCGTCGGCCGGATGCGATTTGCCCGCGAACACCATCTGCACGTGCCGCCGAGGCGATGAAAGGATGCGGATCAGCCGCGCCTGATCACGGAAGATCAGCTCGGGACGCTTATACGACGTGAAACGGCGCGCGAAGCCGATCGTCAGCGCGCCTGGATCGAGCAGCGGGCCGGCGGCAACCACGGCGGCCGCGCTCACGTTTTCCTGCGACCAGCGATCGCGCGCGCGCTGCCGGATGAACGCAAACAAGTACCGTTTCAGCGAGGTACGCGCGTGCCATAGTTCGTCATCGGGAATATTCAACACGGCGTTCCAGAACTCGGCATCGTCGGCGCGCTCGCGCCAGTCGGGGCCGACGAATCGCTCGAACAGCTGCGCCATCTCGAGCGCAAGCCACGTCGGCACGTGCACGCCGTTGGTAATCGTTGTGAGCGGACGCTGTCCGTTTTTCTCGCGCTCGGCCAGAATCGGCGCCCACATTGCGCGCGTCACGTCGCCATGCAGCCGGCTGACGCCGTTGGCGAAGCCAGCCGTGCGAAGCGCAAGCGTCGTCATGTTGAACTCGCCGTGATATTCGCCGAGTGCGAGGAAACGGCTGCGGATATCCGCAAGCGGCCCCCACGCGCCCTGCAAATGATGTTCGACGCGATCGAACGGGAACGCGTCGTGTCCGGCGGCAACCGGCGTGTGCGTGGTGAAGATTGTCGCCTGCCGCACGCGCTCCAGCGCCTCGTCGAAGCTGTGACCCTCGGCGATGAACTCGTAAATGCGCTGCAGGACAACGAACGCCGCATGCCCCTCGTTCAAGTGCCACACATCGGGCGCGATGCCAAGCGCGCGAAGCGCTCTCACGCCGCCGATGCCGAGAATAATTTCCTGCTGGAGCCGCGTTTCGCGATCGCCGCCATAAAGGCGCGCGGACAAGTCGCGATCCTGTGGGGCGTTTTCTTCGAGACCGGTGTCGAGCAGGTACAGATTCACGCGACCGACCGCGACCTTCCATACGTTGGTCAGCACCGCGCGGTCGCCGAACGGCACGGCGACGATGCACGGACTGCCGTCGGGCTTCAGCGCTTGCTCAATCGCGACGTCGGGCCAGTTCAGGCGCTCGTAGGTTTCGAGCTGCCAGCCTTCTGACGACACATGCTGATGGAAGTAGCCCTGTGGATACATGAAGCCGACGCCCACCAGCGGCACGCCGAGATCGCTCGCCTGCTTGCAGTGATCGCCGGCGAGCACGCCGAGGCCGCCCGCGTAAATCGGCAGTGACTGATGGATGGCGAACTCCGCGGAAAAGTACGCGATGGTGGTGTTCGGCAGGTCTGGAAAGCGGCGCGCCATCCACGTGTCTTTCGCCAGAAACGCGGCATCGAGTCCTGCGACCGCGGCATCGTAGGTCTCGAGAAACTCCGGATCGCGTGCCGCGTGTTCGAGCCGCTCGCGCGAGACGAGCCACAGCATGCGCACGGGGTTGTGCGCCGTCGATCGCCACAACTGATAGTCGAGGTCGCGAAAGACTTTGCGAGGGTTGTATTGCCAGCTCCACCATAAGTTCGCGGCGAGCTCGTCGAGACGGCGAATTCGTTCCGGGAGCGGCGGTAACCCTTTGTAGCGGCTCATTGAGCCACCGATCGTAGTCGCGCCCCCGCGTCGGCGTCAACGGAACCGCGGCGGTAATTTCTCAGTGCCGGAGTTTTCGCCGCAATCCACCCTGTCGCGACGAGGCACCCGATGCCTCCGGTGATGACCGAGGAGCGTGCGCCGAGCCACTGCGCAACCAGTCCAGCCTCGAGCTCGCCAAGCTGCGGTCCTCCCTGAAAGAAGACCATGTTGATGCCGGTCATCCGGCCGCGCAGGTGATCGGGCGTGCCGAGCTGACGGACGACGTTCCGCAGCACCATGCTGACGGTATCGGCGGCTCCTGTGAGGGCCAGACACAGAAACGTGAGCCAGAACGCGCGCGACACGCCGAAGACGATCGTCGCGGCGCCATACACGCCGACGCTCCAGAGCAGGACCACGCCTCGCCGCTCTATCTGCTCAATCGAACGAACCATGATCACGCTCATCAGGACTGCGCCGATCGAAGGCGCCGCGTACAACCAACCGTATCCTTTTGCGCCAACGTGAAGGATGTCCTGCGCGAAGATCGGCAG
>JANMJM010000117.1:0-6946 GCA_031371345.1 Vicinamibacteria bacterium
ATTACCCCAGAGGATCTCATTACCCCAGAGGATCTCGTTACCCCAGAGGATCTCATTGCCCCAGAGGATCTGGTCACCCCAAAGGATCTGGTCACCCCAAAGGATCTGATCACCCCACAAAATTTGGTTCGCGCGAGTCAGGCGGCTGCCCCGCACCTGCGAATGTGTCAGGATGATCCGACCCGACGGCACGACTGACTCCCCGCCGATCAATGACGATTCCAAAGACGGCCCGTGCAGCGCGGAGTCGATGGCGGCCACAACATTCAAGCTTCCGGCGCCCGCGCCTAACACACCGGCGCCCGGCATGAACGTCGCGGAATATTGCAGCGCGATCTTCACCTGCAACGGTGTCAGCTTCGAGTTCGCCTCGAGCACCAGCGCTACGGCGCCGCTCACGACGCCGGCCGCCATGCTGGTCCCGCTCAACATCATGTAAGCGTCGCGACCGGATCCCGACGCATGCAGATTCGGATTGTCGGTAATCAGCGACGCGCCAGGCGCTTCGGCCGACACAATCTTGTTGCCGGGCGCCGACACGTCCGGCTTGACGATCCCGTCGCCCGTCGGTCCCTTCGAGCTATACGTCGTCAACTCGTCGTCCGATCGCGCGACGGTGCCCTTCGTGTTCAGCGCGCCCACGGTAATCGCATACGGATCGTTGCCGGGCGAGTCGATGCCGCCGTAGACACTCTGGCCCTTGTCGTTCTTCCCGCGATTGCCCGCCGCCGCCACCACGACGATGCCCGCGTGGACGGCGCGCTCGACAGCCTCGCACATCGGATCGAACCTGTAGGATTCCTCGGGCGTGTGGCCAAGCGAAAGGTTGATCACCCGAATGTTGTAGCGGCGGCGATTGCGAATCGCCCAGTCGATCGCTTCGACGACGCTGCTCGACAGCCCCGTGCCGTTGGCGCCGATGACGCGCAGACTAATTAGGTTGGCGCCTGGCGCGACGCCGCGAAACGGCGCGCTGTCGCCGGCCGCGATGGCGGCGATGTGGGTGCCGTGACCGTATTGATCACCCTTGGAACGTGCAGCTGAGTCGCCGACGAAATCGACCGCGGCGATCACGCGTCCAGCGAGCGAGCGATGCTGCGCCCAGATGCCGGAATCGATCAACGCGATCCCGACGCCCGCGCCGGTGAAGCCAGGCAGGCCGGCAAGCCCGGCGTGCACCTGGTCGGCGCCGATCGCTGGATCGGTGACGGCCATGAACGAGCCGACCTCGACGTCGCGCGACAGATGGTCAACTTCTGTGCTCAGCGCCTGCAGATCGGCGCCAGTCGCCTCGAAGACGGCGCCGTCCGACATCATCTTTTTGATCGTCAAATGCTGGCGCTCAGCGAGCGCTTCGATCTCCTGCGCGTTGCCGTGGACGATCACGTCAATTTTTTGTTTCGACTTCGAGGCGACATGTCTCCGCAGACTGTCGGATAACCGTGCTTCGGGTTGCGCCCAGAGCGGGGCAGCGGCGAGCAGGGTGATGGCACTCACGTGAACGAACGAGGCAGCCACTCGGCCGCCCCATACTGTCTTGTTACGCGTAGCCATCATGTGCCTCCGGTCGGCGAGTTAAGAGCCCGTCGAATTACGACGTATGGCGAAGATTTCCGATTGCGCTCTCATGCCGCCCCACATCGGCTTGCGGTTGTCGTCGAGAGACGACAGCAGCACGCGCTGGCTTCCGCCGATCGTGCGGATGGTCAGCAGCTTGCCGTCGCGAATGCGGTTGTAGATGGTGCGACGCGAGACGCGGAGGAGCTCGGCGGCCTGATCGATCGTGACACTACGTCCGAGTTGCTGTTCGAACATCGCTCGTCCCTCTTGTAAATGGTCGAATGTGGGAAGCCGGGTGTCGTTCTGCGTTTCCGTATGGCGAACGACGTGCCAGAAAGCGCGAACGGTGTTCAGTGAACCGTAACTCGTTGCATCCGCTTGATTTGGTGCGGTACGATGCCCGCGGTTGATTAGGGGGGTGAGAGGAAATGTCAGCTAAGAAGTTAGCCGGGTTCCGGCGCGGTGCGATTCTGCATGCAAGGGCAGGTGGCCAGCCGATTGGCCGGTCTGGCGGAAATTGGCCAGGCCGGTAAGGCGTCCGCCGCCTTCGCCGCGCGTGTGGTCGGCGATCGCCGCCGCCGCAGTCGTTGGCTTCGCGGCGTTCGGGATCTGGTGGTCCACGTCGCCGAAGCCGGCCGTCGAAAAAAGCACTACACCTCCGCCGCACGTTACCTTCGCGCTGCCGCGTGGCGGTTCGTTGACCGGCTCGCTGCCGGCCGATGTTGCCGAGCAGCAGGCGATCGCGTTGCTGACCGCTGCGCCGCTGTTTCGCGTGAATCGCAGTACCGACGAGGTTGAAGCGTGGCTGGCCGAAGCATCGGTGTCGAGCACAGACAAGCTCGTCTACACGATCAAACTCCGTGGAAGTGTCACGCGCGCCGACGGCGCGGCGCTCGTTGCAGAAGATGTCGTGTCAACGCTCAACGCGCATCCGCCGACCATCGCAGAGAAGCCGGTGGCGGCTCGCGCCATCGACCCGCAGACCATCGAGTTGACGTTTCCCTCGCCGTTCGCGCCTGGACTGCGCGTGCTCGACGCGATTCCGATTCCCGGCTACGGCCCGTTCGTGATGACCGGGCGGGCCTCGTCTGGCCGCATCACATTTGCGAGGAATCCGCATTACTGGCGTCAGGCACCCGACGGCAAGCCCCTGCCGTATTTAGACGAGATGGTGCTCGAAGGGCGCGCGGCTCGTCCCGATCAACTCGACTTCAACGAGAACGTTCGCCCGTCCTATTACCGTTCTCTGCGTCAGGCAGACGACGCAGGGAAGTTACGGCTTTACGACCTTGGTCCTGGCCTCGATGCCGACGCGATGTGGATGAATCGTTCATCGGCCAAACCATGGTTGAGCAGTGACGTCTTCCGGCAGGCGATCTCGACCGCCATCGATCGCCGCGCGTTCTGCGACACGGTGTTTGCCGGCATGTGCGATCCGATTGCCGGACCGGTGACGCCCGGAAGCGGCGCCTGGTTCATGCCCGACCTTCCGTTCGGTCACGATCCTGCGCTCGCGCGCGCAACGCTCGCGGGGCTCGGATTACAGGATCGGAACCGCGACGGCCTGCTCGACGACGATCAAGGGCGAACCGTGCGGTTCACGCTGCTTGTGCCGCGTGGACGAGACACCCTCGAGCGCGGTGCCGTTTTCCTTCGGGATGAATGGAAAAAAATCGGCATCGCGGTGGACGTGACGACGCTCGACCCTTCGGTCCTTCAGGGCCGCTGGCAAAAGGGAGATTACGACGCGATCTATGACCGCCTACCGATGCGCGACAGCGATCCTGCGATGAATCTCGACTTCTGGCTCAGCTCGGGCAGCCGTCACATGTGGAATCCCCGTCAGCCGAACCCAGCCACGGAGTGGGAAGCGCACATTGATCAATTAATGATGAAGCAAAGCACAACGTTCGATCGCGTCGAGCGCGCGCAAGCGTTCGCGGAGGCGCAGCGCGTGTTTGCCGAGCACATGCCGGCGATCTATTTCGGCGCGCCGTACATGTACGTGGCGACGAGCATGCGTGTGCTGAACGCGAGGCCCGTGAGGCAGAGACCGGCGCTGTTGTGGAATGCGGAGGGTTTAGCTGCCGCAAAGCCGCAGTGAAAAGCTACTTCGCGGCGCGAAGAATCATTCCGACAAGCGAAAGCGTGACGCCGAGGTAGGCGACAAAGAAACCGAACATCCAGCGGATGAGGCTCACTCTCACTGTGGCGATTTCGGCAGTAAGCCGGCGCTCAAAACGGTCTGTTGCGGTCTCCAACACTCCCTTCCTCCATTCGCGTTCGTAGGAATCGAGGATGTCTCTGAGCTCGAGAAATCCGTCGTTTCCAAGCTTCATCTTCAAGACAGGATGACGGGCTGATAGATCCATAAAGCCTCCGTGCAGTCCGGCACCCAACCTCACTGACGACGATGCCATCGTCCAACGGGCTTCGTCAAGTCGAAAGCCGTGCCAGGAATTGCGGTGGTACAACGGTTGCAGCCTGGGTAGTCATCGCGGCGGACCGTCCACTAAAGAGGGCTAAGAATGCGTACGAAATTTCTGCCCATCGGCTTTTTCCTGGGCTTTACACTTCTCGCGACCGCCTGCGCCACCAATCCTGTCACCGGAAAAAAACAGCTCTCGCTGATGAGCGAGGACCAGGAAATCCGCATGGGCGAGGAGCTCGACGGCCAGGTTCGACAGGAGATGGGCGTGTACTCGGACTCCAGGCTGCAGCAATACGTCGAGGACGTCGGCATGCGCCTCGCGAAGCTGTCCCAGCGGCCGAACCTGCCGTGGCATTTCACCGTTGTCGACTCTCCGGCGATTAACGCGTTCGCGCTGCCCGGCGGCTACATCTACATTACGCGCGGCATCCTGCCGTTTCTCGACAACGAGGCGCAGCTGGCCGGCGTGCTCGGGCACGAAATTGGTCACGTCACCGCGCGCCACGCGGCGCAACAGTACTCGCGAGCGTCGGCGGCGTCGCTGGGCATTCTGATCAGCAGCATCTTTGTTCCGGGCGTGGGCTCGTTCGGCCAACTTGCCGAAAGCGGCCTGGGCGTCGCATTCCTGAAATTCAGCCGCAACGACGAGCTTCAAGCCGATGCGCTCGGGGCGGAGTACGCTGCGGCCGGCGGCTGGGATCCCGCAGAGATACCGGCGTTCCTGACGACGCTGTCGCGGGTCGACGACCTGAGCGATCACAGCGGCACGCCCAACTGGCTGGCCACGCATCCGCAGCCGGAAAATCGTGTTGCGCGTGTCAGCGCGACCGTGCAGAAAGTACGCGCCGACACGAACTCCGGCACCGTCGAACGCGACGCGTATCTCGAACATATCGACGGCATCGTGTTTGGCGACAACCCCGAAGAGGGCATCGTCCGCGGCCATCAGTTCATCCATCCGACGCTTCGGTTCGCGATTGATTTCCCCGAAGCGTGGGACATCACCAACGGTGAAGAAAGCGTTATCGCGCAAGAGCCCGGCAATAAAGTGTTCATCGTGCTTCGCGCGGTGCACGAACCGTCGGCGACGACGCTCGAGCAGATCGCGCAGAAGCATATGAAGGGTTCGGGCTACAAGGCGACTGAAGGCTCGCTGACGACGGTGGACGGCATGGACGCGTTCGTCGGCACGTATGAAGGCAGCGCGAAGAACATCGGGAAGGTGCTGGCTCGCGGCGCGCACATCGCCATGCCGCCGGCCACGCTCAGGTCATCGCGGCGCGTGCCCGCGGGCTCCGGCGCACCCGGGTCTGCGATCTCTCCGCGATCGACGACGTATTTTATTGGCGGCGTCGCGCCGACAGAAGCATTTCCTGCTCAGCTCGAGGCGTTCAACGCGACGATTCGATCGTTCCGTCAGCTGAGTCCCAATGAAGCCGACGACGTGGATCCGAATCGCGTGGATCTCTACACCGCGCGTGACGGCGACACGTGGCAGTCGATCGCGCAGAAGGCAGGGAAGGGACTCGTGAAGGCGACGACGCTCGCGATCATGAACGATCACGCTGTGGACGAACAGCCGAAGGCGGGAGAGCGGCTGAAAATCGTCGCAGCCGGGTCGCGGAATTGATTCGCGCTTAACTATTCAACAGATTGACCTGCGTGAGCAGTAAAAGGCGGTCCAGGCGCTCGACCTGGACCGCCAATCCGTACATGGAACTAATCGTCGTCCTCGTCATCATCATCGTCACCGTCGTGGCCAGGACGACGGTTGTTGTTATCGGTGTGATGCTCGTCAGTCGCGGTGACGTCCAAGCGTACGACCACCACAACTCTGCTCGACGTAAGCGTGCCTTTAATCTTCACCTTCACGCCAACTTTGATATTGCTGCATGACGCCTGGCTCGAGCTGTTGATCTTCAGCGTCCATCCATTCACCATGAAGCTCAGATTCGGACAGGTGCCCGACAACGCCGTGACATCGCCTTCGACTTCCGTCGTGCTGTCCACCTTCACGTGAATCGACGCTTCGACGACGCCGACCGAACCCTGAATTCTGATCTCCAGATCCAGCCTGTCGCCGGTGTTCACCGAGCCCAACGTCGCGACCGCATTGTCAGTCTGGCCGCTGAACTGGAGCTGAATGTTCCCGGCCGGCACACCTTCCAACACGAATGCGCCGGAGGACGACACGGGCGCTGAGATGCTCGTGCCGACGACCTTTACGGTGAGTGTGACCGTGCTCGTTAGCGACGCAAACGTCGGCGTCGCGCCCGCGAGTTTCGTCGTGGCGGCGCCGGTTGCGCCTTGAACATGACCCTGAATCGTCGCACCGGCAGAGGGTGTTGAATCCATCGCTGAGGGCAGCGAGGATGGACTGCTCGGAAGCGGCGGCGCCCATGAGCTGCACGCCGCAGAACCCATCCCCACCACACACACGGCGATCGCCGCGGTGCGCTTGAAAATCTGCATGTGTCCTCCTCGGCCGTGGGTTCGGCCCCGGCCGCGAACGATCACGCAACCCACGTACCCCGGATGACGTGACAGGCCGAACCGCCTGTATGTCAGCGGCTTACAGCATCTCGCCTTCCAACCACAGACCGCTTTGAGACACGGTCTACAGGCGAAATCCGAGCGCTGGATCCCAGTTTTTGCCAGCAGCCAGTTTTGTAATCAGCGACCGAAAATCACGATCCATTCGGTCTGGCTGACGCTCCTAACGTGTTGGTGCTCGCGCAAATAGCACTGGCTCGGAACTTGAAGATCTGCTTAGGAACCATTCAAGGAGCCTGACATGACACGATCGAAAGCCGTCCGTTTCGCCATCGCCATAGCGGGTGCTTTGCTGTGCATGAATGTGCCCGTGCACGCCCAAGGATTCGCAGTCCGTGGCGGCATGAATGTCAATCCGGATCAGTTCTACGGCGGCGGTCAGTACGAGATAGGACCTGTCGT
>JANMJM010000129.1:0-8801 GCA_031371345.1 Vicinamibacteria bacterium
GGCGAACAGTCGTGGCCGACTCAGCCGTTTCCAACCCAGCCTCCGCCGTTCGTGCGGCAGAAGTTCACCGTCGACGACATCAACCCGTACGCCAATGTCACGCCCGAGGCGCGCGAAGCGTTCAAGGAACGGTTTGCAAAGGCCAACAATCTTGGATTGTTCACGCCGATCAACCTCGTCGATACGCTGCACATCCCCGGCAGTAACGGCGGTGCGGTGTTCGGCACGACCGCCGCCGAGCCGACGACCGGCATTGTCTATGTCGTGGGGCAGGACAACCCGGGGCTTTTGAAGCTGCTGCCGCCAGGTGCGGGCCGAGGCGGCCAGTTTGCCGCGGCGCAGGCGGGCCAGCCACTTTACGTGCGCGAGTGTTCGAGCTGTCACGGTGAGGATCGCGCCGGCACGAACGTGGCGCCAACGCTCCTGACGTTGAGTGGACGGCTTGACGCCGACGCAATCAAGAACGTGATGGCGAACGGCCGCAACGAGATGCCGGCGTTTCCGAATCTTACCGGCACGGAAGCCGATCAGATCATCGCCTACCTGCTGGCGCCGGGGCGCGGAGGCGGACCCGGTGGACGCGGGAGAGGCTTCCCCGCACCGCCGCCGCGGCCGGGATTGCTCGTGGGGTCGGGCAGTCCGGTTGCGCGCCCAGACACCGGTGGGCCCGGCCGAGGCCGTGGTGTCGCGCCTCTGTATCCCGAAGGAGTCGACCCGAACACACAGTACGTCATCGACGCCTACGGCACGATCGGCACGATGATGAAGCCGCCCTATACGACGATCACCGCGTATGATCTCAATAAGCCCGCCATCAAGTGGCAGGTGGGTTTCGGCGACGACCCACGTCTCGCAGCCGCCGGCATCACCGGCACCGGTATCACTCAGATGCGCAACAGCATCATCGTGACGGCGTCCGGTCTGATCTTCGGCGTAGGCGGCGACGGCAAGGTGCGCGCTTACGATGCGGACAACGGCAAGCTGCTGTGGACGAGCACGCAGGGGGATGCTTCCGTTCGCGGATCGCCCTCGCTCTACGAGGTGGATGGTCGAACGTACATGATGGCGCCGGTCGCCGCCGAAGGTGCAGTGCAGTTCATCAGCTTCGCGCTCCCGCGCCGCTGAATTGTGGAGGGTCGTTCGATGCGAAAGACGATGATGGATCGGCGAACGTTCAGTCAACTGCTTGGCATGACGCTGGCGGCGACAGCAACGCCAGTCCTGCCGGCGTGGGCGCAGGCGAAGAAGCGAAATATTGTCATAGGCCACACCGGCATAACATGGCCAGCTCGCAGCGCCGGTGGCGCGCGCCGTGGCGGCGGGCCGCCGCCGCCGCCCGATCCTGCGCTGAACGAGACGATCTTCAAGGACGTTTCCGATCTCGGGTTCTACGGTCTCGAGTTGTTCGACTGGCAGATCAACGGCCTAGAAAGTCAGGGCGTACTCGGCGGGTTCGTCGAGCAATACAAGCTGCCGCTGATTTCAAGCTATACGAGCGTCAACCTGACCGACCCCGCGCAACGCGGCGCGACGATCGCTTCGGCCGTCGCCGTTGGAAAGATCCTGAAGAAGTACGGTGGCAGGACCATCGTCATCGGGCCAAGCGCTCGTGTGGGCGGCGAGAGCTACAACTACAACGAGCACAAGCAGAACATCGTGACGACGCTGAACGAGCTCGGCAAAGCCATCACGGACATCGGGTTGATCGCGGCGCTGCATCAGCACACAGGCACCGCGGTCGAGACGCGCGACGAGACGTACGCGACGATGGAGGCGGTCGATACGCGCTATGTGAAGTTCGGCCCGGACATCGGTCAGCTCCAGAAGGGCGGCGTCGATCCGGTCGCGGTGGTCAAGAAATTCCTGCCGGTCGTGCAACACATGCACTTCAAGGACTGGGTCGGCGGTCCGTCAATGGCAGGCTACTGCGCGCTCGGACTCGGCAAGGTGGACCTCGTTGGCATTCTCGACCTCATGGAAGGCCGCAAACTTGAAGGCATGATCATGGTCGAGCTCGACGGGGGCGGCCAGATGCCGTACACGCCGCGTGAGGCCGCGCAGATCGCGCACGACTGGCTCGTCAAGAGCGGCGTTGCGATGAAGGCGTGATCGAGGGGCGCGTTTGCAACCTTCGCCTGACATGAGCGCGAAGGTTGGTGGAGGCGGCGGGAGCAGCTCCTTCACTCGACACTGTCGGGGTGAGGGTTGAGAGTATTACGTTGCTCGACGAGTCGTCCCGCATCAAGCTTCACCGCCACTTGCCAGACAATCCAGATCAACAGCGGCTGCAACGGGAGCCGCATCCATAGCAACGCCTGTGACCATGCAGAACTGGCGGAGGCCCGAGCATCTGCGAGCATTTTGATGTTCGAGGGAAACACGGCGATGAGCAGCAGCATCAGCGCCCAACCTGCGGCGCGTCGCGTGCGCCGGAGCAGGAGTCCCCCAGCGCCAAGCAGTTCAGCCGCGCCACTCACCGCGACGAGCAACCCGGGTCGAGGAAGCATGCGCGGCACGATGTCCACGAACGGCGACGGAGTCAGGAAGTGAAAGAGCCCGGACGTTGCGAAAAGGGCGACGAGCAACATCAGACCAAGGCCTCGTGCAAGCGCTCTTTCCACAGGAACAATCCGATCTTGTATTTCACGCGTATGCATCGGCCGACGCGAAGGCTCCGCAGAGGCACAATCCAAGTGTGATGAGCCCTCGGTCTCGCGACGGCCGCATACGCCTACTTCTTCGCAACCTTGACGATGAGCACGAAGAATGACTTGCCGGGCTCGACGACGGTCTGGTGAGGAATGCCCGGTGGCATCACCAGCACATCGCCGGCCGACACTTTCTGCGACTTGCCTCCCACCAGCTTCGGCCCTCGAATCTCGCCGTTCCCGGTGTCGCGCGCCTCCTCGATGCTCCCTCCGTAGAGAATGATGGCTTCTCCGCCCTGGACGACGAAGACGTCCGTCCAGTTCTGATGGAGCTCGCCCGCGCCGCTCCCGTCGCGACGCAAGATCTCGAACTTATGGTTTCCTAAGTCCGAGAGGATTTCCGACGCGCTCGTCGTCTTGTTAGCGGTCTGGCGTTCCTTCAACGTGGGGGAATAGGCACTAAGCTTCGCGGCTGGCCAGTAGATAACCTCGGGCGTGGACTGGGCGAATGCCGGCGTGGCGGCAGCGATTGTTAAGAGTAGTACAAATAGAAGTTTCATCATTTCACCTCGACGAGTTCGATCGCGACGCGATCGGGTCCTTCGATTATCGCGGCGCGAGTCGTTCCCCACGAATGAATCTCTTCGAGGAACGTCACGCCTTCGCTCTTCAGCCGGGCCACCGTTACCGATAGATCGGAGACGCTGAGGCCCATATGATCCACGACTTTCCCGCGCGTGGGAGCAAGAGGAGCCGCGCTCTGCTTCGGCAGAATGAAGAACCCGACGTCGTCGACCAGCGTGCGTCCGCCTGGGGCCCGCACAAAACCTTGCTTCACCGGCGCCGGCCAGCTCGGCTCGCCATACGGAATTTTGCAATCGCCTGTCGGGACGACCGCCGGACCGCCGCCGCGCTGTGGCGGCCGAGTCGTACCCAGATGGGTGATGTACCACTCCTGCGCGCACACCGGGTTCTCGTGGAACAAATGGAGATGATCGAAGCGCACTGGCCCGTTGCCGTTGTTCTCCCACACCGCGCCGTCGGGACCCGAAAGGTACTGGTAGCCAGCCGTGCGGCTTGGCTGGACACCCTTGGCTTTGACGTCGGCGAGCTGCGTCTTTGTCAGCGTGCCCGGGAACGTATCGCTGGTGATATCGATCATTGGGCCACCAGCGTCATCGGTGTACATCTGAATCGTCTTCAGCCCCATCGTTTTGAAGCGTTCCAGCTCCTGCCGCGAGTCGGGCAGGATCCATCCGAAATGCCAGATCACGGTATCGGGCGTCGTGGCCGGCGGCGTGTTGACCTTCGTGAACAGCATGTATATGTTGTTGGTCTTTACGGCATCGAACCCGGCGACCGTTTCCTTCGTCGTGCCTGGAATGGCTTTCAGGTAATAGTCGATGGCCGCTGGCGGGTTCACCGAATTCAAGTGGATGTGGTGAAAATGCGGAGGCGCGAGCGCGCCTGATGGCTGCTGTGTTTCGACCGGGCGGCTGAACGCGAAGCCGGCCGCCAGCACCACCAAACCTACCACCGAGATCTTCAGCTTTGGGCTTGTCATCATCTTCATCCTCTCAGCAACTAAGACCGCTCGTTTCCGGACGCAGGATTGTAAGTCGTCGCGGAGGCAGCCAACAAGGAACGATGTGAACTTCGCATATGAGGCTGATTTCGTTGGTTTGGCGGGAACGCTGGCGCTGTTCGGTTGCGCCGGGTGCAGCCGCAGTTAGGTGGCGATTACCTATTCGAAAATGATGCTCATTGACTGGAAATTGTGCGTCATCCTTTCAAACTGTCCGATCAAATCCCGGCCGCGATTCCCATATGTTGCGGCTGGGGGGCGAGCTCACCTTCCCGTTTTACTTCAAGCTCTTACCCTGTGCGAGCGCGGGGCCTGCAAAGAAGAGCGCCATAACGGCGGTCGCCGTCCGACACCTCGCCTGGCGATTCGTCACCTCGCGATTTGAGCTGAATGCCGTGCTTCGCGAATTTCCTTTTCACGGATTTTCGCAATCTTCTCGTCGAGCTTCTCTTGCTCGTGGGTAATCTGTCGATCGGCGCGGGCGCGGATATCGGCGATCCGGCGCTGCGTCTTAACGGGGTCCTTCGACGCTTTTTCCTGCTCGTGCGCGATCTGGCGTGTTTCTCGCGCACGGATGTCGGCGATCTTGTCAGCAACCTTCGCGCGTTCCCTGTCGATCTTGATGGTGTCTTTCGCCAACCGGCTTGACGGCGGCTGGTGGACCTTCTGCGGTTTCGGGGTGTGTGCCTTCGGCGGCTTCGGCGGCTTGGGCGGCTTCGCGACAGCGTGAGTCGCGCCGCCACCCTTTTGCAGGTCACTCGGACGTGCGGCCACGATCGCCGTTGCGAAGAAGACGCTACCTGCCACGAAGACAAGAACGATGAGTGCGCGTTTCATATGTTCTCTCCTTAGTCGAGCGCCGACGCTGCCACGAGGCAGTCGGGAACAGAAGCCAGGCGATGCAAGCGGAATGCCTGCGAAACCTTCTGTTTTTCCCTTCCAAAACCCTCGGCAGCCCTAAAATTCGTCGTAGCATTGTCCTTGCTCATGACAAACTTGTAATGCTTAAACGTGAAGAATAAGCAGAAAATCGAATGATTTTTCCGATCCGAGTTGCATAACGTGGATGGTCGTAAAGACCGCTCGCTAGATCGCAGACTGATTATGGCCGAACTTCTGAACGGCATCGGTCACCATTCGTGCTAAATACGCGAAGTACTTGTCCGTTCAGCGGCACATGACGATGGCCGGCGAGTGCGCGAAGGCCGGAGCGCTGATGGCGAAGTGATGACGGACTATAAGGTGACAGGAGATTGGATATGAGGATGCAGAGCATCACTCCGACGATCGCGGCCATTATGAGAAATCGATAGACGTGCTGACCTTACCATGCATTTTGTCACCAACAGTCAGTCAGCTGACACGTCTTTGAGCGCGAAGATCTTGGGTTGCGCGAGTCAATGAAGCGGTTCGACGCCGCATGGCAAACCGGTGGGCAAGGCATGCATCCCTTACACCGCTTGCTCAGAAGTCGTCGCCATCGGAAAGGAACCGCGGATTTCTCTCGAGGATCCTTGAGTGTCCAAATCAAACACTCCCCGCCCACGCAACGGTCCGCCCTGTCCAAGCGGTGCCGGGCGCTGTTCGACATTCAACCTATTTAATGGGTATGAGATGTACGATGCGTAGATAATCCGCCTGCACGTGGTCCCTGTCCAATGGTCGAAGTTTTTGCATTTCCCTTCGAGCAAGATTCTCAGTCACCATTCCCATCTGCCCATGGCCCTTCATCTTTCCGGACGCGATCGTGATCTTGACGTAGTACGTCTTTCCAGCCTCCCAACTTTGGTCAATTTCCGAGTCCTTCTCATTGGATCGAAGGACATGTCTTCCTGGGTCGAGCTTTAGGGCGAAGTACCTTGCGTTGTCCATGTCTAGCAGTTTCTGCTCGCCCAGAAACACTGATGGTTCCAACGCCTTTCCGAAGAACTTGCCGGGCCGATAGACGTAAACCGTTGCTTTTGAATCATCCTGACGGGTCACGGGCGTCGGGGCGGGAGAAGGTGGTGGTGTGTTTGGCGAGGTCGGTGAATTCGTGGTGCGAGCGCCTGCCTTGATCATCGATGTGATGACGACATCGGGCACGCCTGCGGCCTTTAAGACGGTGAGCGCGTCAGTTGACGTGTCGAATTGGTTGGTGGATGTCTCGATTTTTAGCACGATGGTGTCGGCGGCCAGGCGGGCGGTCGTCATCGTGACAATGTCCGCATTGCGGAGCACCTCTTGGCTCTGACCCAACGAGGTGGCGCTCCAGCAGATCGTCGGGCACAAGACAGCGGGCGCGATCCAGTGACACGGCAACAAATAAGAGTCATCGGGGCCTCTTGTCTGGCGATCTATGCCGCTACGAATCATGACAAATGTCGAACGCCAGTATGCAGCACGCGGGTGCAGTTGGGGACGCCATACCTGCGGTAACACAATTCCCTGAAGTAATTTTCCAAACGACGCGCGCCCGGTGAACTCCCACGAGCGATCTTCCTGAGGCGTAAACACGAGCCGGTTCTCGCTGAGCAGCTTCGTGACGATCTGCCGACTGATGGGCGTCTGCCGCTGTAGCAACGCGCGCCAATCCTTCATGGAGCTGATGGCCAGGGTGCGAGAATCCGTTGGCTTTGCGGCATAACGGCAGAGACTCAGAACTGCCATCGCACTCCTACGCGCACCCGGAGCACATCATGCACCAGACTATATGGGGCCCAGAGAACCGCAAGGCCGACGTGCGCCCGGAATTCGGGCACGACGGTCAGACGGCGTGTAACCGTTATTGGGAGGCTAAAGCCCACGGTGGGCGCTACCCAGTGGGACGTTTCGTCCGACACCCAATCCCAACCTACTTCTCTGGTTAACCTTGTTTCAGACGTCGTCAGCGCGCTCACACCGACCAACGTTTCAACCTGTACGCGAGTAGTTGGATGAAACCGCCGAGCGGCCAATAACGAGAACGTCGTGGTCCGGCCCCGCCAGAGGCCCGCGTTATCGTGCCCTCTATGCGAGCCTGGCATCTCCGCTTCAATACCGAGGCTGTCACGCAGAGTCAGCGGCACGCCCAACGCCACAGCGGCACCAGCGGCCAAAGTTTGTTTCGAGGAGCCCGCAGCATCTTTCTCGAGTAGCACCGAGCCCTCAAAGTACGGCATGTGCCGCACCTGGGCATGGGTGGTTGCGGCCGTCAGCGTGAACAATACAGCGGTGATGAACCGAAGCCAGTGCCGACAGGAACCAATTTGCACGGGTACTCCTTCCACATGAATCGCGCCAGCGTGAATGCTGTTGTATTGGAATGCGCGAAATGTGGACGGGACAGCTCACTTCCGGCACACGTCCGCGCTGGAGAGGCTTCACCGTGGCCGGCGAACCTTAACTACAATGAGACCATTCGCCATGCGATTGCTTGGGCTCGTTATTGGCGCGCTTGTCATCCTCGCTAGTGCGATCAGCTTTGCAGCACCCGATCTGCGCCTGTCACTGGAGCACTTGGTGATTACGCCGGCCGGACTTACGCGATCGCCGCCTTGAGAATCGCAATCGGGCTGGTGTTCGTGTTCGCCGCGCCAGCATCGCGAACACCGCGGACGCTCCGCGTAGTGGGCCTCATCGTGATCGCGGCGGGACTGATGACGCCGTGGCTCGGCGTTACCCGCGCGCAGGCGGTCCTGGACTGGTTGGCGAGTGCAGGGCCGTTGTTGATGCGCCTTGACGTTGCTAACGAGAACTCACCTAGTGTCTATGAATTGCTAACTCTAGCGGCTCGATAGGTCCAGCTCCGCCCATCGGCTTTGTACGCCGAGGATCATCGCCTATTTCACGCCTATAAATTGTGACCTAAGTGCGAGCCTCGACGTCTACAGCCGACGCCGCCACCATTATTAATAAGGTGAAGAACCGACGCCCATCAGGTGACCATCGGCGACTGAAGGCGACGATCGCCGAATATTCTCGGTCGGGCATTGATCATGTCTTGCGTTGGAGTCCTAGTAGGGAATGTATTAGACCCTTGGTTGTTTCCGCACAGGTGAGCCGCACTCCAAAAGAGCGGTTACATGGTCGAAGGTGGCCGCCTACATTCTTGCGACTCCCCCAGACAAGCGTCGATGCTTCCATGCGTGATCGAGTACCGCCGCAGCAAACACCAGCCGCAGACCTGCCGGGTTTGATTTCTCGCGGTTCGGCTCAGCCAGCCACCCAACACAGCTTGCGTGGCGGTTGAAGGAGCTTTCGATTGTTCCGGCCATCAATGTAGTAACGTCGGTCGCGCTTTATTTGCCTGGAGGCGGCGGGAAACGCGCTCACAGCCTTATGGGCGAAGCACAACCCAACCGCAGTCGATCTCAAGAAACGGGCCGAAAATCCGCGACGCTTGGACTTGGGCGAGGCAAGAACGGGTCGAGCTTGACCTACCGTTGGTGGAGAAATGATGGAGGCGGCGGGAACGCGAAGAAAAATCGCAAGAAATGCTCAGTAGAAAGGCGGAAAATGGTGGAGGCGGCGGGAGTCGAACCCGCGTCCGAAAGTACGGCGTCAAAGAACTCTACATGCTTGTCCGCTTCTTATTTCTCGTATCCAGC
>JANMJM010000152.1:0-2032 GCA_031371345.1 Vicinamibacteria bacterium
CAACTCTGTTGTACGTCGAATCGGACGCGTCGACAAACAACGCGTCCGATAGCGACTGTGATTTAAAACGACGTCAAACCCGGTCTACGCCCGGTTCTTGTTCGATTGCCGCCGTCTGTAGGCCATGAGAAGACCGCTGCCAACGAGGCAGAGGCTGGCCGGTTCCGGAACTTGCTGACCGGTGACCGGAGCGCCTGTTCCGCTCAGCGATACCAACTGGTACTGCAACAGTGTGGCAACCTGGGTCTCGTTGTCACCGCCGAGGATCGCAGTGATGACCGGGTTCGCGAAGTGTGCGGCGTCGCCGCCCACGAACCCAATCAAAGCCAGGTCAGTTACGCTCGGCGAAAGAGCTGTGCCCGTCACCGGGACGAACCAGTCAAAGCTGCCGAGGCCTGAGGAGCCGGAGAAATCAAACAGTAAATCCAGTGCTTCCGCCAGCGTCGTCGACCCGAGCGTCAAATCGGAGGAAGGCGGCGGTGCGCTGCCGTTCAGAACTGCAGTGCCCAAGTTTTCAGACGTAGTCTGCTCGGTGACGGCGCCCGAGGCCGTGCCGCGAACGTCATAGGTCGGCGGCGTGACGCCGTCGCTTGGAACAAAAACCGTCCCCGTGATCGCTCCCGCTGACACCACAAGAATAGGCGCGGCGTGAACCGTCGTCGCTACCAATAGGCCGAGCGCTGCTATGCCACACGTACGCAAAAAGCCTTTCATACCGTTCCCCCCTGCAAGTTTGTAAGCGATGTAGAAACGCGGCCGATTGGACGCGACGAGCGACGAAGCAATAAGCCTGCCCACACAATCCGGCGCAATCTCTTAACATTTCCGCAGTTTTGTGCGAGATTAAAAAATCAACTCGAACAGAAGTCTTGGATCTGCGCGACTAAAGGCCCGGAAAATTAGTCATTGATGGTGAATAATTTGTTGTTATTCCAACCATGCGCATTGGCGATCGACGAAAGACCGGCTGTCTTCCCGCACTCAGATGTTTCTCTTCTTTGAGGCGGACTTCGAGGCACTTCGCAAGCACGTGTAGTAGGAGAAGCACTGGCACGCACGTTGCGACGACGCAGGCGGCTCTACGTCAGCGAGCCATCCCACGCTCCAAAAAGTTGAGGTCGCAGATGCAGAATTCCGAAGAGTGCACGGCGCACGCGAGGAAGGGAATCATTCTCGCGGGCGGATCTGGTACTCGCATGTATCCGTTGACGCTGGCCGTCAGCAAGCAGCTGATGCCCGTCTACGACAAGCCGATGATTTACTATCCGCTGTCGACGCTCATGATGTCGGGCATTCGGGACATCCTGATTATCACGACGCCGCACGACCAGGAAAATTTCGTCAGGCTGCTCGGTGATGGTTCGGCCTTCGGCCTCAACCTGTCCTACGCCGTGCAGCAGCGCCCTGAAGGTCTCGCCCACGCGTTCATCCTGGGTCGCGACTTCGTCGACTCCAAACCCTGCGCGCTCGCCCTCGGCGACAACATTTTTTTTGGAGCCGGCTTAACGGCGTACCTCCAGGCGGCCTCGGCTCAAACCCGGGGCGCGACCGTGTTCGCCTACCGCGTGAGCGACCCACGGCGATATGGCGTCGTCGAGGTCGATGCGGCGGGCCGCGCGATCAGTCTGGAAGAGAAACCCGAGGCCCCGCGCTCATCGTTTGCCGTGCCCGGGCTGTACTTCTACGACGAGCACGTCTCGGACATAGCCGCCTCGCTGCGACCGTCGGCGCGCGGCGAGCTCGAGATCACCGACCTCAACATGAGGTATTTGCTCGCCAGCGAGCTCAGCGTCCAGGTCATGGGTCGGGGCATCGCGTGGCTCGACACCGGTAGCCATAGTGCGCTGCTGCAGGCATCCACGTTTATTCAAGCGATCGAAGAGCGGCAAGGGCTGAAGGTCGCCTGCCCGGAGGAAATCGCCTATCGCGCGGGATTTATTTCGGCCGAGGACGTCCTGCGGCGCGCCCGCACAATGGATTCGAACCCGTATGGCGCGTACCTCCGCCAGCTCATCGAGGACGACACACTGAA
>JANMJM010000212.1:0-2198 GCA_031371345.1 Vicinamibacteria bacterium
CCCATAAAGCCGCTGACCTACGTGCTGGTCTCAGGAATTGTGCTGACCCTCACCAGCGCGCGCGTGCGCGATGCGCTCTCGAAACGATCGGTTCTTGGATTCTACGCAGTGGCTGCGTTTGTCACGTGGCTTCTCAGCCTCGGTCCGTCGCCGTCGTTGATGGGCGAAACATTCATGTATCGAGGACCGTACGCGCTGTTGATGTATCTCCCGGGATTCAATGCCTTGCGGGTGCCCACGCGATTTTGGATGATGACGGTCCTGTGTTTCTCGGTCATCGGCGCGATGATCTTCGCAAAGCTCACCGAGCGGCCGGGCTGGACGCGCGGCGTCGTTGCGGCGTTTATCGCTTTTGGCGTGTTGGCAGACGGCTGGGTATCGGCGTTCCCGCTCGTCAATCCTCCACCTATGTGGAGGGCCGAAGCGTGTGGCAACGAGCCGACGAGTCGACGTGGCGCACTGTTGGAGCTTCCGGCTGGACGAATACTCGATGACGTGGCCGCCATGTATCGATCGACCTCACATGGCCGTCCGATGGTGAATGGTTACAGTGGGAATTTTCCTCCTCACTATATGGCTCTACGATTTGCGTTGGGCTTGCGCGAGGACGATATTCTGACGGAGCTTGCAGCGCATGGCACATCACACATCGTCATCGACGCAGTTAACGACAGGGACGGACGGTTGCGGCAATTCGTGTCGCAGCACCGCGGTGTAGAGCTCGTCTGCACCGAGGGGCAACAGACGCTTTATCGTTTGGGGAAAGAGCAGCCGACCCAATCTGTCGCGCAGGGCCACTCGATTCCAGTGAAGATGATTCTTCCGAACGTGAATCCTGAATCGATTGAGAAGATGACCGACGGCGACCTCAAGACGCGCTGGGAGTCGGGACCGCAGATTGAGGGGACGTGGGTGATGCTCGATTTTGGCGCGCCCAGCGCCATCGGCTCGGTCGAGCTGATGCTTGGGCCATACTTTGAAGACTTCCCACGCGCCCTTGCGATTGAGGCATCCGAAGACGGCATGCACTGGCGGGAAGTCTGGCGCGGAGGCGGCGCCGGCTTCGCGTTTCGAGGCGCTCTCGAGGAGCCGAGCGTCGTGCCGCTGCGATTTGGGTTGCCGCCAACCACCTCACGCTATCTGCGGTTGCGGTTACTTTCGAATGATGAGACCTATTACTGGACGATTGCTGAACTAAACGTCTATGGCCCCTCCTGAATCGCCGGACAAACGCACATCCAACCCGCTCGGGATCATCGTCGCGCTCGGCGCGTTGGGATTATTGTTGGTGCTCCTCTTTTTCCAGTCGAGCCCGACCAACGATCTGCCGGCCGATCAGCGGCCCATGGCCAGGGCGCTCGTCGACAACATGATGACGAACGGCGTCCTCGTCAACTACGACTGTTCGACCTCGACGGCGTGGGTGAATCGCGCGGTCTGGGACAAGTCGAACAACGAGCAGAAGCGAAACATGGTGCTTGGGCTCGCGACAGTGTGCGACACGCAGCACGCCGGATACAAGATCAGCATCCTCGACTACGACACGAAGCGGGAGATTGCGGGGTCTGATGGGAAGAACGTGCGGGTTGGGCCGTAGTGCATCGTCCATCGTCCATCGTCGATAATCCAGCGTCATGACCGAGAATCGCATTGAAATACGCGCAGCCACACCGGCGGATGCCGCGTTGATTTTTGCGTTGATCCAAGAGCTTGCAGAGTACGAGAAACTCTCGCACGAAGTCGTCGCAACCGAGGCGCAGATTCGCGCGACGCTGTTCGGCGAACGTCCCGTATCTGAAGTGCTGATCGCCAGCCTTGACGGCACGCCTGTCGGCTTCGCCCTTTTCTTCCCGAACTACTCGACGTTTCTCGGCCGTCCAGGGTTGTATCTGGAGGATCTTTTCGTGCGACCGGAGGCGCGGGGTGTCGGCATCGGCCGCGAGCTCCTCGTGTACCTGGCGCGCCTGGCGGTTGCACGCGGATGGGGCCGCCTCGAATGGCGCGTCTTGGATTGGAACGAACCGTCTATATCTTTTTATAAGAAGCTCGGCGCCGAGCCGCTGGAAGACTGGACGGTCTATAGAGTCACTGGTGCGGCGTTGCAGAATTTGGCTCGCAGTAAGTAGAAACTAGAATCTATAAACTTGAAAGTGAAACGCGCAGCAGGCCGTCACAACAGTCCCTCCGGCGGCCGGAAC
>JANMJM010000178.1:0-13483 GCA_031371345.1 Vicinamibacteria bacterium
GTCCGCGACGCGATCGAGTTACCTGCCAACTTCACGGCCACGGTGAGCGCCGATATGAAAGTTGGCGCGCTCGAAGAAACGATTACCGTTTCGGGCCAGACGCCGCTCGTCGACGTCTCGCAGGCGGCGCGCACGCAAGTCATTACGCGCGACATCATCGACTCGCTGCCCACGACGCGCAACATCATGTCGATCGGCAACATGGTCCCCGGTATCCGTCTGGGCACGCCTGACATCGGCGGTTCGCGCGCGATGGAGCAGACCAACCCGCGCGGTCACGGTCTGGGAAATATCCACACGGTGCAGCAGGTTGACGGCATGAGCGTCAACAGCCAGGAAACCTCGAACCAGCAGAGCTACTACAACGACGCGCTCAGCGCGGAAGTTGCTGTGACGACCGCAGCACAGACGGCCGAGAATCAGTCGGGCGGCATGCGCGTGAACGCGATTCCGAAGGACGGTGGCAACACCGCCAGCGGCTCGATTTTCATCGGCGGCAGCGACGGCAACTGGCAGTCGGACAACGTCAGCGACTACCTGAAAACGCAGAACATCACCAGCGGCAACGGCATCGTGCACATCCAGAACTTCAACGCGTCGCTTGGCGGCCCGGTGAAGAAAGATAAAATCTGGTTCTTTGCCGCGGTGCGTCACATCTCGACCGACGAGAAAGTTGCGAACACCCCGCTCTTCCTGACGGCGCCGAACGGCGACTTCATCCGTAGCATGCTCGACCAGTACATCCGCGACGGCCTCGCCCGGGTCACGTGGCAGGTGAATCAGAAGAACAAGGTAGCCGCGTTCATGCAGCGCACCTGGAAGCGGAAAGGCAAGGACTTCGGGTTCGGCACCGATCCGCGTGCCGGCACCCAGCGCGATCCGGCCCACGGGCACTATGCGATCGGCAACGCGAAGTACACGAACACCTTGACCAGTAAGATCCTGCTCGAAGCCGGGTACTCGACGGCCTATCAGCATTGGACGGGCCTGAACCAGCCCTACAACGATTACGATCGCTACCTCGCCGACGGCGTCACCATCAATCCGCTGTGGTTCAACAACGCGCGCATCCAGGACACGGTTCTGAACATCAATCCCCGGTGTGCGTATTCGTTCGGATGCACCGCGTGGGTCTCGAACGGGCAGGATCAGCGGACCGAAGACACACGCCGGGTCATCGTCGGCTCGATGTCGTATGTCACCGGCACGCACAACATCAAGTTCGGGTTCCAGGACTCGTTCGGGCCGATACATGTGTATACCGATCGTCAGGCGGATCTTGTCGAGCGGTACTCGAGCAATAGGCCGAGCTCGGTCGACGTCTACAGCACGCCGAGCAATCGGTTCTCGTACGTCGACTACGACCTGGGCTACTACGTGCAGGATTCGTGGACGTTAAAGCGGTTGACCGTGACCCCCGGCATCCGCGTCGAGAATTTCAGCTCGCGCATTGAAGCGACGGCCATGCCGGCCGGTCGCTTTGTCGGCGCCCGGTTCTTCAGCGAGCGCAAGAACGTGCCGACATGGAACGGCGACATCGCGCCGCGATTTGCCGCCGCCTACGATCTGTTCGGCGATGGGCGGACCGCGCTGAAGGCGGCATGGAGCAAGTACTACGAGCCGCTCACGGGTGGGTTTGCCGACACCTACGCGCCCGGTGTGCAGAACGAAAGCCGGAATTGGTCGGATTGCGACTACAACGCCGGCACGTCAACGTGCTCGAGCCGCGCGCTGGCCACCAATAACGACGGTATTGCGCAGGACAACGAAATCGGGCCGAGCGGAAATCCGAATTTCGGTCAGAACGCGGACCGCAATTTCGACCCGAATATCAAGCGTCAGTCGAACATCGAAACAATGGTGTCGGTGTCGCATCAGCTGACGTCGCGTATGTCGCTCACGTTCGGGTACTATCACCGGACGTTCCAGAATCTTCGGGTGACCGATCGCACACTGATTTCGGAAGCCGACTACACGTCGTTCACGACGACGATTCCGCCGCTCGCCTCGCCCGTGGCAGGTGGGGTCGACACGACCCTGAGCGGCATCGTCAACCCGGGTGAGTCGATCACCATCTACAACCTGAATACGGCAAAGCGTGCGTCGTTCAACGTTGCGCAAATCGATCGCAACACAAACGACCAGTCGATCTACAACGGGATCGACATGTCGATTCAGGGCCGGCTGCCGCACGGCAGCACCGTGATCGCGAGCTGGACGATGGAGAGGAACGTGTCGGTGTTCTGCGACAACAACGACAACCCGAACAGCCCATCGGCTGGCGACCTGTATACGGGCGCCTCGGTTGGCCGTGGCGGCCGCTTCTGCGACCAGCGGAATTTCAAGATTCCGTTTACCCACGAGTTCAAGGCGGCGGGCAACTATCCGTTCCCGCTGGGCTTCGAAGCGGGTGCCGTGCTGCAAAGCTACGCCGGCAGTGCCCGAACCATCTCGTGGGCGCCGGCGGCCAGCGTGTTCCCGGGCGCCGCGCGCACCAACACGGAAACAATCATGCTGAATGCTCCGGGATCGCTCTACTATCCGCGGTACACGCAGCTGGACGTGAACGTGAAGAAGAACTTCCGGGTGGGACGCAAGAGCTACAGCGGACAGGTTGACTTGTTCAACGCGCTGAACGGAAGCGCCATCTTCTCGCGCAACAACAGCGTGCCGGCCTCGATCGGTGCGACCTCGTCTCTGGGCCAGGTCGAAACGATTCTGCAGGGACGCGTTGTTCGGCTGGCGTTCCAGATGAGATTCTAATGGTGAGTTCTGCAGGTGGGAACTAGGAACTGGAAAACGGGAAAGTAAGTTCGAAGTACACGTGAAAAGGGCTGGTCACTGAAAGGCGACCAGCCCTTTTTCTTCGTACAAGTACTTTTTACTTACGTTCCAGTTTCTAGTTTTTAGTTTCTAGTTTCTCTATCGCTTCCGCGGCTTCTGCGTCTTCCGGCCGCAGTTGCAGCGCCCGACGATAGTGCGTGATGGCTTCAGCAGTCTTTCCCTGAGCGGCGAGCACACGCGCGATGTTGAAGTGCGCGTCGGCAAAGTTGAGATTCAGCTTCAACGCCCGGTCGTACGCATCGATCGCTTCATCGAGCCTGCCTAGTGCGTCGAACGCGAGCCCGAGGCCATACAACGATTCCGGCATGTCGGGCTTCAGCGCGAGCGCTTGATTGAAGGCCGCGCCGGCCTCGGGGAACCGTCGCATCAATAGCAACAGACGGCCGATGTCGTACTTGCGCAGCGGCGTCGGGTCGAGCTGCTCGGCACGGCGCAGCTGTTTCAGCGCATCATCCGGCCGGCCAGCTTCCGAGTAACACATCGCGAGCTCGGCATGCAGCCGGGCGTCGCCCGGATTCATTTCGAGCCATTTCTCGTCGCCGGCGATGTCGTCGGCGAGAACCTTGGGAGAGAAATCGCGATCGAGGATGGCGAGATCCGGTGGCGAATGCGGCAGCACCTGAATCCACAAGCTGCCCATCTCGGACGCGCTCGTCTGGCCGAAGGTGACGCGCTTGGGCGGCCTGTTCGGGTTGCGCGGGTTGCCTGTCGAATTGTCGTACGTATAGCGCATCGTCACGATGCTGCCCTTTGGAAGCGCGAGCGGGGCGGCGAAGCGATAGACATCTTGCCAGTGAAAATCCCAGTCCTTGATGGAAATCAGCGGGCGTGTCGAACCGTCGGGCAGGGTCGCAAATCCCCGGATGTCGCGCGCAAGATAGTGAGCGTGCGGCTGCACAGCCAGCACCTCGACGTCGATCGGAAGGGTGTACGAGTCGGTGTTCACGTATGACTGCTGTCCGGCGGCGATATCGATGTCCTGGCGGCCGATGCGCAACATGTACGCCGTCTGGGTGGGCGCCTCGTCGGTGAAGAACAAGCCGACGGTCGCCAGCACCTGCTCGGTCGCCTTCGTCGGCATGAGATGCATCTCGATGACGAGATCGCTGTCCGGGTCGATATGCCACGTCATGCCGCGCGGCGAGACGCGCGGTGATTGCCCCGGCGTCCATCCCAGAAACTGGCCATCGGGAAATTTCGCTTCGCGGCTGCCTCCGCCTTCGTAGCCGGGGCCAGGCTCGCCTTCATCCCATTGGCGGGAAAGGCGCGTGCCATCAACCTTGATATTGGCGTGATGCACCGACGCGAAGCTGCCGGGATGAAATTCCATCGCGCGCACGTACCGGCGTGTCGTCAGCGGGATCGGGACAACGAACGTGCGGAAGACGTCGGCGCCGCCCGCTTTCAGGACGTAGGGCTCCGACATCGACACGATCAGGTCAGGTTCACCGAGTTGCCAGCCGGCGGACCACGCCGGCGAGGGCAGAAGATCGTTTGGGTCTCCCTGGCGACTTCCTTGATCGACCCATCGCTCGAGGAGTGCGATTTGCGCATCCGACAACCGGCGAACTCCTTCGAACTCGCCGTGTCCAGGTTCAGGCTTCCACGGCGGCATCGCATGGCTTTTCACGGCTCGCACGATCTCTCGCGCGCGCGGCCGGACGTCTTCGAACGTGACGAGACTGAAGGGGCCGATCTGGCCTGACCGGTGGCAGCTTGTGCAGTTCTGCCAGATGATCGGCGCGATATCTTTATTAAAGGTGATCTGTTGGGCGCGCGCCGATGTGGCGGGGGCAAGCAAAGCGACGCTCGCAATCAGAAAAAGCACCAAACTGCGACGCATGGTTCAAGTGTACGGTACATTTGGCCGGATGATTCGGCTGCGGGTCGACCCGCTCCGCGTGACGGCCGAGGCGCTGGTGCCCGCGATTACCGCACTGCAAAACGGCGGGGTGGTTGCGTTTCCGACCGAGACATTCTATGGACTCGCCGTCGATCCGCGCTTGATATTCGCGGTGACGAAACTCTACGCGCTCAAGCGCCGGCCTGCCGATCGGCCCATCCCGCTGATTGCCTCGAGTGTGCGGCAAGTGATCGAACAGGTGGGCACGATGACACCGCTTGCCAGACGGCTTGCGGCGCGGGGATGGCCCGGTCCGCTCACGCTTCTCATTCCCGCATCGGCGCACCTCTCGCCCGACGTGCATCTATCCACGGGCCGCGCGGCGGTTCGCGTGCCGGCAGATTCGATCGCGCGGGCGCTTGCCGAACACGCGGGTCATGCCATCACATCGACGAGCGCGAACCTGTCTGGACAGCCGGCGCCTTCTTCGCCCGACGCCGTGGTGGCATCGTTCGGTGACGGTATCGATGTCCTAATCGACGCGGGACCGACGCCAGGCGGGCTGCCATCGACGATTGTCGATGCGACCGGCAGCGAAGCGGTGCTTGTAAGAGCGGGCGCGATTCCGTGGGAGCGCGTGTTAGAATTTCTGGATTAAGACGAACCGCCCCTCCCATTCTTCGCAAGTGCCGCGCGAGCGTGCGGCGCTTGTCGGACTCGCGGTTCGGCGATCCAAACGTGCCGACGCCGAACACTCGCTCGAGGAACTCGCAGGACTGGCCGACGCTGCCGGGGCGACGGTCGCCTTGAAGATGGTGCAGGAGCGTCAATCCCCCGATCCCGCCACATTCATCGGCAGCGGCAAACTTGACGAGCTGGCAAGGGAGTGCGCCAGGTTCTCCATTGACGTCGTGGTGTTCGACAACGAGCTATCGCCGGCTCAGCTTCGTCAAATAGAAAAGCGGGTCGATCGGAAGGTGATCGATCGCACCCAGCTGATTCTTGACATCTTCGCGCGGCGCGCACGCACGCGCGAAGGCAAGTGGCAGGTGGAACTGGCGCAGCTGAAATACCTTCTGCCACGGCTGGTTGGTTCGGCAGCCGCGCTGTCGCGCCTTGGCGGCGGCATTGGCACGCGCGGGCCCGGCGAAACAAAACTGGAGACCGATCGCCGGCGTATCCGCCAGAAGATTCACGTGATCTCGGAGGAGATCGACTCGATCCGCCAGCGGCGTCGGCATGTGCGCGGACGCCGGCAGAAAGCGTCGGTCCCGCTGGTTGCGCTGGTGGGCTATACCAACGCGGGCAAGACGACGTTGTTCAACCTGCTGACGAAGGAGACGGCGGAAGCCTCGAACGCGCTGTTCGTGACGCTTGATCCGCTCGTTCGGCAGATCAGTTTGCCCGATAAACGACAGATGCTGGTGTCGGACACAGTCGGCTTCATCGATCGCCTGCCGCACACGCTCATCGCGGCCTTCCGTGCGACGCTCGAGCAGGTGACCGAAGCCGATCTGGTCGTGCACGTCATCGATGCCGCGAGCCCGGATCGCGACGCGCATATCGAAGCCGTCGAACGGGTGCTCGACGAGATGGGCGCCACCGGTGTGGCTAAAATGGAAGTGTTTAACAAATGCGATCTCATCGAACAGACCGAAGCCGAGCGGCTGAAGCGGACGCGAGATCCTTCGGCCGGCGTCCTGTGCATCTCGGCGCTGAAAGGCAAGGGCCGCAGGGAGATCATCGATGCGATTGCTGAAAGGCTCGAGTTGGACACGCGTCGCGTGACGTTCGAATTCGATGCCGAAAGCGCCGAAGATCGCGAGGCGATCGCTCGCGTGTACCGCCACGCTCGCGTCGTCAGTCACGTCACGAGTGATGGGCGCGTCGCCATCGAAGCCGACGTACCCAGGCGCGTCCTCGAGCGCGTGCGCGCGGCGAGCCATCGATGATGAAGCGGCCGCGACACCTCGCGCTGTTCGTGATGCTTCTCGCCGCCGGCGCCCTCACTGCCAGTGCGTGCGGACATGCGGTCGCGCCGCCGGCCGTGGTGACGGCGCCTCGATATCCTGAGTTCAGCCTTCCAGAGCTGCTGGCCGGAGATGCGCGGCAGCCGGAGCTGGTCGCGCAGCACGATGCCGCGTGGCGGTGGCTGCAGGCGGGCGACTTGGGCCGTGCTGAGACCGAACTCCAGGCCGTGCTGAAGCGATCGCCGGGGTTTTATCCAAGTGAAACAGCGCTGGGCTACCTCGAGGTCGCGCGCAAGAACTACGGCCCCGCCATCGAGCACTTCGATCGCGCGCTCCAGGCGCGATCTGGCTACGTCCCCGCCATCGTCGCGCGAGGACAGACGCTGTTGGCGCAAGGGAAGGAACCGGAGGCGCTTGCCGCCTTCGAGACGGCGCTGAAATACGATCCGACGCTCACCGAGGTCGGGCGGCGCGTCGAAGTCCTGCGTGCCCTGCAGGCGCAGGAAACCGTGGCCACCGCGCGTCGTGCCGCCCAGGCTGGGCGCCTGGATGAAGCGGCTCGCGCCTACGAGCAGGCGATCGCGGCGTCGCCCGACAGCGCGTTTCTATTCCGCGATCTCGCGGATGTCGAAGCCAAGCAGGGGAGAGGCGATCAGGCGCTCGAGCACTACCGCAAGGCCGTTCAGCTCGACCCTTCAGATGTGGCATCGCTTGTCAGAATCGCCGAGGCGCTCGAGGCCGGGGACGATATCGAAGGCGCGGTCGCGATCTACATCCAGGCGAATGTGCTGGAGCCGAGCGTCGAGGTTGGCAGGCGTCTGGCGGCGCTGGATGCCCGCGCGGCATATTTACGGCTGCCTGCCGAGTACCGCGCCATTCCCGCCGCGACGTCGATTACGAGAGGCGAGCTCGCGTCGTTGATTGGTCTCAGGCTTTCGGAGCTGGTGGCGTCGGTGCCGGCTCAACCGGTCTTGATTACCGACACCAGGAATAACTGGGCGTCGTCCTGGATCAACGCGGTGGCTGCGGCCGGCGTGATGGACGCCTACGAGAATCACACGTTCGCGCCAGGCAACGCGATTCGGCGGGGTGATTTGGCGCAGGCCGTCAGCCGCATGCTGAAGATTATCGCCGCTCGCCATCCGCAGCTCTTGAAGGATTGGCAAAGCCGCCAGCAGAAAATGTCGGACGTCGGCGTCAGCAACTTGAATTATGCTGACGCGTCGCTGTCGGTGGCCGCAGGGGTCCTGCCGCTTGCCGAGAACGGATCCTTTCAGCTGCCCCGGGCAGTGACCGGGGCCGAGGCGATTGACGCGGTGACGAAACTCGAACGCCTGTTCAACTCCTCCAAATGAATGTGCTGACGCCGGCCAACCAACTCACCCTTGTCCGGGTGTTGCTGGTCCCCTTTTTCGTCATCTTCGTGGTGTACGGTTATTTCGGCTGGGCGCTCATCGTATTCATGGTCGCCGGCCTCACCGATCTGTTCGACGGCCTGCTCGCACGCACCTTGAACCGTGGAACGACGCTCGGCGCATGGCTGGACCCGGTCGCCGACAAATTCCTGCTCGTCACGACCTTCGTGGTGTTGACGATGCCGAATCTCGGCCTCGTGAATCGGCTCCCGATTTGGTTGACGATTCTGATTATCAGCCGCGATGTCCTCATCGTGCTGACGGTGGCGATCATCAATCTGGCCGTCGGACGCCGCGAGTTCCGGCCGTCGATCTACGGGAAGATCGCGACGGCGACCTACATTCTCACGTGCGTGACGATCATGTATTTCAACTATCTCCATCGCGCGTCAGCGTGGGTCCAGGTGGGGATTTATCTGTCGGCGGCGATCACGATCGTCTCGACGTTCCACTACGCGGTGTACGCGACTCGGCTGATCAATCAAAATTAAAGGCGCCCGATCTCGGAACACGAAGGGCACAAAGTTTTGAACCAACCAAGGCACGAAGAAAAGAAATTCGTTTTCTGTGTGCTCTTGTGTGGTTCATTCCTTGGGAGGTTCTGCTCTTTGTGGTTTGTCCTCGTGTCTTCGCGCTTTTCGTGTCCTCGTGATCTAAACAGCCATTCTCTTCTTGAAATAGGCGATCGTCTTGACGAGGCCTTGTTCGAGAGGGACTTTTGGCTCCCAGCCGAGTAGTGTGCGCGCGCGCGTGATGTCGGGCTGGCGCACCTTCGGGTCGTCCGTCGGTAACTCCTGGTGCACGATCTTGCTCTTCGATCCCGTCATCTGGATGATGGTCTTCGCAATGTCCTCGATCGTCATCTCGTGGGGATTGCCGATGTTCACCGGATCGTTTTCCTTCGAGTCCATCAGCTTCAGAATGCCGTCCACCAAATCGTCGACGTAGCAAAAGCTTCGCGTCTGCGTTCCGTCGCCGAAGACGGTCACGTCCTCATTGTTCAACGCCTGCGAGATGAACGCCGGCACTGCGCGACCGTCCTTGATGCGCATGCGCGGCCCATAGGTGTTGAAGATTCTCACGATCTTCGTGTCGAGCCCGTGGTAGCGGTGATACGCCATCGTCATCGCTTCGGCAAAGCGCTTGGCTTCGTCGTAGACGCCGCGTGGGCCGATCGGATTGACGTTGCCCCAGTAGGTTTCTTTTTGTGGGTGTTCCAGCGGATCGCCGTACACCTCTGAGGTCGAGGCAATCACGAATCGCGCGCCGTTCGCTTTTGCCAGTCCGAGCGCCTTGTGTGTGCCGAGGGCGCCGACTTTCAATGTGGGAATCGGCAGCTCGAGATAGTCGATCGGGCTGGCGGGGCTCGCCCAATGCAGTACGACATCCACCGGACCGTCGACGTTGATGTAATTGGTGACGTCGTGCTTGATGAACAGAAAGTCGCGGCCGGCGAGATGCGCGATGTTCGCGAGAGCACCAGTCAGCAGATTGTCGATGCCGACGACAGCACAGTCGCGATTGAGCAGCTCTTCGGCGAGATGCGACCCTATAAAACCGGCCGCCCCGGTAATGACGATGCGTCGTTTCATGATTTGTGGCGGGGGCCCCTCACCCCGCTCCTCGCCGCTCAAGATGCTTGTCGCTGCAGGATGCCGCGAAACACCGTCATCCACATGATTTTGAGATCGAGCGAGACCGACCAGTTTTCTATGTAGTACAAATCGAACTCAATCCGCTTCTCGAGTGACGTATTGCCGCGCCAGCCGTTGACCTGCGCCCAGCCCGTAATGCCGGCCTTTACCTTATGGCGGAGCATGTACTGCGGGAAGCGGTGCTTGAACTGATCGACGAAGAACGGCCGCTCCGGCCTGGGGCCGACGATCGACATGTCGCCTTTCAGCACATTCCAGATTTGCGGCAGTTCGTCCATGTCGGTTTTTCGGAGAAACCGTCCGACCGGCGTGCAGCGCGGGTCATCGTCTCTCGCCCAAATCGGTCCGCTTGATTCCTCGGCATCCACGCGCATCGATCGGAATTTGTAGACGGTGAACGGCCGCCCGTCGAGTCCCATCCGCTCCTGCTTGTAGAACACGGAGCCGGGCGACGTCCACTTAATGAGCAGCGCGATGACCGCGCAGGGCGCGCCGAGCAGCACGAGCGCCGTGCCGCTGATCGTCACATCGATCACGCGTTTGATCGCCGCGTTCAGGCCCTGCAGGGGCACGTCGTGAATATTGATGATGGGGACGCCGTCCAGATCCTCGAGTCGCGCGCGCAGGGCGAGGAATTGGACGAGGTCGGGCACCACCTTCACGTCGACCATCTCGCGGCTGGTGCTCTCGATGACGTCGAGCATCTTCGTATGCTCTTCGAGTGGAAGCGCAACGTAGAGGTGGTCGATCTTTTCCTGCCGCACAATCTCTGCCGCGTCGGCCAAAGTGCCCAGTAACGGCAGTCCGCGATAACCGAGATAGTCGCCGCCCGCGCGATCGTCGACGAAACCGATGACCTGATAGCCGAGCTCGCGATGCTGAAGGATTTTTTCCGCCACGACTCGACCGAGGTCGCCGGCGCCGGCTATCAAAATCCGCTTGGCGCCAATCCCCGCGCGCCAGCGTCGTTCGAGCACCTCGCGCACCACTTCGCGAGAGCCGAACGTGAGCAGGACGTTGAAGAACAGGAACAAGCCCCACACCACGCGCGAGACTTGGAATGCGCCGATGTCCTGCAGCTCTTCAGAGGCGTAATACGCCTGAAAATACAGCGTGCTGACGATGCCGAGCACGATCGCGATGATCGTGCCGATGAAGACCGTGAAGAAGTCGTCGACGCGCGATCGTCCGCGGCGAAGACGATAAATACCCTGGAACTGATACGCGAGCGGCACGAGTACCGCGACAAACGGCATGACCGCGACGTACTGTGCAAAGGGCGGATAGCCGCGAGTGACTGGAATGAGGCCGCTGGAGAAACGCACGAGATACGCCAGACCAAACGCAACGATGCCCAGCAGCGCATCGGACATGACGTAGAACGCCACCAGCAAGCGTCCGTATCGCCTAACCATGCGCGAGGCTCTCGATGGTCGTCTTGATCGATTGCGCGAAGACTGACGCGTCGAACTTGATGGCGTGCGCACGGATCGCCGCAGGGTCGAACGGAATCGGCCGCGCGCGGGCAATCCCTGCCGCCAACGCCTCGGGCGTCGAATCGTGCACCAGGACGCCGGTCACACCATCGACGACGGTCTCGAGCGCACCGCCCCGTGCGAGCGCAATCACCGGTCGTCCACACGCCTGCGCTTCGACCGGCACGATGCCGAAATCTTCCTCACCAGGAAGCAACACAGCCGCGGCGTGCCGATAGAGGTCACGAATGTCGTCGTTGCTGACGGCGCCCAGGAACTCGACGTTCGCCTGTTTGCGGGCGGCGAGCGTCATGAGGCGCTCACGTTCAGGACCATCGCCTGCAATACGAAGGGGAACGCCGCTGAGCCGGCTGGCTTCGATGGCCACGTCGATCCGTTTGTACGGAACGAGAGCCGAGACGATGAGGAGAAAGTTGTCGGGCGCTGTGCCATCTGGACAATAGAACCCTGTGTCGACAGGGGGGTAGATCACGAGTGCGTCCCGATTATAGTACCGACGGATCCGGCTGGCAACGTGCTGAGAGATCGCCACATACCGGTCAACCCGCCCGGCGGTGGCTGCGTCCCACCTGGCGAGAGCGCCAAGAGCCGGCCGCAGCGCCAGATTCGCGAGCGTGCCCACCTGTTCTTTGCCGAAATACGCATCGAACTGATCCCACGCATACCGCATGGGCGTGAAGCAGTAGCACAGGTGACGCGCCCGGCCCGTCTTGACGACCGCCTTCGCGGCGCAGTGGCTGGTGCTGATGACGAGATCGTACTGGTCGAGATCGAATTGTTCGATCACCATTGGGAAGAGCGGAAGGCAGTACCGATAAAAACGGCGGATACCTGGAAGATGTTGGAGCACCGACGTCCGCGGGCGATGTCGCTCGATGGCGGGCGACACGCTGTGCGGAACGTGGAAGAGCGTGAGCAGATCGGCATCGGGGTAGGCCTCGCATAACATCTCGAGGACCTTTTCGCCGCCGCGCATGCCAGTGAGCCAGTCGTGCACAAGCACGACGCGCGCGTGGCTCACCGTAGGACCTCGCCGTACACTTCGCGCACGCGCTGGACGGAACGCTGCCAGGAATAGACCTTCACGCGCGCGAAGCCGCGCTCGCGAAGGTCGTCACGCAGGTGCGAGCTGCGCAGCACCGACAAAATCCCATCGGCAATCGCCTCCGCGCTATAGGGATCGACCAACACGGCCGCATCCCCAACAACTTCAGGCAGCGACGACACGTTCGACGTCACGACGGGCGTGCCGCTCGCCATCGCTTCGAGGGGCGGCAATCCAAATCCTTCGTACAGCGACGGAAACACGAACACCGATGCGAGACGGTAGAGGACGGTCAGGGTCTTGTCCGGCACGAATCCCAGAAATCGCACGAAGCGATGCAGCTGATATTTGTGCACGGCGCGGCGAAGCGACTGCATCTTCGAAATCTCGTCGCCGATAATCAGCAGCTCCAGTTCCGGCCGCCCCTGCGCACGAACAAGATGGAACGCTTCGATGAGCCGTTCGAGATTCTTGTGCGGCTTGATGTTGCCAACGTACAGGAGATACGCGTGGCTGAGCTGATACCGTTCGCGGATCTGGACGGCGTACTCTTCGCTCGGGGCGACGCTGAAACGATCGTCGATGGCATTTGGCGTCACCACGATTTTGTCCGGCGGCACGTTGAAGAACTTCAGAATGTCGCGCTTCGATTGTTCGGAGACGGTGAAGATGCGATCCGACTTGTGCGCCGCGGTCCAGAGCGAGGCATGCGCGTACGCGTGGCCCATGCGGCGGCGCAGGTACTCGGGGAACATCAGGTGGATGCAATCATGGATGGTGACGACACTACGCGTCGTCGTCAGCGCGGGAAGCACATAGTGCGGCGCGTGGAACAAATCGAGCCTTTCGCGTCGCACGGCAAGCGGGATGGAGATTTGCTCGCTGATGGAGTAGTGACCCGACCGTTGGGGAACGGCGCGAAAGTTCGGGCCGAGCGTGCTGGCGACCGCGGTGTCCTCGGGCTTGCAGAACAACACGTACTCCGTCGTCTGATCGATGATGGCGAGCTCGCGAAGGAGATTCCGGATGTAGGTGCCAATGCCGAAATCGTGGAGTTTTCGCGCGTCGATGCCTATCCGCACAGAACCATTCTAGTCATTAGTCGTCATCAGTCGGGCGCGAGCCCAGCGATAAGTCCGTCCCGCGGCCGGAACAGACGTGCACGAGCACGGCCGCGTGGGCGGGTTCATCGCACCCCACGCGCGCGATGGTGGT
>JANMJM010000198.1:0-10181 GCA_031371345.1 Vicinamibacteria bacterium
CGGCTTATCGCGAAGTTCCCCTCCCGCACCGTCGAACACGTCTACGGAAACGGGAGGCTACGCGTCCATCTTTGCGATCCCCTTTCCGAAGGATGGAACGACCCCGACTGGGCAGAGCTGCCTGAAATTGCCACGCTGCGAGGCAACACCTTGCGTCCGGGCGCGCATGTCTTCAACATCGGAGCGCATCAGGGGGTCGTCGCCCTGTTGCTCGGCCGTGAAGTGGGACCTTCCGGACTCGTCGTCGCTGTCGAGCCGAACCCGCACAACGCCTCATCGGCAAGAAAGAATCGAGAGCTGAACGCGATGGACCAGATTCGCGTTGTGGAAGCGGCCGTGTCGGACCGAACCGGAAGCGTCATCTTCAATCAAGGGCTCGACGGCCAACTGGACGACGGGACCGGTGCCGGAGGCCGTAGGAAGGTCGTCTCGATGACGCTCGACAATCTCGCCGAGCAGTACGGGCTGCCGGGCCTCGTCACGATAGACGTCGAAGGCGCGGAGTGCATGGTGCTCGAAGGCGGCCAGCGCGTTCTGGCCTCAGGCGCCGATTTTGCGGTCGAAGTGCACGTCAACACCGGTCTGGAAAAGCTCGGAGGGTCTGTTCAACGCATGCTCGCGTTTTTTCCGCCGCCGCGATTTATGGTCTGGATGCGAGCCGAGGGTGACGAAGCCTTTCGACCGCTCGCCACGAACGATCCGCTTCTGCAAAATCGATTCTTACTGCTGGCGCGGAGTAGGTAAGATTACCTCATGCGCACCCGTCGTTTCGGCAGGCTTGGCTGGCAGGTTTCAGAAGTCGGTTACGGCATGTGGGGCATGGGCGGCTGGACCGGGTCCGACGACAAGCAATCGGCGGAGTCGATCGATCGTGCAGTGTCGCTCGGCTGCAACTTTTTTGATACCGCGTACGCCTATGGCATGGGGAAGAGTGAGAAGCTGCTCGGCGACGCACTGAAACGCCATGCCGGAAAGAAGTTGTACGTCGCAACGAAAGTCCCGCCGAAAAACTTGAAGTGGCCCGGCCGAGCCGAGACGCCCGCGAGTGACGTGTTTCCGGCTCAACACATCATCGAGTTCACGCAGAAAAGCCTCGACAATCTCGGCACGCCGCGCCTCGATTTGCAGCAGCTGCATGTGTGGAACGATGCGTGGGTGGACGATGACGGTTGGCAACGCGCAGCCGACGATCTGAAACGGCAGAAACTCATTGCCGGATTCGGCATCAGCGTGAACCGGTGGGAGCCGTCCAACGTTCTGAAAGCGTTGCGGACCGGACTCGTCGATTCTGTTCAAGTCGTCTACAACATCTTCGACCAGAATCCAGAAGACCAGTTGTTCCCTGCGTGCCGCGAGCTCGATGTCGCCGTGATTGCCCGCGTTCCGTTCGACGAGGGCAGCCTCACCGGTACGCTCACGCGCGACAGCAAATGGCCCGAAGGCGATTGGCGCAACATTTATTTCACGCCGGACAATCTCGCCGAGACGCTCGGCCGTGTGGATCGGCTGAAGACGCTTGTCCCGGAGGGGCTCACACTGCCCGATCTCGCGCTGCGCTTTGTTCTGGCGAATCCCACTGTGTCGACGGTCATTCCCGGCATGCGGAAAACCGCGCATGTCGAGAGGAATGTGGCCACGGGCGATGCCCCTCCCCTGACAGCCGACCTGCTCGCGGCCCTGAGGCGCCACCGATGGGACCGGACGCACGTCATTCCCTAGGTTGGCGATTGCGGGTCGCGCTGACGCGGTTCGAAAATCGCGTGGGCTATGTGCTGCGCTCGCCATTTGTGTATCGCAACTGGTGGGCGATCGCGCTGCCAAAATTTGGCGTCGACACGACCCTCGAGTTGCGGACCGGCACGCGCTACCGGGTTCGCGCGGGCACACTCGATCTCGCGGCCGTGAACGAAACCGCCTTTAACGACCCCTACCTTCGCTCGAGCTACATCACCATTGCCCCAGATGCGGTCGTCGTTGATATTGGCGCCAACCTCGGCGACTTTGCGGTGAGGGCCGCCAAGCTCTGTCCCCTCGGCAGGGTGATCGCCGTCGAGCCGATGATCCTTTACGGCGGCATGATCGACACGCAGGCGAAGCTGAACGGCCTCGCAAACATTACGTGGGTGTCTGCGGCGGTGTCCGGCGTGAACGGCGAAACAACCGTTGCTGCGATCGGGAGCGCCTATGCTGTTCACGGAAGACCGGACCAGCCAGTCCGCGTCATCACCCTCGAACGATTAGTTCAGGAATACGGCCTTACGCGCATCGACTTGCTGAAGCTCGACTGCGAAGGCGCCGAGTGGGAGATTCTGCCAGCGGCGGACCTCGTCCTGCCGCTCGTGCGTCAAATCTCCATGGAGTATCACTGCCTGCACGGCTGGACGCCAGAGAAGCTCGCCGGCTGGCTGCGCGCCAGAGGCTTCGAGGTCGAGCACACACCAGGCCACGCCAATGGCCTGCTATGGGCCCGAAGGCCAGCGGTTACCCGTCCGTTCGTTCGATGATATAATCAGCGTTTCCTGAAGGGAGTTTCATCGTGAAGGAAGCCATTCATCCTAACTATTTCGAGGTCGAAGCCCGGTGCGCCTGCGGCGCGACCTGGAAGACCAAGTCGACCAAGAAAGAGCTGCATCTCGAAATCTGCTCGGCCTGCCATCCGTTCTTTACCGGGCGGCAGAAGCTGATCGACACCGAAGGCCGCGTGGAGCGCTTCACCAAGAAGTTCGGCGCGCAGACCGTGGCCAGCCGCAAGAAACCGGCCGCGAAAACCGGCTCGGGCAAGACCGCGAAATCCGCATAATCGCTGCCCTGCTCCAGACGTCGGGCCGCAAGCCCGAAGTCTGGAGATGCTCTCGCCACTCTAGAACGTCAACTTCAACCCAAAGCGCATCGATCGCTGGTCCGGCGGTCCGCCGTTGCTGTCGAGCACCGCCGTGATTTGCCCGAAGTTCACCGAGTCGAAATTCCCGCTCGGCCGATCGAAGTGAGGCGTGTTCAGGACATTGAGAATATCGACACGGAACTCGCCTTTGATCGTTTGAGAAATCGAAAACAGCTTCGCGACCGTCGCATCGAGGTCGACGTATTTGGGGCCATCGAGCACGGCGTTCCGCCGCGCGGTGCCCCACGTGTCGGGCGCGGCATTCGAGAACACCGACGTGTCGAACCAGAACCTGCCGGCGCCCACCTCGCCCAGCACTTTCGGTGTGCCGGTCACATTCGGTCGCTGCGTGTTTCCCGGGGCATGCAAATTATTGGCGTTGGCGGTGAAGTTGATGGGCAAGCCGGACTGCACGGTGAAGAAACCGCTCACCTGCCATCGGCCAAGAATGTGAGCGGCGACGCCGTCGTGCAACCAGCGCCGATCGGGACCGACTGGCAGCTGATACACGAAGCTCGAGTTGAAGTTGTGCAGCCGATCAAGATCGGTTCGGCCCCAGCTTCGCTCCAGGTCTGCAGGCGTGGCGATGCCGCTGTTGCTATCGCCGTTGTTGTAATTCATGCCGTGGCCAAGGGTGTACGAATTGGTCACGAGAAATCCGTTACTGAAGCGCCGATCGACTTTCATCTGCAGAGAGTTGTACCGCTCCTTCAAGGGAATCCACACCGTCACATCGGCCGTCTTTCCGAACGGGACGAACAGCGGTCGATAGAGGTTTGTGTTGTCGGCAGGCGCGCCGATTTTGCTCGCGGCGTTTTCATTGAACTGGGTCTGAAGATTGTTGCTCCGATTGCCGACGTATGCGATGTCGAGCGTGAACTTTGCTGGAAGCTCGCGCTGAAACGCCACGTTGTAGGTGTGCAGCGATCCTTCGTGCATGTCGGACCTGACATGGAAGAAGCCCGCGCTCCTGAGCGCCGGCACGCTGGCGTCGATGATGCCGTTCGATGGAATCTGGGCGACAATTGGGTCCGGGAACCCGGTCTTCATCGACCCGGCGGGTTGAAACGCGTTGACGGAATTGAAGACGTTGTTCTGTTTGACCGGGAAGTTGTAGACGTAGGAATTGTCCGGAAACGGCAGCGTGCTCAGGCCATAGCCGCCCCGCAGCACGGTCTTGTCGTTAAGGCGATAGGACAGGCCGGCTCGCGGCCCGAAGTTCTTCCAGTAGCTCTTCACGCCGACGCTTTTGGACACATTGCCATAGCCAGCGACCTGCAACGTATTGGTCGCGGGATCGTAGTTCGATAGCCCGCCTTTATCGACCAGTCCGATGAACGGCGTGTAATGTTCGTGCCGCAATCCGAGATCGACCGTCAACTTCGGCGTCACCGCCCATTTGTCCTGCACGAACGTAAAGAACGCCCAGAAACGAACGCCCGGATCGATCACTTTGAGATCGCGTCGCACGGTCGACGGCAGATCGAGCAGGTACGACGCAAACAGGTTCGCGAAGCCGCCATTGGACGCCGCGTCGCTCGGGAGCGCCGTTTGACCCGCCCTGAACTGAAATTCTCCGCGCGGTCCGCCCTGATCCTGCGTTTGCAGCAGGAAATCTCGGGTGTGCCGGAAGTCCTCGCCGAATTTGATCGTGTGATTCGCTTTCACTTTCGTGACGACGGAGGCGAACTGGACGGTCCGTTCCGAGCGATCCCATGGAAGACTTGCGGAATAGCCGGCAAACGGATCGCTCCAGCCGCTGGCATTGAAGTTGATCCTGGTCATGCCGCTCGTCCACTCGTCGAGGTTCGCGCCGTTGATGCCAAAGTCTTTCGCCGTGGTCAGACCGTCGGCGGACGAAAGGGCGACGTTGTGAAAATAATTCATGCCGCCGCGTGCCTCGAACACGAGGCTGTTGCTCATGACGCGCGTGTAGTTGAGGCCCGTGCTATAGGTCGTGTCGGTACCGCTGCCGGCGAAATCTTTCCCGCCGCCGCCGTAGATGCCGAAGATCGGCGGGTCGGTCTGACGTGGCCGCAGGAAGCTCAAGCGTCCAGCGATCGCATTCTTAGCGGTCAGCTGATAGTTGATCTTCATATCGAACGAGTCGTTGAACTTGTCCCTGATGTAATCCTGCTGGAAGTTTGTTTGACCAACGGCCGCCGCAAGATTTGGTTCGGGAATTTTCGCCAGAATTGCGGCTGCAATAGGGCTGATGCGATTGGCGGGGCGACCAGGTTCCAGTGGCCGGATTGTAGCTCTGATTGATGTTGTTGTTCGGGAACGGAAGCCGGCCCGTTCCGTCGGCGTTGCCCGTCAGTGGATCATAGATTCTTGTCGTTGCGGAACTGAAGTCGCCGGTGCGAAACGCGACCGGAGGAATTGTCGCGCGCTGCGTCCGTCCCGCGTGGTCGATGGTGTGCTGGTAGTCGCCGAAAAAGAACACCTTGTTTTTCTGAAGCGGACCCCCGAGCGTCATCCCGGTCTGCAGATATTTGGTTGGTGGTCGAGCATGCGAAAAATAACCGAACGCCGTGGTCTTCTCGTTGTTGGCGAATGCGAACACACTGCCCTTCAGGTCGTTCGTTCCGGACTTGAGCGTCACGTTTGTGATGGCGCCGCCCGCGCGCCCGAACTCGGCGTCGTACACCGTCGTCGTGACGTTGACCGTCTCGATGGCCTCGGCCGACGGGATAAGGGTCGTGAGCAGTCCCGTTCGATGGTTATCATCGACACCTTCGATCTGCACGTTGTTGGCAAGCCGCGACTGCCCGTTGACGTTGCTCGAAAGACTATCCTGCGCGTTAAAAAATTCGGAATGCGGCCGCGCTGGTCTCGTCGCGCCGGGCACCGTTATCAGCATGCCCTGGAAATTCCGGTTGTATCCGAGGGGCACTTCCTGCAGCTGAATCGCCTGAATGGTGCGGCCCGTATCCGCGCGATCGGTCTGCAGCATGGGACTTTCGGCGGTGACGGTGACAGACTCTTCAAGCGTGCCGACTTCCATTTTTAAATCGACGCGGACTGTGGCGTTCACCTGCACCTCGACGCCTTCGCGAAGGACGCGCTTGAAACCGCTCAACTCGGTGCGGACGCGGTAGATACCGTCTTTGAGATTTGAGAAGACGTAGTAGCCGGACTCGTTCGTGACGGTTGAAGACGAGATGTTGGTGTTGACTTCGGTGATGGTCACGTTGACGCCCGGCAGGACGAATCCGGATGGGTCGGTCACGTTGCCAACCAGTGATCCCTTGACCGCCTGGGCATTGGCGACAATCGGGAATACCAGCAGCACGGCGAAGCCTGCAGCCCTGAATAGACGGCGCATCTGCATCCTCCCTGAAAGAAGACTGTTGTCGATGGCCGAGAGCCTACACTCTAAATGAATCCGGGTAAATGGGGAAAAGCCTGCACGCGCCGCGCGCTAGATCTGCGAGCGCGACTGGCAGCCATCAACCGTCACGCACGACCCGCTGATCCAGCTGGCACGGGGAGAGGCGAGAAACGCCACCGCGGCGCCGACTTCGTCGCTGCGGCCAAACCGCCCGAACGGCAGCTCACGTCGAACGAACTCTGCGATGCCATCGGGGTCGGCTTTCTGCCGCCGATCCCATGAGCCGCCGTCGAACAGAATCGATCCGGGCGCGACGCTGTTCACGCGGATGTTGTCTTTCGCGAGCTGCTGCGCCATCGCCTTGGCGAGGCTGATCTCGGCGGCCTTCACAACGTTATAGGTCATCCGTCCGCCCGACTCGCGGCCCCAGATCGAGGCGATCATCACAATCGACCCGCCCCCACGCTGCTTCATGTGCGGGATGACGAGGCGCGACATGCGAATGGCCGGGAAGAGCGTGGCATCGATCGCGTCCTGCCAGACTTCGTCGGACGTATCGACGATGGTCTCGCCTGTGGCAGCCGCCACGTTGTTGATGAGGATGTCGATCCCCTCAAACGCCTCGAGGGCAGCGTTCACCACCCGCACGGCGCCCTCGGCCGTCGTGACGTCGGTCGGCACACCGACCACCATGCCTTTGCCTCCACTCGCCGTCAGCTCGGTCACGGCCTGGTTCAACGCCTCTTTCCCACGCGCGCAAATGCACACGCGGCAGCCCTCGGCCACCAGCGCCTTCGCGCTCGCTCGTCCCAATCCTTTGCTTGATCCCGTGATGATGGCTGATTTGCCTTTGAGCTGCAGATCCAATCGTTTGCCCTCGCCCCTACGGTCTTCCACCAGTAAGATCGTTCAACCGCCAATCAAAGTCGAGATAGTCAAGCTGCCAGGCGTTCTTCTTCAGGAACTCCTCCTCGGCGGCGAGCAAATACGGACGAATGAACCCGATGACGGCCAGCTCGATGGGCGTGCGTTTGGGCAGCTCGAACGCCTTCTCGGCGTATGCGGCGATGAACGTCGGCGCGCGCCAGCTGATGATGGGCGACACGCTCAGCTTGTTCGTCAGCTGATCGAGGCGAACGTAGCGCGGGATGGTCGCAAATTGCTGCGTCAGCTGGGCGAGCTGCTGTTCGAGGCGAGGACCGCTGTAGGCCTCGCTGCGCAGCCGTCCGCTGCTCACGGCTCCCCGCCCGAGCGCGAGAGACACGCGGGGATCGTTGTAGGCCGCAAGAACCGTATTTTCGATTTGATCGAGCGTCAGACTGCGACCACCGGCGGTGTGTTTGATCGTCTCGAAGGCGCCGGGAATCTGCCGAATGCTGTTTGCCGGATACTGCTTCGACGTGCCATGAATCGGATAGTGAGTAATGACGGTGCTGAGCACGAAGGCGTTGTACGCGTTGATCCAGAACGCCATCTGCCGCGGCTTGTCCCACTTCTGCACGTCACCGGCCGATGTGTCTGCCACCATCGAGAGATAGCGATTCAGCGATGCGCGAGCGCCTTGGAGCGCGCGGTAATAGACCAATCCGTCGCGTACGTTCGAATCGAGCACGGCGTCGTAGGGAACGTGAATCGCTTCCAAATCGGGTGGGGGCGAGTAGTTCTGCGCGTGCGCCGGCGTTGTGCCGGCGCCAGGCACCCCGATCACGAGCACGAGAGCGGTCACAACGGTTCGTGTGTTCATATCTTCTGCAGAAATTGAAAGAGCAGCGCGTCGAACGGGGTCGTTTGCTCGAGATTCGGCAAATGTCCGGCGAACGCGATCTTCTCGCACTGTGAATTCGGTATCGCCTTGTGCATGTCGTCGGCCTCCGCAGGCGGAATCAGCGTGTCTTCCGCGCCCGCGAGAATCAGCGTAGGCATCTTCATGTGCGCGAGTAGCGGTGTCGAATCGGCGCGGTCCATCAACGCCGTGATGGCCATCTTCACCGTGTCAGGTTTATTCGAGTTCGCCATGTGCCGGACATGTTTCTCGAGATCGGGCCGTTCGCGTTCGGTCGTCGCGCCAAGCAGCTTCGGCAGCATCTCGTTGGCAATCGCCGGAACACCGCCGCGATCGAGGCGCTCGATCATCGCCTTGCGTCCGGCCTTTGCCTCGTCGGTATCGGCTGTCGCTTTGGTCGACACAAGCACGGCGCCAGACACGTAGTTCTGCGCGGTGTGAATCATCTCGAAGAGCGTATAGCCGCCCATCGAGCAGCCGACGACCACGGCGCTCTGTACTTCCAGCCGATCGAGCAGATCGATCATGTCGCCGGCGAAGTCGATGATGCGATGCTTGTCGAAGGGTGGCATCGGCGACCGGCCAAAGCCGCGGAAATCGGGCGCGATGCCGCGCCACCCTTCCGGCAGCGCGCCGAGGTTCGACTCCCACATCTCGGCGTGGAGCGGAAAGGCGTGGAGGAACAGGACGTGTCTCAGGGGCCGTTGCCGGCTCGCCGGTGTCCCCGGATCCGAGACGAGATAGCTAATGGTCTTGCGGCCAATCGTGACCTGCTCGCGTCGCATGTGCTCAATATTACTTACATTCCCGGCAGAGGCTGCAAAATTTGGTACGCTGATGCAGCGTCCGTGACCATTCTCCCACCTCTCGTTTTTGTGATCGACGATGAAGAACCGGTGCGCAACGGCGTATCGCGTCTCCTGCGCGCCATCGGCGTGCCGAACACGATGTTTGCCTCGGCCGAATCGTTTCTCGAAAGTTACACAGGCGGCGCGGAGGGCTGCTTGATCGTCGACATCCGCATGCCCGGCATGAGCGGTCTCGATCTCCTCGAAGAGCTGGAGCGTCGGCAGAGTCCACTGAAGGCGATCGTGATGACCGGCCACGCCGATCCCACGACGATGAAGCGGATGACGGCACTGCGCACCCTTGGTTGCCTCGAAAAGCCCTTCTCGGTGGCGCAGCTGAAAGCGCTGCTGGGTGTGTGGTGGTCTACGCTCGGCCGCGGCAATCCCCCGTGGAGCCCGTGATCTGTCGTCCTACCCGTGAGTGCCGACGATGGCCCGATACACGTACTCTGTCAGCTCGCGGAGCCGGGTGGCCGCACCGTCGTCGGCGCCCGTTCTTGCGTCCGGCAGCTGCGGAACCTCGACGGCGTGGCTCGCGATGAGTGCGGCCGCGATGATTGCTTTAGCGTGAATCTCGGAGGTGTACATAGTCCATCCCTTCCTCTGGAGTATACTTACCTTGTTCGCTTTCCTGAGCACTGCAGCCGAGCCCCCGCGTTCTGCGGGCAACACGACCCCAGATCTCATAAAAGCTCTCATCTGGGGGGTTTCATGAAGGACTTCAAGCTTGCGCTCTACGGCGTCGCGTCGTTGTGCGCAGTTATTCTCGTCGGCCTCTACGCGACGCACCTGATTAGCGGCGAAACGCTGGCGTTATTCGGCGTGCTGCTCGGTCTTTCGCTGACGATCGCCATCGTTGTTGGCAACAGCAACACGCCGCAGAAAAGCGTCGCGTCGATGTTGCGCGACGACGCGGAAACGCCGCGCAGCTCGAAATAGCCTTGGTGAATCACTCGGACAGAAGCTTGATCATCGCCGCGCGGTAGTGCACGTATGGGTCTGCCGGAGGCCCCGAACGCAAATAGCGCTCGATCAATCTGGGATGTTTGATGTCGGCAGGGCCGCCCTCGAAGATGTTGGCGAGGAACGTGCCGGTGACGCCTCGCAGCTTCGGGGGCAGGCTCTCATCAAGATGCCCTTTCAGCGGCGGAAGACCGAGGAAATAATTCGTCATCACTGCCACGTCGGGGCCTTCCGCATACGGGATCGTCGAGCCACGCTTCACTCCAGGCCCGTAAAACGCCATAAACGTTTGCCAGGACGACAGCACCGACGCCGGGTGTCCGCTCTGGCTCGTCTGCCCCATCCCGTGGTCAGAGCCCAGCACGATGTAAG
>JANMJM010000200.1:0-3406 GCA_031371345.1 Vicinamibacteria bacterium
AATGCGGGGCGGCCAAACCAGCAGGATCGTGCAAGCGAGAGCGAGGTGGCTGCCAACGACCCACAGCGATCGATGCTGCGACTGCCCGACGCGCCGTCCTCGACGCCGCCCCTGAAGATGGGTAAGTCGGCCGCCGCCAGCGGCCCGCTCGGCGAGGCACTGCGAAATCTTCAGCGCTATACGAAGAATCAATCCTTCGGTAATGCGCAGGGGAGCGGCGACGCACAAGGTCTCATTCAATTCGACAGCAAAGGCGCCGACTTCGGCCCATGGCTGCGGCGGTTCATCGCGCAGGTGAAGAGTAACTGGTTCATTCCCTCGGCTGCGATGTTGCTGAAGGGGCACGTAGTCATCACGTTCAACGTGCATCGCAACGGCGCGATCACCGACATTGAGGTACGGGACCCTTCTGGCATCGACGCGTTCGACAGGGCTGCCGTCAACGCGCTGCTGTCGTCGAATCCCACGCAGGTGCTGCCGCCCGATTACCCGACGGACAGCGCGTTTTTCACCGTCACGTTTCTCTACAACGAAGAGCCGCCCTCCGGCTACTATCGGTGACGACGTGCGCCTCCCGACCCGCACCCAGCAACTCGGCCTGCTAATCTTGCTGGGCTTGCTGTGCGCCTCCCAATTCTTTCGATTCTAGGTCCCACGGCCTCTGGCAAAAGCGCGCTCGGCATCGAGCTCGCATTGAAACACGGCGGCGAAATCATCAGCTGTGATTCGACGGCGGTGTACCGCGGCTTCGATATCGGGACTGACAAGGTGCCGATGCACGAGCGGCGCGGCGTGCCGCATCATTTAATCGACGTCGCTGAGCCAACGGAGGCCTATACCGCCGCGAGATTCGTTCACGAGGCCGTCGAAGCCATCAAGGCCATTTACGATCGAGGCCACTGGCCGATTCTCGTTGGAGGCACGGGCTTGTACTACCGTGCGCTGGTGCGCGGGCTGTTTCCTGGCCCGGGTGCTGACGCGGAGATGCGCGCCCGCCTGGAAGCGATCGCCGGCCGGCATGGCGTGGGGTTTCTTCACCGGATGTTACAGCGGGTCGATCCGGCATCGGCCACGCGAATTCTTCCCCGCGATCTCAAGCGAATGATTCGCGCCCTCGAGGTGTACTTTCTCACCGGGAAACCGTTGACCGATCATTTTGCCGCGACGGTATCGCCGCTACGCAACTACGAGACGTTGGGGATTGCGCTGTCGCCGCCGATGCGGCTGATTACGGAACGCGTCGAGAAGAGGGTCGAGGCGCAGTTCGAACAGGGGCTGCTCGACGAGATTCGGGGGCTCATCGCCCGAGGCGTGCCGGAAACGGCGCGGCCGTTCGGCGGCCTGGTCTACCGCCAGGCGCTCGAACATCTGCACGGTGTTCGCAGCGAGGAGGACACGCGCGCGTTGATCGCCCGCGAGAATCGGCACTACGCGCGCCGCCAATTGATCTGGTTCCGCAAAGAGCCTAATCTAGTGTGGCTCCAGACGTCCGGAGAGGACCCAGGGACGCTGGCAGCCGTAGAATCGCTGCTCTCGTCCCGCATCGTCTGATACCTGTGCCCTCACCCTTTTCCCGCGTCATCGTCATCGTCATGGACAGCGTCGGCATCGGCGAACTGGAAGATGCTGTCGAGTACGGTGATGAAGGCAGCAATACGGTCGGCAACATTGCCCGACAGGTTCCGCTTCAGCTTTCCACACTCCGGCAGCTCGGACTCGATCGCCTGGTCGATCTCGGCGGGCCGGCGCCGATCAAGCCGCCGCGAGGGGCCTACGGCCGCATGGCCGAGTCGTCTCCCGGAAAAGATTCGGTGACCGGTCACTGGGAAATGATGGGCATCGTGCTCGAACGGCCATTTCCGGTATTTCCCAACGGGTTTCCGAAAGAGCTCATCGCCGAGTTTGAGAAGCGGATCGGCCGCGGTACGCTCGGCAATCACGCCGCGTCAGGTACGCAGGTGATCGACGAGCTTGGCGCCGAGCATATAAGAACCGGCAAGCCGATCGTCTACACCTCTGCCGACAGCGTGTTTCAGATCGCGGCGCACGAGGATGTGATTCCGATCGACGAGCAATATCGCATCAACGCGGCGGCATTCGAGCTCGCCGTCGGAGGTTATGGCCTCGGCCGCGTGATTGCCCGGCCATTTGTCGGCGAGCCCGGAAGCTTCAAGCGCACCAGCAATCGTCGAGATTTTGCGATGCGTCCTACGGCGGAGACCGTGCTCGATCGCCTGACGTCTGGCGGCACGTCTGTCGTCGCTCTCGGAAAGATCGACGATTTATTCGCGGGCCGCGGCATCACGCGGGCGGTTCACACGGCGAGCGACGACGAGGGCATGGAGCACATCAGTCGCGAGATGGACTCGACCGCGAAGGGGCTGATTTTCGCGAATCTTGTCGACTTCGACTCCGTGTACGGCCACCGCAACGACGTGAAGGGTTACGCCGCAAACCTCGAGCGGTTCGACGGACGGTTGCGCCACCTGCTGCCGCGCCTTCGCGACGACGATTTGCTGATTGTCACTGCCGATCACGGAAACGATCCGACGACGCCGAGTACCGATCATTCGAGAGAGCACGTGCCGCTGCTGGCGACAGGACCACGCGTGAAGAGTGACGTCGCGCTCGGGACGCGAAAGACGTTCGCCGATCTGGGGCAAACGGTGGCGGAGAACTTCGGCGTGGGGCCGATGGAACACGGAACCAGTTTTCTTTCGCTGTTACGATAGATCGCGACAATCACCAATCACCCAATCACCAAATGTAATGCCAAGTATTCGAAAACATCTTGAGGCGAGAGAGCGGCAGATTCTGGCGCCGCAGGCGGCGAGGAGCGCCGAAACGCGCGGCCGACTGCGCGAAGAGCCGGAAGACGATGTGCGTCCCGCTTTTCAGCACGACCGCGATCGTATCGTGCACTGCAAGGCGTTCCGGCGGCTGAAACACAAGACACAGGTGTTTTTTGCCCCGACCGGCGATCACTATCGCACGCGGCTCACGCATACCCTCGAGGTGTCGCAGATTTCAAGAACGATCGCGAAAGTTCTTCAACTGCACGAAGAGCTCACCGAAGCGATCGCGCTCGGCCACGATCTCGGTCACACGCCGTTCGGCCACGCGGGCGAGCGCGTGCTGGACGAACTGATTCCTGGCGGCTTCAATCACTACGAGCAGAGCTTGCGGATCGTTGACGTGCTGGAGAACGATCGCAAGGGGTTGAATCTGACCTGGGAAGTGCGCGACGGCATCGCACATCATTCCAAAGGCAAGGGCGGCTCTCCGGTCGGCATGCCGGTGTCGCAGCGCGCGAAGACGCTCGAGGGACAGATCGTGCGCGTGGCCGATCTCACGGCGTACGTGAATCACGATATCGACGACGCGCAGCGCGCGGGCATCCTGAAGG
>JANMJM010000210.1:0-10711 GCA_031371345.1 Vicinamibacteria bacterium
GGTCTTATCGCAGCGCCGCGCGCCGATCGTCGCACGTTGATTCGGCGTGCGTATTTGGATTTAGTCGGCCTTCCCCCCACGCCTGCGGAGGTTACGGCGTTTGTCGAGGACAAGTCTGAGAACGCGTGGGGAAAGGTGATCGATCAGCTGCTCGCGTCGCCTCACTATGGCGAGCGCTGGGGCCGTCACTGGCTCGACGTGGCGCGCTACGCCGATTCCAACGGCTTCGAACAGGACTACGATAAACCCAACGCGTGGCGCTATCGCGACTACGTGGTGAAGGCGTTCAACGAGGACAAGCCGTATCACCAGTTTCTGCGGGAACAAATCGCTGGTGACGAGCTCGACTGGAAGACCCAGGAAACGCTGATCGCCACGGGGTTTCTGCGAGCCGGGCCGAGAGTGCTCTTCCGCGAGAAAGACAACCCTGAGCGCCGCTGGGATTACGTGGACGACCTGATTGCCACACTTGGAAGAGGCGTGCTCGGCCTCACCGTGAATTGCGCCCGGTGCCACAACCACAAGTTCGATCCGATTGCGCAAAAGGATTACTACAGTCTCGCGGCAGCGCTGAATGGATGGGTCGAGGTCGAGGTGCCGCTCGGGCCGCGCGCCGAGGTGGACGCCTACACGAAGGCCAACAAAGACATCGACGCAAAGGTCGCCGCGTTACGCGACCGCATTGCCAAGATCGAAGCGCCGTCGCGCGACAAAGTGCGCGCCGAGTACATCAAGAAGGCGTATCCGGAGAACGTCCAGGCCGCCGTGTTCAAGCCCGAAGCCGAACGGACGCCCGGAGAACAACTGCTTGCAACTCAAGTACTGACGGGCGGCGGCGGCACCATCATCGAGGTGGAGAAATTGATGTCGCCCGACGAGCTTGCGCAGACCAAAGAGCTGCGTTCGCAGATCACGGTGCTGCAAAGACAACGGCCCAAGCCGTTGCCGATGGCAGAAATCATCACCGACGGCGACTGGCGGTTTGCGCCGATGGGCAGAGGCGACGAGACCATTGGATGCCCCAAATGCCGGCTCCCGCCCGCCGACAGGCCGAACGGCACGTTCTTACACGAAGGTCCCGGACGGTACGAGCCTCCGCCAACGTACTTCCTCGTCAGTGGCGATCCGGTGAGTCATGGCTCGCTGATGAAGCCGGGTTTCGTTGGTGTCGCAACCTACGGCAATCCTCCGACGGAAATTCCGCGGCCCGACGGCCGCACGTCCGGCCGACGCCTCGCGTTGGCGCAATGGCTCGGGTCCGATCAGAATCCTCTGACGGCGCGCGTCGCTGTCAACAGAGTCTGGGCTCACCACTTCGGGCGCGGGATCGTCGCGACGCTCGACAATTTCGGTAAGATGGGCGAGCCGCCGACCAATCCAGAGTTGTTGGACTGGATGGCGGTCGAGTTCATGAATCGAGGGTGGAGCTTCAAACAGCTCCACCGGCTGATCATGACGTCAGATGCGTATCAGATGGCGTCCGTGTTCGATCACGGCGGGAATCTGAGCAAGGATCCAGAGGACGATTTGCTCTGGCGATTCCGTCCGCAGCGGCTCGACGCAGAAACTATTCGCGACGCGATGCTGGCCGTGAGCGGCACGATCAATCTCGCGATCGGCGGTCCCCCGATATTCCCCTTCGTCCCCGATGCCATTCTCGACACGGAGAAAACGAAGGGAACGTGGAGGGTCGAGCCTGACGGGCCGGCCACCTGGCGCCGGAGTATTTACGTCTATCAACGGCGCTCCCTGCCGTTCCCGATGTTCGAGACGTTCGACCATCCGGACATGAATCTTTCGGCGGCGCAGCGCAACGTATCGACCGTGCCGACGCAGGCGCTGACGCTCCTGAATAACCCATTCGTGCTGCGCCAGGCGGAACTGCTCGCGGAACGGATTACCAGTCAAGCGCCGGACGATGTGGCGAGACAGATTGATCTCGGCTATCAATACGCGCTTGGCCGATCGGCGACGGATTTGGAAAAATCGCTCGCGATGGCTACGGTGAAGTCGAAGTCTCTCGTCGATCTCACGCACGTGCTGCTGAACCTGAGCGAATTTCTCTACATGAGGTAACGCCGTGAACATCAAAAATTTCTGGTCACGTCGCGATTTTCTGTTTCGAGCGGGCGGCGGCATCAGTGGGCTCGCACTCACGGATCTCCTCGACAAGCAGGGATTACTGGCGGCCGATTTGTCGAGCGCGTGCACAGCCCCGCCGTTGGGATCCAATCCCTACGCGTTGAAACCGCCGCACTTCGCGCCCCGCGCCAAGGCGGTGATTTCGCTGTTCATGACGGGCGGACCGAGCGCCGTCGATTTGTGGGACTACAAGCCCGCGCTCGTGAAGTACGCCGGGCAACCGCTCGACGACAAGGTGCAGGGCGACATCCACGTGCGTCAGGGCAACCCCGGGCCGCTCATGCCGAGCCCGTTCGAATTCAAGCGCTTCGGGCAGTCGGGAAAGCTGATCTCCGAGGTGTTTCCGAACATCGGCCAGCACGTCGATGAAATCGCGTTCATTCATTCGGTGTTCGGCAGGTCCAACGACCACGTACAGGCGCATTACGAAATGCAGTCGGGACAGATTCGTGTGGGATTTCCCAGCGCCGGTTCCTGGGTGAGCTACGGCCTCGGGACCGAAAGCACGAGCCTGCCTGCCTTCGTCGTCATTCACGATCGACGCGGCGGACCCATCGGCGGTCCGACTAACTGGAGCGCGGGCTACATGCCTGCGGCATATCAGGGCACGACGTTCCGGGCGACAGGCGATCCGATCATCGACCTCAAGCCCGTCGCCGGCATGACGCCCGACACGCAGCGCGCGCGCCTCGACTTGTTGGGAAAACTGAACGAGCTCGACATGGAGAAGTACCCGGGGAACTCGGAGCTGTCGGCGAGGATTTCGTCCTACGAGTTGGCGTACCGGATGCAGGGATGCGCGCCCCAGGCGATCGACATCTACACCGAGTCGGAAGCCACAAAGAAAATGTACGGGTTGGACAACAACGTGACTGAGCCGTTTGGCAGACAGTGCCTGTTGGCGCGCCGGCTGGTCGAACATGGCGTGCGGTTCGTCCAGCTGTTTCAGGGTGGTATGGGGAACCAGAACACCGACACATGGGACGCACACGGGAATGTGAAGACGAATCATAGCCAGCACGCGATGGAATCCGATCTGCCAATCGCCGGCCTGTTGACGGATTTGAAAGCGCGCGGCCTGCTCGATTCGACGCTCGTCATCTGGCACGGCGAATTCGGCCGGATGCCGATCTCGCAGCGCGGCGTCGGACGAGATCATAACCCTGGCGTGATGACGGTATGGATGGCCGGCGCGGGTATCAAGGGTGGCCAATCGATCGGGTCGAGCGACGACTGGGGATACAAAACGGGCGAGCAGCCGGTGTCGTATCACGACCTGCATGCGACGATGCTGCACTTGCTTGGCTTGGATCACAAGAAGCTTACCTACTTGTACAACGGACGCAATATGCGGCTGACAGACGTCTACGGCACGCTGATTCCGCAGATTATCGCCTAGCTGTTCCTCCCAAATTCGGATCCACGCACGATTCAAGTGCGTGGATCCGTTGCAATTCAAACTATTGGATTCCACCGGCGCAAACATTGACACTTTGCGCTGGATTTCAACCGACCTCCACCCTATAGTTCGCCGTACAACCTTCATTCGTTCGTCAGCGTTGCTCCGTGCACTTAAAAGGAGGATTCGATGACCCTTCGACGCCGGTTCAGTGTCGCGGCACTCGTTGCGTGTGGGATCCTTTTTGCGCCTGTTGATGCGAGCGCACAGGCCGCCACGCTGTTCGTGAAGTATGGACGAATCGTTCCCTCGATTTTCCTACTGAGCCGTTTCCCAGTACTGCGTTCACTGAGAACTGTTTCCCGAGCTGTTGTTGGCGAAGTCATTCGCCGATCAGCTTGATCCCTGTTTTACCGAGTAGCGCTAAGGAGGATTGATTCCATGACTCATCGCCGCCGACTCATCGCGTATGCCACTGGTCGTGTATTCGCCCTCGCCGTACTTGTAGTGTTTGGGATCGTGTTGATGCCGAGGGACCTTACCGCCCAGAGTCAGGTCGGCACGCTGGTCGGCAATGTCAGAGACGAGACTGGTGGTGCGATTCCCGGTGCGACGGTGACGGCGCGCGAAGTGCGCACCAATATCAGCCGGACCGCCGTGTCGAACGAGGCGGGCAACTACACATTTACGAACGTCGCACCCGGGGTGTACCGGATCGAAGGCGAGCTCGTGGGTTTTAAAAAGTTCACTCGTGACAATGTGGACGTCAACGTAAACACGACGGTGCGCGTGGACATCGCGTTGTCGGTCGGCGCACTGGAAGAATCGGTGACCGTGACTGGCGAGGCGCCGATGCTGCAGACCGATCGTACCGACACGGGCCGCGTCATTCAGAGCGAGCAGATCACGCAGATGCCGCTGTCGTTCAACCGGAGCTACCAGGGCATGCTCGTCACGGTGCCGGGCGCGACGCGGCCGTTCCGCCCGCACTCCGAGTTCTACAACGCGCAGGACAGCCTGTCGAGCACGGTCAACGGACAAAACCGGGAACGGAATGCCGCGAAGTTCGAAGGCACGGACAACGGCGATAACCTGACGTTCCTGATTCCTTCGGCCGAGGCGATCGAAACCGTCTCCGTCACCACCAGCAACTACGACGCGGAGTTCGGGGCGGTGGGCGGCGCGGTGACCAACGTGACGCTGAAATCGGGCACGAACAGCCTGTCGGGATCGCTCTTCAGCTTCGGCAACACCGAGGCGACGATGTCGAAGAATCCCTTCTCGTTGTTTTCGCCACCCGAAACAAAGTACCTGCAGACCGGCTTTACGTTAGGCGGGCCGATTCGCCACAACAAGTTGTTCTTCTTCGGCGACTACGTGCACACCACGGATGACAGCGGCCGCATTTCGCGCGCCCACATCCCGGAGGCGGCGTTCCGGACCGGCGACTTCAGTGCGGCGCCGACGATCATTTACGATCCGAAGACCGGCAATGCCGACGGTGCGGGCCGGACGCCGTTCCCCGGCAATCGGATCCCCGCCGATCGCATCAGTCCCATTGCGCAGCGGCTGCTCGCCATTATCCCAATGCCGAACGTCGCGGGCGCGCCGCTCGGGGCGATCAATTACGAGCAACCGTACGTGCGGTCGAAGACCACCGACCAGTTCGACGTCAAGCTGACCTATCAGTTGGCTGGGAACGACAACCTGGCGGCCCGCTATAGCCGCCAGAGCTCCAACTCGAAAGACCCGGGGACCTTCGGACCGAACGGGATCTGGGGCGGCATCAAGGACTTCGCGGGAACGGGTAACCAGCCGTCGTATAACTACTCGGTGAATTACAACAGGGTGTGGTCACCGACGCTCGTCCAGGAAATCCGCACCGGCCAAAGCTATTACCGGAACATCGCGATCACCGATGCGAACGGGATGAACCTGGCCGACCAGATCGGGATACCGGGCGCGAATCTGACGATGTTTACCAGCGGGGCTCCCACGATCAGGATCCCTGCGTACCATAACTTCCTCATTGGCACCGAGAATTCGCTGCCATGGGATCGGGCCAAGCGCAGGACAAACGTGGGGACGAACCTCTCGAAAATCTGGCACAACCACACCCTGAAGGTCGGCTTCGAGTTCCTGAATACCAGTGACTTTCTTGATCAGGTCACCCACCCGCGCGGTGCATTCTTCTTCACCGGCTCGATGACGGCGATCCCCAGCGACAGCGCGGCGCAGAATGGCTACGCCAATCAAATGGCGGCCTTCCTGCTGGATGTGCCGCAGCAGATCGAGCGAGGCATACCCGCGGTGACCGATGTGGGACTCCCGATGGACGCGCCCCACCGCGGTGGACGGCATTCATCCTATTGGTCCTACGTCCACGACAAGTGGCAGGTACATCCCAGCATCACCCTGGACCTCGGCCTGCGCCACGAGTACTACACGCCCTTGGTCGGGTTTCACGGCAAGGGCGGCATGGTCACCTACGACCCGGAAACCAACCAGCTCCTCGTGGCAGGCTACGGCAACATTCCCGATGATCTCGGCGTCGCCAGCTACTGGAAGAACTTCGCCCCGCGCACGGGCATCTCCTGGCGCCTCAACGACTCGAACGTCCTGCGCGCGGGTTATGGCGTGAGCGGGCTGCAGTATCCGGATGGGTGCTGCCGGGGCTTCCCGGTCGAACAGAACCAGGTCATCAACGGGCCAAACAGCTTCGCGGCGGCGGGCGCCATGGTCGCGGGCATTCCGGCGCCCTCCCTCGTTCCGATTCCGAACAGCGGCATCCTGGTGGCCGACGGCGCGCTGCTCACGCAGGAATTCACGAGCGTTTATACCAAACCGCGTCACTTGGGGCAGCTGCACGCGTGGAACGTCGCCTACCAGCGGACGCTGCCCGGATCCTTCTCGGCCGAAGTCGCGTACGTCGGTAACCGCACAAACATACCTTATGCCAACACAAATATTAATGCGGGCATGATCGTCGGCGCGGATCGCGCCGGCCAGGCGCTCTTCCAGAAGTTCGGCCGAACCGGGACGACGAATGTGGCGGTGAAAGACGGGCGGCCCCAACGCAAGTACCATTCGATGCAGGTCAAGGTGGATCGCCGCATGCGGGGCGGCCTGATGGTGACCAATTCGTACACGCTGGGGCGTGGCTGGAACTACCTCGATGACTACCCGGCCGCCCCCGACAGGTTCGAGCGCGGCTATGGCCCCTCGGCCTTCGACAATTGTTGCCCGTTGCACAACTACACGAGCAGCTTCGTGTATATGCTGCCGGTGGGGCCGGAGGGCAAGTGGCTCCGCGAAGGTGTGGCCAGCAAAATCCTGGGGGGCTGGCAGGTCACCGGCCTGTTTTCAGCGTCCTCTGGCACACCGATCAGCTTCACCGCCAGCGCGTCGGGTCTTCGGGCGCCGGGGAATACCCAGACGCCGAACGTGACGGGGACGCCCGAGGTGCTCGGCGGCATTGGTGCGAACGCGCTCTGGTTCGACACGTCGGTCTTCTCGGCGCCACCTGCCGGCACGTGGGGCAACGTGCGCCGGTATGACCTGCTGACCGGACCGGCTTATGTCAACCTCGACGCGTCGATCGTGAAGATCGTTCGCTTCGGAAAGCGGCACGCCGAGCTTCGGGCGGACTTCTTCAACGCGCTGAACACACCGCACTACGCCAATCCGAACGGCACGTTTGGTAATGCCAACTTCGGCAGGGTCACGGACATCCTGCCGCTGACCGAGCGCATGGTCCGTTTCGGGGTACGTTTCTTATTCTGAGGGTTGAGATTGGGGCGGGCCGCTTTCACTGGCCCGCCCTGACCTCTGCACGGGTATAGGTAAGGTCCTAAGACATCAATAAGGATTCCAAATAACCACTTCCGTCCGCGTCGGGACCAAGCGCGCCGAGATCCGTGCGGACTTCTTTAATGCTCTCAACATTCCGCACTATGCCAATCCGAACGGTCTCGACGCGGAGACGCGGGGTCGCAGAGTTTTCTTTCGTTAAAAGAAATTCTCGGCGTCCCTGCGCCTCTGCGTCCGAGTTTTACTTCCCGAGAGGGCGAATCTTCAGATTGCGGAACTCGATGTTTGCGTGAGTGACGTCTTCGGGGTGAGCCAGCTGCAACCCAATCGCTCCAGACGCCCGCTTGGAGTCGTGCGCGTCCACCACTTTCCGGCCGTTATAGATCACGATGAAGTGATCGCCATCGACGGTTGTTTCGATCGTGTTCCACTTGTCCGGAATAATTTTCGCATCGGCCGGCGCTTTCCCGACTCCAACGACGCTGCCTGTCAGAAAATCGCCGGCGCTGTAGTTGCCCGGATTCCTGTCGCGTATCTGCAATTCATAGCCTGGTCCTCCAGGCGCGGGCGTTGGTTTCTCACCGGGCGCGGGAGCCGGGCGTGCGGGAGGACTGCGCAGGATGATGCCGGAGTTGATGTCCGGATGTGCGAAGAACTCCGCCTTTAACGTGAAATTTGAAAACTCTTGTTTAGTGAGCATCGTTCCACCGCCGCCCTTCGCGTCAGACGCGATCGCACCGCCGGCGACCTTCCACACTTTCGCGAGCGCCGGTGTGACATTCCATTGATCGAGCGTCTTGCCGTCGAAGAGCAAGATCCATCCGTCCTTTTTTTCCTGGCTGGTCAACGTGTTTGGCTGACTCTGCGCCCACGTTGACGCGCACACACCGAACGTCATCGCCGCCACGAGCAATTTTTTCATCAGTTGTTCCCTTCAGAAGAACGGCGAGATTGTAGCGGGTGCGCGCGTATCCGCATCACGATTTCGCATGGCGAAACTCCGTCGCATTTGCTGTCGGATTTCGTTGACGATGTGCGAGGACCGTGATAGAACCACACGATCTACAAGAGCCAGGACGCGAACAGCGGCGATTTGTCGCGAGTTGTATCACTGCTATAGTAATCCGATCATTTGGATCGTCTATCGCTCGGATTGGATTTAGCTTCCGTCACGGATCCTTGCCGCTCTGTTGTAGCCGCAATCTACGTCCTTCCTGTTGGCGCGGCAGTTGCGGATCGTTTTTGGACTATGAACAGCGGGCGAGGTCGCCTGCATTTTTGCGAGGTGGGTATGCGGTTTTTTCAGCGGAGCCTCTTTCTTTTTATGGCCACGTTGTTACTTTGGCCAGCCGGTTTGGTGAACGCGCAGGTGACAACCGCGACGTTGATTGGCGTGGTGCGAGACAGTTCGGCAAGCATCATTCCTGGCGCGAGTGTTGTCGCCACCCATGAAGGCACTGGCGTGGCGCGCGAGACCGTGTCGGACGCCAACGGCGAGTTTGTGCTTTCGGCGCTGCCGAGTGGGCCTTACACCGTCAGGATTGAGCTGGCGGGCTTCAAGGCTTCAAGAAGCCAAGGGATGCAACTCGGCGCTGGCCAGACCGTTCGTCAGAACTTCACGCTCGAAGTCGGTGCGCTCGCCGAGACCGTCACGGTGACGGGAGAAGCGCCACTTGTCGACAGCTCCGCTTCTCTTCAGGCCGACAGCCTGGGATCGCAGGAGGTGCGCGAGCTGCCGGTGAATCGCCGGAATCTCACGAACCTGATGAGCCTGACGCCCGGCGTCAGCACGAGCGGCGCGGGCGACGTGCAGATGAACGGCGTCGCTGCGGGCGGCACGGGCGTCACGGTTGACGGCACCGAAGCGAACTCCAACCCGGAAGGGCGCTCGCTGGCGCAGTACGGCGGCCAGAATCAGATCTCGGTCATGAGCCTCGACTCGATCGCCGAAGTGCAGATCGTCAAGGGCGTGCTGCCAGCCGAGTACGGCGGTGTCGCGGGCGGCCAGATCAACGTCATCAGCCGCTCGGGAACGAACAACTTCCACGGCACGTCGTTCTACAGCGGGCAAAACGAGAAGTTCAACGCGCGCAGCTTCTTTTCGACGGCGGCAAAGCCGGTCGGAACGTTTCATCAGTACGGCGGCACGCTCGGCGGCCCGATCATGAAGAACAAGGTGTTTTTCTTCGGCACCTACGAGGGCTATCACGAAACCGTGCAGTTGAATCAAAACAGCACGGTTCCTTACCAAGCCGTGCGCGACGAGATTCTGCGGGCGCTACCGTTTCCCGAAACGAAAATCGTGCTCGACACGCTTTATTTGCCGACCGAACCCATCGTGTCGACCGCAGGCGTCGTGAACCCCCAAGTTGGCCGGTGGCGCGGTCTCGGCATCCGCAAGCGCAGCGAAAATCACGTCGTCGCCAAAGGCGATATGGCGGTGTTCAATGGTGCCAACCTTGGCGTGACTTACACACGGCTGCGTCCGTTCACGTTGGATCCGAGAGCGAACGTGAACAACTCGAACGATCGCGAATATCCCAACGAGCAGGATCGCATTGCGGCGCAAATGGTGATGACGCGCGGTAGGTGGGTCTCGGAAAGCCGCGTCGGATGGAACAAGACGTACCTCGCCAGGCTCGATGCCTTCCTGAGTGTGAAATCTCCGAGTAATCCGAACGAAGTTATGTCGTACGGCCGCCGCGTGGGCTTGCTCAACATCAGCGGCCTGTTCTCGACGCCGAGCTCGGAAATCTGGGACATGAGAGGCACGACCTACAGCTTCGAACAGAAATTCAGCCGCGGGTACGAGCGCCATCTCATCAAAGCGGGGTTCCGCGCCATGCGCGAAACGGGCGGCCGGCTGAATCCGCAGAACCCTGGGTTCGGCTATCAGAATTATGCTGACTTGCTCAGCAACACCCTCACGTCACTGAACATCTCGTTCGGTGCACCGCCGCACGACTCGAAGATGGATCAGTACAGCATGTTTCTTCAGGACGACTGGCGTCTTGGCACCAAGCTCGTCGTGAACGCCGGCCTGCGGTACGACTATTACGGACAGGTTCGGGTGAAGCCGATTACGCCCGTGCCGGTGGAAATCGTCAATTTTGCGCCTGCGACGGACTTGACCAAGCTCAACTTCGGGCCGCAAGTCGATCCGCTGAAACCCTACAATCCCGATGCCTCGAACTTTGGCCCTCGTCTCGGCTTCGCGTGGACGGTCGACAATTCAGAGAAAACGGTTGTGCGAGGCGGCGTCGGCTATCTCTACAGTCCGCATCTGGCGGCGACGGTCCGCGAGAGCGCGGCGAATCCTTACATTCCGTTCCGGATCATTTACAACAGGACTGAATCTGC
>JANMJM010000273.1:0-12747 GCA_031371345.1 Vicinamibacteria bacterium
CGGTACAGTACCTCGCCCCTTACCCCTTACCCCTTACCCCTTACCCCTTACCCCTTACCCCTTACCCCTCACCCCTCACCCCTTCCTCCTTCCCCTAGTCATCGAAGAGTCCTACGCGTCGTCTCTATCGTCGTGCATCCCCAGCTCCAGCCCAGTACGCAACAGTTGGATGTCGTGCGCCGCGATTTTATCCCTGAGAAGCCGGCGGGCCGCCGCGTAGTGCATGCCAGGCACCACCAGACGGCGAGCCAGATTCCGGAGGCGCGAGACGATCACGAGCGCAATTTCCTCGCCCTCCCGCCAGGACACGGCGCCGATCTTCCAATAGGGAACGAAGCCGCTTTCCGACCAAATTCCGTCGGCGTAAAAACCGCGGCCGATGCGGACGCTGAGCGGCATCAAATATCCGTAATACAAGAACATCATCATGATGCCGAAGAGCTGCGGCGGCACCTCGTGCTGAATGAGGATTTGATTGCGATAGACGACCAGGACGTCGTAGGTCAGCAGCAACCCGAGGATGACGCCGAGGGCCAGTTGCAGGCCGTAGTAGCTCGGCTTCTGACCGCGCCAGGTCAGCAGCGCCGACGAACGGCGCCGGAAGAATTTCAGCGTCTCGAGCGCAATGCGCACGTTCGCGACAAGAAATCCCACGCCGAGCAGCACCAGAATCCGGGGCGCTACGTCCGCTGCCATAGATAAGGGTAGTTTACCGAAACTACTTCGTCGCCGGCTTGGCGGGTGCCGTGGCCAGCGCCGGATCGAAGCAGCGGCGGCACCGCGCCTCGTACGTCCCGGTTGCGCCGAGCAGCATTCGTTCCTCGCTGGCGACCAGACGCTGCGTGTGGCTCGCGGGGTTGCCACACACCATGCAAATGGCGTGCGTCTTCGTCACGTATTCCGCTATCGCCATCATCACCGGCATCGGCTCGAACGGGTTGCCAAGGTAATCGGTGTCGAGGCCGGCGACGACGACGCGCTTGAAGTTTTCGGCGAGTTTCGTGCACGCGGCCGGCAGATCTTTGTCGAAGAACTGCGCTTCGTCGATGCCGACGACCTCAGTGTCGTCGTCGATCAGGCGAAGCAGCTCGGCCGAGTTACCGACGTTCACGCCCTGAATGCGCATCTCGCTGTGAGACACGATCTCGGCGGGGGCAAATCGACTGTCGAACGACGGCTTGAAAATCTGCACCTTCTGGCGCGCAATCTGGGCGCGGCGTAATCGGCGGATGAGCTCTTCACTCTTCCCGCTGAACATGCTTCCGGTGATGACTTCAATCCAGCCGTGAGCGGGGGATCTATACGGTACATCCATGGGCTTTGGACTCTAGGCTTTGGGCCTTCGGTCTGCCTCCAGGCCACAAGCCCAGAGCCTAAAGTCAAAAGCCAAGGGCTTCATACTCGTGACTGATACTCGCCGGTTTCCGTGCTCACGCGAATTCGATCGCCGACGTTCACGAACGGCGGAACCGAGACGACGAGTCCCGTTTCAGTAAGAGCCGGCTTTACCTGGGCGCTGGCGGTCGCGCCCTTGATGCCGGGCGCCGTGTCCTTCACCAGCAGATCGACGGTCGGCGGAAGATCGATCCCGACTGGCTCGTCGCCGTAAAACTCCACCTTGATGAGCGAGTCCGGCAGGAGATAGTTCACCGCGTCGGCGAGCACATCGCGGTCGATGTGCAACTGTTCGAACGACTCGGTATTCATGAAATGGAACGCATCGCCGTCGCTGTAGAGATACTGCATCTCGTGCTCGTCGAGAATGGCGCGCTCGACGTCGTCTTCTGCCCGGAACTTGTGATCGACGAGCGACGATGTTCGGATATTGCGCGCCTTGCACTGGACGAACCCGCGCTTGTTGCCGGGCGTCAGATGATGAAGCTCCATGATACGCAGCAGATCGTCGCCAACCCTGATGAGATTGCCTTTTCGCAGCCGTGTCGCTTGAATTGAACTCATTCGTGACCTTTGAAAGCGCTATAACCGATCAATCGTAGCCAACTTATCGAAGGTCCGTCAAACATGTTACGATGCAAAAACGGCCATGAAACGAGCGTCTGTTGCGTTAGCGCTCCTTCTTTCTGGATTTATCGCCGGTCTCATCCTGACCGGCCGTCTGCCGCCGGCGGGCGACACCCTGGCGCAGCCGGCGCAACGCCAGGCCATCGCGGTTCCCGCGGCGTTGGCCGGCGGCCTACCCGACCTTAGCGGCGTCGCCGCGCAAGCCGTCAAGAGCGTCGTCAATATCTCTTCGGTCACCGTCACGCAGGCACCGCGATCGCCATTCTCCGACGATCCGTTCTTGCAGTACTTCTTCGGCGGACAGGAAGACATGTACGGCGGCCGCGATCGGCGCGATATGAGCCTCGGCTCAGGCGTGCTCGTGTCGGCCGATGGTTATGTCGTCACCAACAATCACGTCGTCCGGAGCGCGAAGGCCGAGGTGACGGTCGCGTTCGGCGACAAGCACGAAGTCCCGGCGCGCATCATCGGAACCGATCCGGCGACCGACATTGCATTGCTGAAGATCGCGCCAGGCTCGGCGCCGATGCCGGCCATGACGTGGGGAGATTCGTCGAAGCTGAAAGTGGCCGAATGGGTGCTGGCGATTGGCAGTCCCTTTCAACTGAATCAAACCGTCACGCTTGGCATCGTGAGCGCGCTTGGCCGCACCAACGTGGGTTTCTCGGAATATGAAGATTTCATCCAGACCGATGCGGCGATCAATCCGGGCAATTCCGGCGGCGCGCTCGTGAATGCGCGCGGTGAACTCGTTGGCATCAACACGGGCATCGTCGCGCCGAGCGGCGGTAATCAGGGAATCGGGTTCGCTGTTCCCAGCAACCTCACGCGGCGCGTCATCGACGAGCTGATCAAATACGGCATGGTCCATCGCGGATCGATCGGACAGATGCTGCTCTATCCGCTCACGACTCAGTTGGCGGCGGAGTTGGGTCTTCGCGAGGCGCGCGGCGTGTTTGTGAATCGGATCGATCGCCGCTCGCCCGCGTTCCGCGGCGGACTGCAGCCGGGCGATGTGATCATCTCGTTCAACGGTCAGATGGTGGAAGATCCGTCACATCTGTTGCGACTGGTGGCAGACGCGACAATCGGGAGCACATCCACCGTGGTGGTCATGCGTGACGGGCGCCAAGTTACCCTGCAAATCCCCATTCTCCAGCGCGAGGGGTAACATCGTGTCAACCCGGCTGGCCGCTGCACTCGCAGGGATGGTGTGCCTGCTGGCCGCCGCACTACCTGCCCAACGACTTCCGTTCTCTCCAATTCCCGAACACTACACGCTTCATCTGTCTCCCGACTTCTCCACCGGTACCTTCCAGGGCGAGGTCGGCATCTCCGTTCGAGTGGCGGAGGCGACGAGCACCATCACGCTGAATGCGGCCGAGATGCAGTTCATCGACACGACGATTTCGAGCGGCGGAACGACACAGCATGCGATGGTTACGCTCGACCCACGTACCGAAACGGCCACGCTAACGGTTCCGCAGCCAATCGCTGCTGGCGCCGCGACGATTACCATTCGATACGCTGCCGCTCTTAACGACCGGCTGCGGGGCTTTTATCTCAGCAAGGGAAATGGCCGCAACTACGCCGTGACGCAACTCGAAGCGACGGACGCTCGCCGAGCCTTTCCTTGCTTCGACGAGCCGGTGAAGAAGGCCACGTTCGACATCAGCGCCACGATCGACACGCGCGACACCGCGATCTCGAATGGCCGCGTGATGTCCGACACGCCTGGGCCTCAGGCTGGTAAGCACACGCTGAAATTCTCGACGACACCGAAAATGTCGACCTATCTCGTTGCGCTGGTCGTCGGCGATTGGGCGTGCGTGCGAGGCAGCGCGGACCGAATCCCCATCCGAATCTGCGCCAGCCCGAATCGCAAGGATCAATTGGGATTTGCGCTTCAAAGCGCCGAGGTCGCCCTCAGGTACTACAACCGATACTTCACCATCAAATACCCGTTCGAAAAGCTCGACGTCGTGGGTGTCCCGGATTTCTCGGCCGGCGCTATGGAGAACACCGCGGCCATCGTGTTTCGCGAACAGTCGCTGCTCGTGAATGCCGACGCGCGATCGGCGAGCCACCTGGAGCAGGTAGCCCAGTACATGGCTCACGAAATTTCCCACCAGTGGTTCGGCGATCTCGTCACGCCGCAGTGGTGGGACGACGTGTGGCTGAATGAGGGTTTCGCCACGTGGATGGAACGACGTCCGATGTATGAGTGGAAACCGGAGTGGAACGTCCGGCTCAGCGAGGTGCGCGACTCACAGAGCGCCATGGGTGTCGACGCGCTGCAGAACACGCGACCGGTTCGTACGCAGGTAGAAACTCCGGAAGACATCAACGGCATCTTCGACGCGATCGCTTATCAGAAGACGGCGCAAATCGTCAGAATGGTCGAGGGCTACATCGGACCGTCCAGCTATCGGAATGCGATCAACGCCTACCTGAAGAAGTTTGCGTACGGCAATGCCACCGGCGAGGGTTACTGGAACACGATCGCCGAGACGACCGGGAAGCCGGTTGACGGGGTGCTGTCCAGCTTCATCACCCAACCGAGCCTTCCGCTGGTGAGCGTGAAAACCGCATGCGCCGATGGTAAAACGCTCCTGTCGATCTCCCAGACACCGATGTCGGCGACCGTGCCTGCAACGACGACATGGAACGTGCCTGTCTGCTACAAGCGTTCGCGTGCCGGCAAAGTCGAACCGGCGGTGTGTGAATTGCTGACCGGGCCGTCTCGGGCGATCACGTTGAACGGCTGCTCGTCGTGGATTTTTGCCAACGTCGAGAGCCGCGGCTATTACCGAACCGATTACGGCACGAGCGGACTGAAAGCACTCGAGGCAGCGATTCGTGGCCACGAGCTGTCGGCCGGGGAAGAAACCTCGCTCGTCGAAGACAGCTGGGCGCTCGTGCGAGAGAATCGGGAATCTATTGCCAGTTTTTTATCGCTCGCGCAGGAAATCGTGAAGACCGGTATCAACCCGGTGACCGAAACGATTGCCGACCGCATCAACTACATCTCCGAGCATCTGATTAACGACGCGCAGCGACGGCCGTTCGAGCAGTGGGTGCGCCAGCTGCTTCATCCGACGAACGACACGCTTGGCTGGACTCCCAAGCCGAATGAAGGGGACGATCGGCAAGCGCTTCGCTCGACCGTGCTCTACACACTTGGCTACGCCGGACGCGATCCCGATGTGCTTCGAGAAGCGCGACGTCGAATCGATATGTATCTGGCATCGGCGAAATTGGTCGATCCGAGCCTCCTCAACACGACGATACAGCTGGCCGCGCTGACCGGGGACGAGGCACTGTACAACCACTATCTCACCCGGGTACGGACTCAGGAGGGCCCCGGCGGACGAGGCGGCGACGCATTCGGCTTCCGCGTGGGCCTCACGTTTTTCCCCGACTCGGTGCTCACCAAACGCACGCTCGAGTTTGCGACATCACCCGAGGTGAGAACCCAGGACTCGCCGACGCTCCTCGCCGTGTTGATGAGACGCCCATGGGCCGCCCTCGACACATGGGAGCACGTCAAAACACATTGGGACGACCTGCAGAAGACCGGAACGTTCATGGGTCTGCGTACGATCATCCGGTCGACCAACGACTTTTGCGATCGCCCAACCAGGGACGACATTGCACGATTCTTCCTCGAGACAGGTCGCACCACCGCCAACGAACGCCTCGGGCTGCAGTCGCTCGAAACGATCGACCGCTGCATCGCGATGCGCGAGCACCAGGCGCTTGACCTCACAGCCTTTCTGAAGGCGCACTAGTGGCTTGTCTCCGCTGAACGAGTACCGAATTCCGGAGCGCGGCGCCCGGATGGCAAGGCGGGACGACCGAGAATACCGGGAGTATTTGAGGGAGGAGCAACGCAGCTAGCCGGGATGGCCCGCCCGGTAGTCGGTACTTGATCAGCGGAGACAGACCACTAGATCACGAAGACACGAACAATGCCTCTAGAGTTTCGCTCCTCGTGCCTTCCTGCCCTTCGCGTCTTCATGAGTTTTCTGCAATTTCCCTGATACGGAGATATGGCCTTCCACGAAGCACCGCCAGTGACGCTCGGTGCCCACCGTGATGCCGATGCGGGGGCTCCACGACACGTCCTCGATCCGGTGACCGCGATCCTCAATGGAGAGTTTGTCGCCCAATAGATCGATGTGATTGTCCTTCAGCGTAATGCCCATCGCCTGCGTCACGTTGCCTGGACCCTTGCACAAGGCGTGGTCGGGCAGCCGCACGCGCCTGTTATGGTGCCGTGCCGTCCGCTGGCGCATCCGCCGGCGGCGCATGAGCGGAATCCCTTCGAGCGGCTCGACCGCTCTGATGAGTACACCCGCCGGTGATCCTTCCGACTCGGTGACGACGTTCACCAGATAGTGCACACCGTAGTTCAAGTAGACGTAGGAAAAACCGGGAGGTCCGTAGAGCGGGGCGTTGCGCTTCGTGCGGCCTGGCGCCGCGTGACATGCAGGATCGGATTCGCCGACATACGCTTCGACTTCAACGATGATGCCGGAAGTGAGCCCGGCGCTCGACCGATGGACGAGCACTTTACCGAGAAGATCGGGAGCCACCTCGAGGGTGGGCCGCCCGTAAAATGAGCGCGGCAGACGCGCCATCAGCCCAACTTGATCCGCTCGATCGCGTGCCGTGCGGCCGATGCTGTGGCGGCGTCGGGATCTTTCGTCGCCGCTTCCAATGCAGGCACGATCGTCGAATCGCGCGAGAAGCCCATTGCCAGCAGCGCAATTCCGACGATCGCCGATCGACGTTGGACGATCGACGATCCGCTATTCCCCCGCATACGCATGCGTGCGCCCGCTGGCGAGCACGGGCGCCAGAAATGTTCCCGTGTGGGAGCCTGGCGCTTTGGCAATCTGCTCGGGGGTGCCTGTTGCGACAACACGGCCGCCTTCCTCGCCGCCCTCGGGTCCAAGATCAATGATGTAGTCGGCCGTTTTCAGCACATCCAGGTTGTGTTCGATGACGACGAGCGTATGCCCAGCTTCGAGGAGTTTTTTGAACGCCGTCAACAACTTCGCGATGTCGTCGAAGTGCAGGCCAGTCGTCGGCTCGTCCAGTACATAAAGAATACGGTCGCCGGTGCGCGACGACAGGTGCGACGCGATTTTGATTCGCTGCGCTTCCCCGCCCGACAGTGTCGTCGCGGGCTGTCCCAGCCGCAGATAAGCAAGGCCGATCTCGTCGAGCACCAGAAGCCGGCGCAACACCTTCGGCGACGTCGTGAAGAAGGCGAGCGCTTCGCGCACTGTGAGATCGAGTACCTGGTTGATGTTCTTCCCTCGATATTTCACTTCGAGAATCTGAGGCTTGAATCGCTTGCCGTCGCACTGGTCGCACGGAACGAAGACGTCGGCCAGGAACTGCATCTCGACGCGGACTTCGCCTTCGCCCTGACACGCCTCGCAACGGCCGCCAGGCACGTTGAAGGAGAAATGACTGGCGGTGAGGCCGCGCGACTTCGCGTCTTTCGTAGCCGCGAAAATCTCGCGGATCGGATCGAACGCCTTCAAATACGTCACGGGATTCGATCGCGGCGTGCGGCCGATTGGCGTCTGGTCGACCAGCACTACATCGCTCACGAGCTCGGTGCCTTCGAGCTTCCGATGCGCGCCCACGCGGCGCTCGGTTCCGCCTTTGGCACGCTTCACCGCCCCGTACAGGACGTCGTGAACGAGCGTCGATTTGCCGGATCCGCTCACGCCCGTAATGCACGTCAGCGTGTTCAGCGGAATTTCAATGTCGACGTCCTTCAGGTTGTGTTCGGTTGCGCCAAGCAGGCGCAGCTTCTGGCCGCTGCCGCGCCGGCGCGTCGCCGGAACCGGAATCGCGAGATCCTCGCGAAGATATTTCGCCGTCAGCGATCGCTGCTCCAGCATCAGTCCGGCAAGCGGGCCGGCGTAGACCACTCGGCCGCCCTGCTCGCCCGCGCCGAGGCCCAAGTCGATGACGGTGTCGGCCACGCGGATCATGTCGGCGTCGTGCTCGACGACCAGAACCGTGTTCCCCTGATCGCGGAGCTGCCGAAGAATGTTGATGAGCCGCAGGTTGTCGCGCGAATGCAGCCCAATCGACGGTTCGTCGAGCACGTACAACGTGTCGACGAGTGACGAGCCGAGAGAGGTCGCGAGATTGATGCGCTGAGACTCGCCACCAGATAACGTTGACGACAGTCGATCGAGCGAGAGGTAGTCGAGCCCGACGTCGCTCAGGAATTTGAGTCGCTTCAGAATTTCCTGGAGGACTTTGCTGCCGATGGCCAGCTCTTTCTCCGTCAGTTCCAGCGAGGTGAAAAACCGCCCGGCTTCGCGGACCGTGTCGGAAGACACGCGGTCGATCGTGCGTCCACCGATTTTCACGTCGCGGGCTTCGAGGCGCAGCCTCGCGCCTCCGCACTCGGGGCACGTCAGGTAACCCCGATAACGGCTCAGAAACACGCGGACGTGCACCTTGTACTTTTTTCGTTCGAGCCAGCGGAAGAAGCCGCGGACACCGTCGTAGTCTTTTCCGTCGCCTTCGATGACGAAGGCTTTCTCTTCCTCTGTCAGCTCCTGCCACTTGATGTCCATCGACACGCCGGCCGCCTTCGCGGCGCGCTTCAATCCAGCGAGCTGCGCACGATAATGCGTCTTGGTCCACGGCTCGATCGCGCCCTGTCCAATCGTCTTCGATTTATCCGGCACGACCAGGTCGAGGTCGAGCTCGATGATGTTGCCGAATCCATGGCACGTCGGACAGGCGCCAAACGGGTTGTTGAACGAGAAGAGCCTTGGCTGCGGTGTTTCGTAGGCGATCTTGCAGTCCTGGCACTCGAAGCGCTCGCTAAACAGGTGAACCTTCGCACCTTCTGTGCCATCCTCTATGGCAAACGCTGCCCCTCCACCCTCGCGGTAAGAAATCTCGATCGAATCGGTGAGCCGTGTGCGCAGATCCGTTTCGACCTTCACGCGGTCGACAATCACCTTCAGGCTGGACTGGTCGCGCAGCTCGACCGGATTGAGATTGTCCAGCATCGCCGTCTGGCCGTTGACATACAGCCGATGGAACCCCTTGCGTCGCAGCGTGGCGAGCGTGGCGGTGACGGCCGACACGGCGTCCGCCGCCGTATCTGAATCGTCTTCGGCCCCGTCAGCGTCTGAACCTTCAATGACCCCTCCCGGATCGACGACGGGCATTTCGAAGCCGATCAGCAGGCGGGTGCCTTCAGGGAGCTCGCCCAGGTGCTTGGCGACGACCTCGGCGGTTTCGCGCACGACTTCCTGGCCGCAATTCCGGCAGTAGGTGCGTCCGACGCGTGCGAAGAGCAGCCGCATGTAGTCATGAATCTCGGTGGTCGTGCCGACGGTCGAGCGGGGATTGCGGATGCTGTTTTTCTGGCGGATGGCAATCGCGGGACAGATGCCCTCGATGCGATCGACATCGGGTTTCTCCATCCGCTCGAGAAATTGCCGCGCATACGCCGACAGCGAGCTGACGTACCTGCGCTGCCCTTCGGCGTAAATCGTGTCGAAGGCGAGCGACGACTTGCCGGAGCCGCTGACACCCGTCACGATAATCAGCTGGCCGAGCGGCAGCGTGAGATCGATGTTTTTTAAATTATGCGTACGCGCGCCGCGCACGACGATGGCGGTGGCGGCGCGAACCGGTGTTTCAGGCATACAGGGGCGAAATTTTCGTCGTCCGTAAACTTCGCATGTTACCAGAACCGAGAACCCAGCACCAAGAACGACGGACCTGCATCAACACGAACGTGCTGATACAATAGAAAGGTTTAGGCACGTGCCTTCAGTCGTAACCATGCATCACGATCATCTGGACGCTCTGGAAAGCGAATCGATTTTTATCATGCGCGAGGCGTTCGCCAAGTTCGACAACATGGCGATGCTTTGGAGCATCGGCAAAGACTCCACGGCGATGCTGTGGCTGGCGCGCAAGGCGTTTTTTGGCCATGTGCCCTTCCCGCTCGTCCACATCGACACCAGCTACAAGATTCCGTCGATGATCGAGTACCGCGACCGCCTCGTCCGCGAGTGGAACCTGCAACTCGTCGTCGGGCAGAACAAGGCCGTGCTCGCCGAGGGGCGCACGTATCCAAACGGCCGCGCGACTCGCGTGGAATGCTGCGGATGGCTCAAGAAAGACGGCTTGCAGGAAGTCATCGAGCACTACGGCTACACGGGCATCATCGTCGGCGTTCGCCGCGACGAGGATCCGACGCGCGCCAAAGAGCGCTACTTCTCTCCGCGCAACGCGAACATGGAATGGAACGCGTCGGATCAGCCGCCGGAATTCTGGAATCAGTTCAAGACCGATTTCGCGCCCGGCACGCACATCCGCATTCACCCGCTGCTGCACTGGACCGAGCTGAACGTATGGGAGTACATCGAGCGCGAGAAAATCCCGGTGATTCCGCTCTATTTCGACGACGGCACCGGGCATCGCTATCGTTCGCTCGGATGCGCCCCGTGCACGTTTCCGATTCAATCCAACGCGCGAACGGTTTCTGAGATCGTGACCGAGTTGAAGGCCACCAAGACCTCGGAGCGCGCCGGACGGGCGCAAGACCAGGAAAGCGAAGACGCCTTCGAGAAGCTCCGGCGCGACGGCTACATGTGATGGCGTACGCGCGTAATCAACTGAAGCTGGTCGTCGTCGGACACGTCGATCACGGGAAATCGACGCTGATCGGCCGTCTGTTTTACGACACCGGATCCCTGCCCGAGGGCAAGTACGAGCAGCTCGTGGCCATCGCGCAGCGGCGCGGCGTGCCGTTCGAGTGGGCCAACATGATGGACGGCCTGCAGGCCGAGCGCGATCAGAACATCACCATCGACACGGCGCAGATCTGGTTCCGCACACAGAAGCGCGAATACGTCATCATCGACGCACCGGGCCATAAGGAGTTCGTCAAGAACATGGTGACCGGCGCGTCGCGCGCCGACGCCGCGCTCATCATTATTGATGCCTCCGAAGGCGTGCAGGAACAGACGCGGCGCCATGGATACCTCCTGCGGCTGATCGGCGTGCGGCACGTGGTGGTCGTCGTGAACAAGATGGACCTGGTGAAGTACTCGCAGGCCACCTTCGACAAGGTCTCAGCCGAATACCGGGCATTTCTCGGCAGCATCGGCGTCGAGGCGCAGCACATCCTCCCGGTCTCCGCGCGCGATGGCGACAACATCGCCAATCGCGGCGACAACATGAAGTGGTTTACGGGTCCGTCGGTCGTCGAAGCGCTCGATACGATTCCCGACGCCGCGGAAATCACCAACCAGCCGCTGCGATTCCCTATCCAGGACGTGTATCGATTCGATCATCGCCGAATTCTCGCGGGGCGCATCGAAGCGGGCACGCTGAAGGCGGGCGATCAACTGCTGTTCCTGCCCTCGGGCCGCACGAGCGTCGTCCGTTCCATCGAGAGCTGGAACACGCCTCAAATCGACGTGCTGAAAGCCGGCGATCCGGCGGGAGTCACGCTGTCGGATCAGTTGTTTGTGGAGCGCGGATCGATTGCCGTGCACGCAAACGACGCGCCGAGCCTCGCGACGGAATTCACGGCGCGCATCTTCTGGCTGGGGCGCACACCGCTGGCGGCCGGCAAGCGCTACAAGCTGAAGCTCGTCACGCAGGAAGTCGAATGCGAGATCAAGACACTCGAGGAAGTGATCGACGCCTCGACGGTCGAGCCAATTACAGGCGCCGACTCGGTCCGTACAAACGACGCCGCGAGGGTCGTGATTCGCACCCGCCGGCCCGTCGCTGTCGATCTCTTCGAGCGCGTCCCGTTCATGGGACGGCTCGTCCTCGTTGACGGATTCGATGTCGCAGGCGGCGGCATCGTCGTCGACGTGCCAGAGCGGTTCGCGGCAGCCACTGTGGTCGCCGATGCCGGCGTACATGCCGACGTGACGCGCGTCGCGCGCGGCGAACGCCATTTACGCCATGGGCACCGTGGCGCCGTTGTCTGGTTGACGGGTCTTCCTGGCAGCGGCAAGACGACGCTCGCCAAGTCGCTCGAGCGGCAGCTGTTCGAGCGTCACATTCAGGGCTTCGTGCTCGACGGCGGGAATATCCGGCCAGGACTGAGCGGAGACCTGGGTGTGTCGGGAACCGATCGCGAGGAAAACATGCGCCGGGTGGCGGAAGTGGCGAAGCTCTTCGCCGAGTCCGGCGCCGTGTGTATCGTGGCATTCACGTCGCCGAGCCGCGACGAGCGCGAACGCGCGCGCAAGATCATGGATGTGGAAGATGGCCCCGGCATCCCGTTTCTCGAGGCCTATCTCAGCGGTCCGAACGACGCGAGCTCTCAGTACGAACCGCCGGAACATCCCGAAGTGACGCTCCCCGACAACGTCAATCTCGAGGAGCGCGTGAACCGCATCCTCGAACATCTGATGCGCCAAATTCGCTAGCCTCCGATCCCATCGCGCGCTCGAGCAATCGAAACTGGAGCTCGCCCGTGTCATCGGCCTCGCCATTGGCCCTCTGCCACGGCCGAAGGGACGGTCTGCGACGGGCGCTCACTAAATTTTGTGGCATATCTGTGACGGAATTACTCCGCCCCGGACATCGCGGCCACTGCAGTGTCACGGCGCGAGGTCGTTCGCAATTTTTTCCAACAACTTACCGCGCGTCAATCCGTCGGCAAAGTTTCTTTGCGTGAGCGGCGCGTCGCTCAGC
>JANMJM010000297.1:0-6783 GCA_031371345.1 Vicinamibacteria bacterium
ATTCGAGAATGGACGCGGCCGAACGCCGCCGCGCGGCCCCGGCGTCTTGCCGTCGATGCCGGCGACATGATGTGGGACTCGGACTACGCGCGCGGTTATCTCGGACGCCTTGATCCGGCGAGCGGTGAAGTGAAAGAGTGGGCTTCGCCCGGCGGCGCCACGTCGATGCCTTACGGCATTGCGTCCATGAAGGGCGACATTTGGTATAGCGAATCAGGTACGACGCCGAACACGCTCGTCCGCTTCGAACCATCCACCGAGCGATTCCAAGTGTGGAACATTCCCTCTGGCGGCGGCGTGGTGCAGAACATCAGCGTCACGAAAGACGGCAATCTTGTCATTGCTGAGAGCGGCGTGAATAAAGTCGCGCTCGTCGCGATCAGTAAGTAACTGCTCGCGCAGCCGGCGTCGGGGAAGGCCCCGGCGCCGGCTGGGTCAATTGTCCGAACGCTGTTACCTGCGGCGTCTTCGGTGACGGGCAACGAGACCCGCGAGGCCCATCCCGTGGAGCGTCAGCGAGGCCGGGTCAGGCACGGCAGCAGCGTCGGGAGGCACAAAGATCGGAACGTTGTCAACAAGCACATCGAACTTGTCGATCTTGTTACCATAGTAATCGGCCGCGAAGAGATAGCGACCATCGAATCCCAAGCCTTCGTAACGTTGATTCACGAAATCCTGGCAACCAATCTGTACGGCGCCGAGGTCGTAGATGCAGAGTTGGCGGGGATTAGCAGCGTCGTTAACGACCAGGACGTACGAGTTGAGACCCACGTCCACTCTCTCAACCCCGGAAATTTGAGACGGGAGGAATGGGTTAGGAGATCCGATGACGGCCCCGGTCACCCGATCGCGGCGGTACACCGGACCTACGTCTGGAGAGAGCCAGATCTCATTGCCGTTGACATCCAAGCCATCGATCAGCCCCCCTGATACCCCAGATAGGGTCAATGTCTGCGTCACCGCTCCGGTTGCCGGATTGCGCCACTGAACCTGACTACCGGCCGCGGTCACGAGGCTGCCCCCGTTGACGAGGGGGTCCCAACCGAGTTCACTCCAGTTAATGGAAATTGTCGCGCCAATATCAGCACCGGTCGTGGAATTAAATTTGGACGCGGTGCTGCCCCCAGTGCTGTACCACATGTTGGTGCCATCGTAGGCCAAGCCGAAAGGCGCGCTTTTCGGGAAGGAGGCTATTTGAACAAGCGTAATCGGAGCGGCGCTGGCCACTCCAGTACTAACGAAACACACAAAGATGACTAGCCAGAACCATTTTCCACGCATGCTGACCTCCCGCGCTTAGCGCGCCCCGCCGTTTCGAGCAACTGAACTTAGCAACATTGCGGCCAAACGGATGTGGGAAATCCTTAGATTTTCAGAGGCTCTGCCGAGGCCACCTATCTGAATGTCGCCTAGAAGTAAAACTTTATTCGCCTCTGGCAGGGTACTAGAAGGGTGTTGGAGAGTCGGTGCAGTCAGCCCAGAGTACGACGAGAGCCTCGCAAGTGCGGGATCGCGCCAGCGATCGGGGAAGACGCCAAACTGCAGTAATTCAGCATGTAGTGCTATACTGAACATGTTCGAATTTAGCCGCTACGTTTTGCCCCGCTGTTTGAGCCGACCGAGCACCCTCTCCAGAGCGACTCGATCCTCACACTTCGCTGCAAGCAGAGTGGATGGTCCATTCAGGGCTAGGTTCTATTAGGTAGGAGAGAGACCATTATGGGTCGGAAGTTATTCGTCGGAAATCTCCCGTTCACCACGGGGGAAAACGAGCTCCAGGACTTGTTCGGGCAGGCGGGCGCCATTGATTCGGTGCGCGTCATGCGCGACAACGCGACGGGCCGTGCTCGCGGCTTCGCGTTCGTGGAGATGCAGAACGAAGAGGACGCTCAGGCGGCGATCCAGAAGTTCAATGGTGCCGATCTCGGCGGGCGCGCGCTCGTCGTGAACGAAGCGCGACCGAAGCCGGAGTTTGCCGGTGCGGGCGGCGGCGGCGGTGGCCGGGATCGCGGTGGCGATCGCGGCGGTCGTGGTGGTGGCGGCGGCAGCCGGCGCAGCGAACCGCGCTGGTAGCTCTGAACTGGTGAAACAGTCAGGGGCGAGGGGGTTTCCCCTTGCCCCTTTTTTTGTGAGCGTCGGCACGATATAGTTAGCCCATGCCCGCACCCGTCAAAAAAAGCCCGTCAGAGCTGCAAACCCAGGAAAACGAAGTGTATAAGGCCCTTCGCGCCTGGTACATGATTCCGGGGATTCAGCGGGAACTACGCCATAAGGAAAACGAGGCGGTTCAGACCGTGCTCGAAGTCTTTGAAAGCCGGAAGCGTAACCGGAAGGCCAGCGAGACGTAAATCGTCAATAAACACCGCTAAACTTCGGGAGTTTCTTCTTCCACCTGTAGTTCCAGCTCGCCCAAAATTTCGTCGTCTGGGCGGCGCTGCGGTCCAGGTACGATGCCGGCGATATCGGGATCTTCGCCCGGGGCGCGTGGCCCGCTCGGATGGGTCTTGGCTTCCAGCCGGCGTTCGGCTTTCATCTTCTGTTTTTCCTGCCGTGCGCGTTCTTTATGTCGCTTCTGCTGCGAAGGTCGGGATCTATTAGCCATATAAAAACCCAGTGGATGATGGTTGGTGGACAGGACGAGCGGCCCAAAAACCTTATTAAAGTCTCACACTTTCGTCGGAACTCCTAATAGTTTACCCCCATTTACGAGGCGTCTTGACAGCCCTTGCCGCACTCTGCTACCTTCCTATAACAAGGTAGCTTTCTGTTCGCTGCCAAAAATTCATGTCTACCGAAGAGAAATTCGCGTCGATCAGGAAAGGTCTCCTGGAATTCCTGATTTTGAAGATCGTCGCCAGCGACAAAGTCTATGTCGCCGACATGCTGCGGCGGCTCAGCACGACCGAGTTTGCCACCCAGGAGGGCACCCTGTATCCGCTGCTGAGCAAAATGCGCCGCGAAGGGACCGTCGACTACGACTGGCAGGAATCGGACGCCGGCCCGCCGCGCAAGTACTACAAGCTCACCGCCAAAGGCAGAGCCCAGCTTGCCGAGCTGACCGAATACTGGGATTACCTCAGCCAAACCCTGAAAAATGTCGGCCGTAGTTGATGGTCAAAGCCGCGCGCGGAGCGGGGCGAGGGGCGTTTCACACGTTGCGCGCCTATCTCGATCGTCCGCGCGGCGGCCGCCGTCGTGCTCATCTATCAAATGATCATCGCCCCGCTTCGTATCGTTCGTAGCGTGGTCCCATAACCGCTGGCTACAGGAGGCGCGCGATTATTTCTTCGTCGAAACGGGCTGGGCTCGTATTGCCGGCGGCGGGGCCATGGCCGGCGATTCCTGATGGAACGCGGCGAGCCATTTGCCGCCGCGATTCACCCACGTCGTTGACGCCCACACGTTGGTCGGCCCCGGCTTTCCCTGATACGTCGTGTGGCCTGACCAGTGGTACATATGAATAACGGCGTTGTCGTTCAACCACTGGAACTGCGACCGGTCGATGGCGTAGTCGGTCGATTTCATGTCGGCCATCATCTTGTCGAATTCCGGCGTGTTGACTTTCGAGACGCCGCCATCGCCGTCGACGCTCATCGCATCAGGCGTGAGATAGCTGTGAAATGTTTTGAGATCGTGTTTGTCGAACGCGTCGTTGACGGCCTTCTCGTTCGCGACAAGTTGCTTTTCGATGGCGGCGCGATTCGGCGGGGCTTGGGCGACTGATACGACGGGCAGGGAAACGACCAACAGTAAAGCGACGGCTGCGAGAGTTTTCATCGGTCCCTCCTTAAGTGAAAGTGGGCCCGAGTCTACACGTTTGCCGCAGAGACGCAAAGACGCAGAGAACAGGATCTCTGCGTCTTCGGCGTTTCTACTTCGAGCCTAAAACTACTTCTTCGGACCGATGACCAGCTGATTGATCACGCGGTTGACGCCTTTGCTCGTGCGAGCGATCTCTTCAGCGCGCGCCTTACCGGCGGCCGACATGACGGTACCCTTCAACGTAACGACGTGGTTGTTCGTATCGACGTTGATATCGCTGCCTTTCAGCGTGGCCTCGTCGATGAACTTCGCATGGAGCGCCGTCGTGATGTAGCCATCGGTGATGTTGTCGCCAGTGGCCACAGCCGCGTCCTTCGTTTTCTCGCCGACGGTGCTCGCCGCATGTCCCGTTTTCTTTGCCGCCGACTTGGTGGCATCGCCGGTTTTCGCCGACATGCTCTTACCCTCTTTAGGGTCGACCTTCAGCTGATTGTTCACGCGCGTGACGCCCGCGACGTTGGCCACGTGCTCGGCGCGCGCTTTCCGCGAGGCGGTTTGCACGGCGCCCGTGAGCGTGACGACGTGATTCGTCACGTCGACGTCGATGTTCTGGTTCTTCAGCGTGGGGTCCTTCTCTATGGCGTCGTCAATCCGATCGCTCAGGGTGTTGTCGTCTACTGCGACACTTGTCTGTGCGGCGAACGTGCTGGTGGCCGGTCCGGTGGCCAGCACCAGAGCCGCGGCCAACACAAATAGCGGTAAATACTTAGAACTCATGCGATCTCCTTTGAAAATGAACTTCTGCGCAAGGCTGTAGTGCAAGGGGCGAGCCAAGGAGGGAAGAGGGAAGAGGGAAGAGGGAAATCCTCCACCCTCATCCTTGGGGGCTCTACTTGTGCGTAGTCTCCGGGATTTTCAGCACCTGCCCGGGCTTGATCTTGTCCGGGTCGCTCAACTGATCTTTATTCGCGTTGAAAATGTCCATGTATGCGTTGGCGTCGCCGTATTGCTGTTTGGCGATCTTGCTAAGCGTGTCGCCAGATTTCACAGTGTAGGTTTTCGCCATGGCCGCCGACGCCCCAGGCCGAGCGACAACCTTGATGTCGGCGACTACATCCTTGCTCCAGTCTGGCTGAGTCTTCAGCGCATCCCAGATGGCGTTCTTCTCCGCCTCAGAACCGACGGTTCCCTTGAAATGGAGCTTTCCGTCCTTTTCCTCTGCCGCCCCATCCATGCGGTAATCCTTCGCCGTTTGAATGGCTGTGTTGTATTTATCTCTTAAATTCATGAAAAACCCTCCTCTAACTCTGATGGTGCAAACAAGTTGCCACGTTCGTCGGGTTGTCATCACGCTGTTAACCCGTAGGGTGTATAACGCCCGCGGAGGTGTGTTCATGCGTGTTCGATCCAGCATCCTATGGGCCCTCGCGGCCCTTTGCTCCGTCGTGGTCGGTCTTCGCGCGGCCGATCCGCAATATTCGAAGACAGGAGAAATCCACATCGGCGGTGCGGGTGCGTTTGATTACTTGAATTTCGATCCCGCGACGCGACGTCTCTACGTCACGCACGGCACCGAGGTCGTCGTCATCGACACGGCGAACAACACCATCGTCGGCCGCATCGCGGATACGCCAGGCGTGCACGGCATCGCGATCGCGCCGGGCAATCGCGGCTTCACGAGCAACGGTCGAGAAAACAAAGTCAGCATCGTCGATCTGAGCAAGCTCGAAACGCTCAGCAAGGTCGATACCGGGGCCAATCCAGACGCGATCCTTTACGAGCCACAGAAGAAAGAGGTTTATGCGTTCAACCACACCGGATCGTCGGCGACGGTGATTGACGCGACCAGCGGGAAGGTCGTCGCGACGATTCCGCTCGGCGGCGCCGTCGAGACGGGGCAGTCTGATGCTTCGCTGAACCGGGTCTATGTGAATGTTGAGGATCAGGACAACATCGATGTGATCGATACGACGAAGCACACCGTGGTCGCGCACTGGCCCATCGCGCCGGCATCAAGCGGTACAGGGATGGCCATCGATCCTGCGACGCATCGTTTGTTTGTTGGCGGCGGCAAGGCGCTCGTGATGATGGACGGGGCGAGCGGGAAAGTGCTGTCGAACGTGCCCATCTGCAACGGCACCGATTCGACGTGGTTCGACCCGGGGACGAAGATGGTGTTCGTCTCGTGCAGCGACGGTCACATCACCATGGCGCACGAAGACAGCCCGACGCAGTTGAGAGCGGCCGGGACGATCGATACGGCCCGTGGCGCCAAGACGATGGCGCTCGATCCGAAGACGCACACGATTTATACGGTGGCACAGAATTATCAGCCGGTCGATCCGAATGCGGTCGCGCCACCTGCCGGCGGTCGGGCCCGTGGTCCGGCGGGCGTGCCTGACACGCTGCATGTACTGATTTTCAGCGCGAAGTAAACAGACCCGCTTGACCGACCAGAATGGTCGGATATAAGCTCTTGGCTGATATTGAGACTCAGTCTCATCTTAACCAGGAGCTTTGACGTGAAAATCGCCGGGACAAAATCATGGGTGGGTGCGCTGTTCGTCGTTCTGATCGTGTCGCTGAGTGCTGGTCTCTCGGCTAACGAGGGAGCGGCCCAGTCCTTTCGATTCGATATTCCTGCAGGCTCTCTCGGCACTGCTCTGGCGGCTTTTCACAGTGTGACCGGCGCAAGGGTCGGCATCGACCCGACGCTCGCGGCGTCGCTTTCGTCCCCCGGCGTTTCCGGTGTGTTCACGGCGTCCCGGGCGCTCGATCAGCTGTTGAGTGGAACGGGCCTCATAGCGCGACTCACTTCGGCGAACACCTTTTCTGTCGAGATTCGGGTGTCGTCCGAACACGTCGACGTGACCGCGGCGACCACGTCGTACCGCATCGAGGGTTCGGCAACCGCCACGAAAACGCTCACACCACTGCGCGACATTCCGCAAACCCTCAACGTGATTCCCCGGGATTTACTGATTGACCAAGGCGCCCAGTCGATCGGCGCCGCCATGAAAA
>JANMJM010000328.1:0-15815 GCA_031371345.1 Vicinamibacteria bacterium
TGGAGAACTGCACCGGTCGCCGGGTCGATGGCCTGGATGTTATCGGACCAATGATCACGATACAGAGTGTTGTTGTAAACCTGCATCTCCTCATTGCAGCAAAAATTGGCGAAGCCGGCTGTCACCGAGGGCAGCACTTGCAGTCCTGTCGTCGGGTCCACGTAACGCAACGTGTTCGTGTTCGGATCTCCCGCATATAGAAACCCGGGGCCATCGCCGATTCCGTTGAGGGGAAAACCCAGCGTCAACATCGTTTCGCTGACCAGGTTCGGACCATTCACCGTGGCAATCAAAAGAAAACTGTTCGGTAGTCCCTGAAACTCTTCCGTATCGGTTCCGATATACAAAGTGGCCGCTACGGCCGGAGTGGCGGCCATGAGGCAGCCCGATAACAGAATGGCAACTGCCAGATAGGCCCGAAGATCTCGAATAGACATGTACCCTCCCAATTCGCTCGTGCGACGAGCAACGTTTGTGCCGACGAAAACACACGGCAGAAGGCATTAATCGCGAAATGTGGCAGGTTGTTATCCGCGCCGAGGAAGATATAAGGAAGCGTCCCGTATAACTTTCAGGGCGCGTAGAAAAACCGCGTCAAGTGGAAGAACACCGGCGCCGCAAAACACAGCGAGTCGATGCGGTCGAGCATCCCACCGTGCCCCTCGATCATCGCCCCGTAGTCTTTGACGCCGCGGTCCCGCTTGATCGCCGACATGATGAGGCCGCCCGCAAATCCCATGATCGTGATCACGAAGGCCATGAGCGCGGCCTGCAGGGGAGGGAAGGGTGTCGCCCACCAGATCGCGGTCCCGATGGCGGTGGCGCACACCACTCCGCCGACGAGCCCTTCCCACGTCTTGTTCGGGCTGATCGACGGCGCAATTGGGTGCTTGCCAATCGACTTGCCCCACACATACTGAAGAACGTCGCTCAACTGCACGACGACTACGAGAAAGAACATCAGCTTTGCGTTTTGGTGTTCGTATGCCGGGATGCGCAGCATGAGCAGCGCAGGGGTGTAGCTTACGAAGTACACGCAGATCATCATTCCCCACTGATTCGTGGCCGAGCGCTCGAGAAACGACTCGGTGTCGCCGGCGAGCGCCGTGCGGACCGCAAGGAAGATCGACACCCAGACTGGGATCAGGATGCTGAACAGACCGTACCATCCGATCCAGATGAGATAGTACTGAAGTGGCGTCACGACAAAAAAGCACCAGAAGAGCGTTCGATGATCGGCTGGCCTGGTGGGCGCCAGCGTCACGAACTCCCTGAGCGCGAGAAATGAAATAAGAATGAATAGCAGGATCGACCCGACGGTGCCCGTCGCGACGCCGACCACGAAGAGCGTGGCCATGACCCACCACGCGCGGATGCGCGCGTTGATGTTCTCGACGGCCGCTCGGCCGCTTCCACTCGTAATGCGCCGGTTCAGGATCCAGCCGACGATCGAGGCGAGCACCAGCAGCGTCATGACGCCGGCGACCAAATCCAGCCACGCGCTGTCGTTGAGCAGCATCATCACATCACGTTCAGTTGAATCAACGCTGTGCGTGCCTTGGCAAGGAACTCGTGCTTGTCTCCGGCGGGGTCGGTGCGCAAGCGCGGGCCGAACACGACGCGACTCAACATCGGAACTGGAAGCATTTCGCCTTTCGGAAGGATCCGATTTAGGTTCTCGAGATGGACCGGGATGAGCTCGGTATCGGGGCGCAAACGAGCGAGATGGTACAGCCCGCTCTTGAACGCGCCCACCTCTCCGTTCAGGCTTCGCGTGCCTTCCGGGAACACGATCAGTGAATTCCGATCACCCATTTCATCCGCCATGCGCTGAACTGAGGCGCGAGCCGCAGCGCGTGGGTCGTCGGCACCTGTGTGTCCACGGTCGATCAGCACAGCACGGAAGACCTTGTCGGCGAGGTGGCGGCGGAGCGCGCCCTGTTCCCAGTAGTCGCGTCCAGCCACAGGCCGAGTGAATCGGCGAAGCCTTCTCGGCAGGGCCGACCAAATGACGATGAAGTCCAGGTGGCTGGAATGATTGCCGAAGTAAATGCGCTGGACGTCGGTGTGCGGATCGCAGTGCCACTGCACGGCGGGGCCACTGATGAGACGGCAAACGCCGGCGAGCGTCGCAGCGATCATCGCGCTTCGACCTCAGCCGCAATGCGCCTGGTGCGCCGGAACGCGGTCACCACGGATCCGACGACGATCACTCCGAGGCCAATGCGCAACGCGCGGGGAGGCATGCCGAGGAGAGGTTCCGCGGCGGCGAGCAGCGTGAACACGGTGAGGGCAAACATCCGATGCTGCTTGGCCATGGGGCCGATGAAGTGTTGCGTGACGCCCAGCGCGCCACCAAGCACGCGTACGTAGGCGGTGAAAAGCGCGAGCGCGGCGGCTGTCCATCCAAGGGCCGCGCCAAAGGCGACAGACCGCACCGAGTATCCGGCTCCAACCAGAATGAAAACGTCGGCCACGCGATCTGGAAGATCGTTATAAATCTCACCGGTCTTGCTCTTGAATCCTCCCTCCACCGCCAGCATCCCATCGAGGAGATTGCACAACAGACGAAGTTGGATGGCCGCCGCGGCCAACAGCGGCAGGCCGAGGTAGAACGCCACGCTCGCGCCCACCGCGAACACGACACCGGCAATCGAGACCATGTTTGGCCGAACGCCACGCTCTCCCAACCAGCGTGAGAGTGTCTTCGCCCAGCCTGCGTTTCTTGTGGCCAATACTCGGCGTGGCATAGGAGATAGTTCGAATGGATGTGTGCTCATGGCGTCGCCGGTGGCGTCCTGTTGGCGCCGCTGCTGAAGCGGCCAGTCCGGATGAACGCGAGAAGCTCCGGCCAGACGTCCGTGAACCGGTTGTAGAGCTCGTCGTGATTCAGCGGAACGTAGATGCAGTCCTCGTAGCGCTGCATGAAAGCGTCGCACTCGAAGCGGAATGCGCCATAGCTGCGCGCCGTCTTCTCATGGTGCGTGATGAACGAGGTGGGCTTGGTTTCCACGAGGAGCGCAACTTTCACGTCCGGAATCGCTAGCGGCACGTAGGGCGTCTTGGCGACGTCGAATACCGGCGAGCCGTACCGCACCCACGTAAGAAAGTGCAGTTTCTCCGTCGCGATCCGTGGTGCCCGCTCCTGGAACGGACTGCGATCGTAAACGACCGTGGCTAAGTTCGGCAGCGTGTGTGTTTCGACCAGCGGATTGAACGTCCACGCTCCCGCAATGAAGGCAAACACATGCAGGCGTTCATACTTGCCCAAACGATGATCGTGTATGAACCGTTGCAGCTTCGCCCGGCTCTGGGCCAGGCCGGAGCGCGCGATGTAGGTGGGCACATAGAGATCGACGCCCTCTCCGGCCATTGCTGCCACCATCGACCGCAGCGTCTGTTCGCCTTCGCGGCTGTATCCGAAGCCGGGGAGAATGAGCAGCGCGTCGGCCGCTGGTTTCTCAGGCAACAAGGCGGGTTTGATGGAACCCGCGCAGGCAGTCAGGCATGCGCATCCAATAAGGACGGCAAGACCAGCTGAGCGCTGATTGGAGAGCGGTAACATCTCTCCAATGTATGCGCGAACGCGCGCCGAATCGGCTCAGTAAGGGGCGGTTCCGCCGACGGACAGACCTTGTTGTTCAACCAGTACAATCCGTTCTAGAACTTACTTTAGGCTGTCGCCGCGCGCCCACTTTGCGAGGAACTTCCCGATGTCCTCGCCGATGCTGCGTGAATCGCTCATTAATTTGCCCAGAGAATCGCCGCCGCCCATCCCCATAGTGCCAATCCGCCTCTGCTCAAACGCGGCGAGCGCGCGACCAGTGGAATCCTTCACGGTACCCGTGACCTTTACTGACGACTTGCCAGCGCCGAACCCAGCGAAGTATCGCTTCGCGCGGCTGCCGGGATCGATCGTCACAAACTTGCCCTCGACAACCACGGCATTTTCGGGCACCGCTTCATCCGCTTTCAACATACGGACTGTCTTGAACGGCCCGCCCTTTTCCAGTGTTGCGACGAACCGTTCCGCCAAAACGCGCGGCCCTTCACTCCTCATGGTCTGCGCCTCTTGTTGGCGCGCCTCTTTGCCGTCCTTCGCGCCGGTTCCCAGATCCGCCGCGCTCGCGTCGAACGGTTTGATCACGACCGTCAGGTTCGCGGCACTCTCGATGGACGTGACAAACAGCTCGATCCTATCGAGCGCTCCGTCTTCAATGGTGGTGACCGGCGTCTGCGCGCCGAGCACTTGAACGAGTGAAAGCACGAGACATGCGAACATCAAGCGGCGCATATGTCTCTCCTTGTGAAGACGGCTTTTGGGGTATCGACGCTTAGATTAGCAGATCAGATCTGCCCCCGAACACACCCAGCACACCGTTTGCTTTGATCGTCTCCGGCCGGCGCGGCCCTGCGATATTCGGGCCGAGTCTACGGATGCGGCATCACAGAACCGTCATCTGCCGACCATGTTTGTATTTGCAGGAGGTTGCCATGACCCGATGGGTTGCCGTCTTCGCCATCGCGTTGTCCGTGAGTTCGTCGCCGTTGCACGCGCAGAGCACGATATTTACGGTGACTGTATCCTCGGCCGGCATCCGCCAATCGCCGAGCAACACCAGTCCGATTGTCGGGTACATGAACAAAGGTCAGATTCTCGATGTTCGACGCGAGCTCGGGAGCTGGGTCGAAGTCGCGTGGCCGACCACCTCCAAGGGTGTGGCCTATATCAGTCTGAGCATGGGGTCGATCCGACAATCAGCATCGCCATCACCTCGTCCGATGACCATCGCCGAATACGTCGCGTCGAACTCAGGCCTGAAACCACCGGCAGCGACGACAGGAGCGCTTGCGCCGGCGGCGGCTGCGTGTTCGTGTGTGCAGTCGCCGGTGGGTATCGCGCCCGCGACTCGAACCTCGTCCGCTGCGGCGCCGATGCAGACGGCGACGACTTACGTCGTGCCCAAGCATTCCGTCGGAGTCGGCGGGCTCATTGGCGGCGCGACGAGAAGTGTGGGGGCGACCGGACGCGCATGGTCGCGAAGACGAATCGGCGTGCAGCTGGAGATCGCGAGCGACGCCAGAGCCACCGCCGCTGCGGAGCGGCTGACGTCGCAGCAGGTCGCGTCCAGCGTCCTTTTCGCGCCACCGAGTTGGGTGGGCGACTTCGTGTGGTTGAGACCCTACGCCGGCGGCGGAGCGACCTTCTATCGTTCAACCCTGAAGAGCGCGACGCTGGCCGTCGGCCAGACGACGACCGATCACGCGCTTGGGGTTCAAGTCTTCGGAGGCGGCGAAGTCACGTTCGCTTCGGTGCCGCGGTTCGCCTTAAGCGCCGATATCGGCTATCACAAATGGCCGGTCGCCCTTGCGAGTTTCGAACCTCGCAGACTCGGCGTCAAGGTGTCTGGACATTGGTACGTGCGGTAGCGACGGGAGGACAAGACGAATGGCGATATTGATTTTGATCCTCTTTCCGCTCCTGTATCTGTTTCAGCCGCGGTTCGCTTTCTTGGCGCTGATCGTGGGCATCGTGCTGATCTATCAGCAGCGTACACGCTAGCCTCACTGAGCCGCAGATGTGAATTGGGGCAGGCGCGCGCCTGCCCCAATTCCTGGCGTTCTAGACGAGATCAATACTGAAGATGTAGCCGCTGTTCGGACTCTCGAGGCCCTTCCATCCAGGATGAATGCCCGCGTCGCAGCTAATGAGTTTCCCGTCGTGCCAGTCGAGCCCGTGCGGGTCGCACGATCCGGGCGCAAAATCGACCGTCATCAGGAGCTGGCCGGTCTTGCCGTCATATTTGTTCAGGCCGGGTTTCCCGTCGGCGTAGCTGGTGCTGTTGTTGCCGGTCACGACCCAGATATTTCCCTCGTTGTCGAAACACACGTCGTGGAGACGCGGCTTCTCCTCCGAGCTCGCGCGAATGAGGACTTCGGGAACCCATGTCTTCGGATCGACCCGCAGGATGCCGCCCAGGCGCAAGGCCGCTATCCAGAGCTTGCCGTCGTGCCACTTCACGCCATGGCAGCCGCTGCCGCTGCCGTCTATGCTGAGCGGAATCTGACGGTGACTAATGAGCTTCGAGTTCATGTCGACCTGAAAGATGCCGAATGGCTCGGAGTTCGCGCCCATCCACACGCAGCCGCCGCCGTACGCCATGCCGGACGTATTGCGCGAAGGAGTGGTCACCGTCTTCAGCAGCTTGCCGTTCCAATCGACGAGCCATGCCGCCTCACTGATGTCCGGCAACACGGGCAGGTTATACGTCTTCGCGTTTGACTCAGTGATTTTCTGCTGTCCGATCCACAAGCCTCCCGGTCCGTCGGTCATCACGGCCAGCGCGTTGGGATACATGCCTGGTGATTTGAATATCCTGGTCGTCTTCGCCATCCGCTTTGGAGTGGCGCCGCGCCCCCTGCCGCCCCCACCACCGCCTGCGCGATCTGGCGCCGCACCACCTTGTTGCGCGTGCGCAATCACCGTGGAACTGAGTGCGAGACCGGCCGCCAGAAATTCTCTTCGTTTCATGCTCATGGGATCACCATCTCAGGTTGAATGCGTTTTAGTTGTGCGGACCTTCCGGCTTTGCCACTGCCGCCTGTCCTTTGTACGTGAACTTCTGCAGACGCGCGCCGCTGTAAGTTTCGGCCGTGTAGATATTCCCCTTCGAGTCGAGCGACACATTATGCGTGCCGTAGAACTGGCCCGGATAACGGCCACCGTCGCCAATGTGGTTCAGCACGGTCATCGGCTCGCGCAGCAACTGCCACACGCGGTTGTTGCCGCCGTCGGCGACGTACATCAGCCTCTGCGGCTTATCGTTCGAGAACGCGATATCGAAGGTGACGCCCGAACCAAGCGTACGCCTGGCGATCTGCGTTTCCTTCACGAACGTGCCGTCTTTGCGAAACACCTGGATTCGGGCGTTGATGCGATCGCACACATAGACGAGGCCATCATTGGCGAGGGTTGCGCAGTGCACGGTACGGAAGTGCTGTGACAACGGCTTTGCCGGATCGTAGGGCTGCAATTCGCCGGGCGCCGGATCGACCGGCGGCTTGCCGTAGGCGCCCCACATTCTTTTGTACTTGCCGGTGGTCGCGTCGATGACGATGACGCGGCGATTGCCGTAGCCATCGGCGACGTACACTTCATTCGCCGCATCGTCCACGCTCACTTCAGCAGGGTTATGGAAGTTGACCGTGTCGGTATTGCCTTTGCTCGCGCCATTCTTGCCGACCTGCAGAAGGAACTTCCCGTCTCGCGTGAACTTCAGAATCGTGTTACCGCCGTTGCCGGCCAGCCACACGTTGTCCTTCCCGTCCACCGTGATGCCGTGCATGGAAGGCGGCCACTCGAAGCCTGAGCCTGGCGCGCCCCAGTGCCCGACCACATTTCCCTCGGGATCAAACTCGACGACCGGCGGCGCCTCCGTGCAGCAGAGTTCAGAGATTGGGCGGCCGGGCGCGGACGCCGTTTCGGCGCCGCGAGAAGCCGCGGGCGGATAGGCCATCATGGCGCCGAGGTTTGGATCGATCGTCGCCTTGCCGCGATGGACAACCCAGATGTGATCGCGCGAATCGACGGCCAGACCAACCACCGATCCGAACACCCAGTGATTCGGCAATTGCTTTGGCCAAAATGGCGCCGATTCGTACACGCCGGCCTGGATTCCTTGTGCGGCGGTCTTGGTCTGCAGCAGCAGCTGGACCACCGTCAGGACGACCACGAGCGTAGCCACGCTTACGCCCACATAGACATGACGTCTGCGATTCATCGGATCTCCTACGGGCGAAAGACTCCAACGCCGCGCTCGGCAAAACCTCCCACAAGTTCAAAAATGAGTGGGCATAGCCTGTCATAACCGGCGAAGCGTGACAAGCAGGATCGCACGACGACAGTCTTGCCTCCTGAGTCCATTAGCACCATAGTTTCTCGACATGAAATGGAGCGCGATGGGCGCTTTCCTTGCGGTGATCCTTTGCGGAACCGCGTCCGCACAGGAACTGCCCCGCGGTGAAATTATCGACAACGTCCAGTGCCGGCTCGACGCCTCTCAGCGCTACGCACTGTACCTTCCGTCGTATTTCAATCTCTCGCGACAGTGGCCGGTGATCTTGGCCTTCGATGGCAGCGGCCGCGGCCGACAGGGTGTCGAGCGCTATCGCGCCGCCGCTGAGAGATACGGCTACGTGGTGGCCGGATCGAACAACTCGCACAACGGACCCTGGAATGTGGGCTTGGATGCGGCCACAGCCATGGCCGTCGATATCAAGCGGCGGTTTCCCATCGACGCGAAGCGGATGTACACGGCAGGAATGTCCGGCGGAGCCCGTGTGGCGATCATGGTGGCGCAGAATTCCCCAGACATCGCGGGTGTCTTCGCGTCGAGCGCGGGGTACTCGACGACCTTCCACAAATCTGAACGCTTTCCGCTCTTTGGCAGTGCCGGCACCGAAGATTTCAACTATCGTGAAATGCGCGCCGTCGATAGGCTGATGACGAGCCCGCATCGAGTGGAAGTCTTCGAAGGCGGGCATACGTGGCTGCCCATCGAGATGGCAACCAGCGGTGTCGAGTGGATGGAAATCCAGGCCATGAAGGATGGCCTCCGCCCTCGCGACGACGAGCTTGTCGCCGAGCTCTTCTCGAAACGAGTGGCGCGCGCCAACGCGCAGCAAAGTAGTTTGGCCAGAATGCGCGCGTTGAAGCAGATCGCTGGCGATTTCGAAGGTCTCCACGACGTCGCGAAGGTCATCGAGTCGGCCACTGCGCTGGAAGGCCGGCCGGACGTCGCCGCCGCTCTCGGTGCCGAACGGGCCGAAGATGCGCGTGAATTGCGGGTAAGGAGCGAAGCCGACTCGCTGGTGCGACAATTGGGCTGGCCGGAAAGAGCCGATGCGGCGCTCGTCAGCCTGAAGTCGTTCGTCGCGTCTCTCCTGGACGTCGCGCGCCAGGACGCGGACTCTTCGGAGCGGCGCATCGCGCGGCGCGTCTTGGCCGGCCTGCGCGCGTCGAGGGGCAGCGTCGGCAATCAGAAATTTCAGGAGTGGATGACAACCATTCAACTCCCGGCGCCTCCGCCGTCCCGCTAGCTAACCCAGTTTCGAGAGGTCGTAATGAAGAAGTACGCACTCGTCACGCTATTGCTCATGTGCGTCGTCGCCCTCAGCGCCCAGCCGGTGCTGCCGCCGCCTTTCCCTCGCGCCAACGCCACGAAATTACTCGACACCGATCGCATCACCGTCTGGGACATCGTCTGGCCGAAGGGTCAGCCGACGGCCATGCATCGGCACGTGTATGACCAGGTCGGCACGTACTATGCCAAGGGAGGTCGACTGATTACGACGCCCGATGGTGCACCACGCGCCGTCGTCACCGAGGTTGGCAGCCTGTCGACGACCAAGAAGGGCACGACGCATATCGAGGAAGGGAACACCGATCCTCCGCTGCGCGCGGTGTTCATCGCGTTAAAACAGGAGACCGCGTCAGGTCTGCCCGATGCCGACGTGGGCGGCCCGGCGCCGTTTCCACGAGATGGCGCAAAGCAGATCCTGGACGATGACCGGGTGACGGCGTGGGACTACACCTGGGCGTCAGGCTCGCAGGGACTCCGGTATCGGCCGGCACGCGAGACCGTGATCGTCTGGCTCGGCGCAGGGAAGTTGCGCGTGACGCGGCCCGGCGGTGCCGCGATAGTGAGCGATGTCAACGCCGGCACAATGCGCCACCTGACCGTCGGTTCCAACGAGACGGTCGAAATTGTCAGCGGATCGCCGCGCGCGATCCTCTTTCAGCTGAAGTAGCGTGGACGCGATCGGTCGCGAGAAGGTGAAGTCGGTCGTCCGCGTGGCGTCCGGCAATTTTCTCGAGATGTACGACTTCATGATCTACGGATATTACGCCGCGGCGATCGGCCGCGCGTTTTTCCCGAAGGGCAGCGAGTTCGCGTCGTTGATGTTGTCGCTCGGCACTTTTGGCGCCGGCTTTCTGATGCGGCCGCTCGGCGCGCTCACGCTGGGGCCGTACGTCGATCGCCGTGGCCGCCGTGCGGGATTGATTCTGACGCTCGGTCTGATGTCGATCGGGACGTTGTCGATCGCGCTCGCACCGACGTACGCCGCGATCGGTCTCTTCGCGCCTGCCATTGTCGTGGTCGGGCGTTTGATTCAGGGATTGTCGGCGGGGGTTGAACTGGGCGGCGTGTCGGTCTACCTCTCGGAGATCGCGACGCCGGGGCGCAAGGGCTTTTACGTGAGCTGGCAGTCGGCGAGCCAGCAGCTGGCCGTCGTATTCGCGGCTCTCATCGGCGTCGTCTTGCATCGATTCCTGAACGATGCGCAGATGGACGATTGGGGATGGCGCATCCCGCTCCTCATTGGCTGCCTCATCATTCCGATCGTCTTCGTCATTCGGCGGTCGCTTGCCGAGACCGAAGAGTTCGCGCGACGCACGCACCACCCGTCGATCCGCGAGATCATCCGCTCGGTGAGCGCAAGCTGGCGCATCGTGCTGAGCGGCTGCATGATGGTCATGCTGACGACGGTCGCGTTTTATACCATCACTGCGTACACCCCGACTTTCGGACGGTCCGCTCTGCATCTCGCCGAAGGCGATGTGCTGATCGTGACGCTGTGCGCCGGGCTATCGAACTTCGTCTGGCTCCCCGTGATGGGGGCGCTGTCCGATCGAATTGGCCGGCGCCCGCTGCTCATCGCGTTCTCGCTTGCGATGCTCTTGACGGCGTATCCCGCGCTCGCCTGGCTGTCGAGGGCAGTGTCGTTTCCGAACCTGCTCGTCGTCGAGCTGTGGTTGTCGTTTCTTTACGGCGGCTACAACGGGGCGATGGTCGTGCATCTCACGGAGATCATGCCTGGGCACGTTCGCACGACCGGTTTCTCGCTGGCGTACAGTCTCGCCACGGCGCTCTTCGGCGGCTTCACGCCGATGATCGCGACCTATCTCATCCAGGTGACGAAGAATACGGCTATGCCCGGCGCGTGGCTCTCGTGCGCGGCGCTCGTGAGTTTGACCGTGGCGCTGTGGCCCATCAAAGGCAGGGCGACATGAACCGATGTTTGCGTAGGCTCGTCTGCTCCTTGTTGCTCGCGCTCACGTTGAGCTTCGTCTGCGCGGCTGCACAGGCGGACGCCGTCCACGTTATGGTCTCTGGAGGCTTTACGGCGGCCTACAAAGTGCTGATCGCCGAGTGGGAAACTTCGACGGGCCACACGGTCGTCACGGTGTATGGCGCCTCGATGGGCGCGACACCGGCAGCGATTCCCAATCGGCTCTCACGCGGCGAGCGCGCCGACATCGTGATTCTCGCGCGCCCGGCGCTCGACGCGCTTGCGCAACAGGGAAGGGTTGTCGAGGGAAGCCAGGTGGACCTGGTGCGGTCGCGCATCGGCATGGCTGTGAGAGCAGATGCAAAAAAGCCCGACATCTCGACCGAGGCGCGATTCCGCCAGGTGTTGCTCGATGCGAAGTCGATTGCCTACTCAGACAGCGCCAGCGGCGTGTACATCTCGACGCAGATGTTCAAGAAACTCGGGATCGCCGATCGCGTCGCCGGTAGAACAAAGAGGATCGCAGGAACGCCTGTCGGCGAGATCGTCGCCAGGGGTGAGGCCGAGATCGGGTTTCAGCAGATCAGCGAACTGCTCCCGGTGCGAGGGATTACCACCGTTGGGCCGATTCCCGATTCGGTTCAGATGATCACGACGTTCTCTGCCGGCATCACGACAACATCGCCGGTGCAGGGGAGAGCGCGTGAACTGATCACGTTTCTCTCGTCAGAGCACGCGTGGAAAGCGATTCGAGAAGCCGGCCTCGATCCGATCGTTGCGACGGCAACGACGCCACGATAGATCGCTTACACCTGAATTCGAGAACGACCAGGCGCCAAGCTATTGACGACCTGAATCATTTTGAACCGGGCTGCCAGGCGGGCGTCCCGTCTTCCCACTGGTTGTCGGTGAGTTGCCGAGCGCCGGTGCCGTCGAACTTCATGATGAAGAGCTCGCCGTACGGTTGCGGCGCGTCGGTGTAGACGCTCTTGTCCTTGAACCCGAGGCGTGATGACGCCAGCACGATCTGTTCGCCATCGGGAGACCACGCCTGGTGTGCGTCGTTGCCGTGCGAGTTGGTAACGCGCTTCAAATCCGTACCGTCGGGCTTGATTGTGTACACGTCGTAATCGCCAGCTGCCAAACGCGAGAACATGATCAGATCGCCGCGCGGCGACCACAGCGGGAAATTGTCGTAGCCGTGGCTGAGCGCCGACACCTCGTTCGTCTCGATGTTCAGGATGCGCAGCCCGTCGCCTTCGGGTCCGAAACTGCGATAGACGAATCGCTTTCCGTCGGGGGACATCGACGGAAACGCGCTGTTGTTCGGCCCCTTCGTCAGCTCGCGGAAGCCGGTACCGTCCGGCTTGATGACCGCGATCTGCGCGCCGCCCTCCGAGCGATCTCCCGGCTGCAGGAAAAGGCCGTTGAAACCGTTATAGAAGGCGTTGAACGTGCCGACCGCGAACACGATGTGCTCACCGTTAGGCGCCCAGGAGGGACCGAGCACGTTACGCGTTGGATCTTGGTAGACGACCTTCACGGTGTTTGAGCCCGGCGTGGCAATGCCGATGCTTGATCCGAGAATGGCGCCGGCGGGCGGACGGCCCGTCACCACAAACCGATCCCCATCGCGGCCGAACGCCGGCATGATGCTTGTGAGCGCGAGACGAAAATCAGGCAGGCGGCTCCACGTCGGTTTCCACCAGGTAGTCGGCGCCGTCTCGCGGCGATGAAAGACCACGCGCGATCTGTCGGGCGACCACGATGCGGCACGCACTTGTCCGCGCGGGCCGCGAGCGCCGCTGGTGTAATAGATGCCAGGGTCGTCGGAGTCTTTGCGAATGTAACCTATCTCGTTTGCAGACAGCACGGCTGGATTGAACTTCACTCCCGGACCGGCAGCGACGTCCGCAGCCGTGCCTGTTGTCGGATCGATGTAGACGATCTTCGTCTCGTTGCCCGGTTGCGGCGCGGGCCGGCGTGTTTCGAGGGTCTTTTCGACCTCCATGCAGAAGGCGACGATGCGGCGGCTGTCGGCCGTCCATTTCGGGCTGCCGCAGAAGCTGCCGCGCTCGCCTACGGGTTTCAGTCCCGTGCCATCAGGATGCACGACGTAAATGTCGGCAAACTGAAGATGTTCCCATCGACCGTGCGCGAACGTCAGCGTCTTCCCGCGACTCGACGAGAACGCGATCCACTGGCCGTCGGGCGACCACGAAGGGCGATAGTTGCCGTCTCTGTCGGAGGTGAGCGGTCTCGCTCGCCGCGTGGCGATGTCGAGGATAAAGATGTTCGACGTGGCGCCGTCCCTCGTCGACACGAACGCCAGCTGCCTGCCGTCGGGCGAAAAGGCCGCCTGATCGTCATAGGCGGGGCTGTCGGTCAAGCGTTCGAGACCGGAGCCATCAGGTGTAACTCGAAAGAGGTCGGCCGAGCCTTCGCGGTCGGATGTGAACACAATCGACCGGCCATCGGGAGACCACACGGGGTCGTAATCCATACCACGCGCGCCGAGCAGCAGCCGTTCGCCGCTGCCGTCGGCTGCGGCGACGTATAAACCGATCTGGCCTTCGTTGGGGAAGACGCGCGTGAAGACGATCGACTGCGGACCCGCAGTGCGGGTCCGCGCGATCACTAGTGTGAAAAGGATTGCGGCAAGCGCGGCTCTTCGCATGCGCGCATGGTACACGAACCTACACCGCCGCTACTATACAGACAGCTTTGACGGCTCTTTGATGCTCTGCCAAGTTGCGCAGTGGACGTTTTTGGGCTCTTCACCTGAAACGATTTAGAATCCTTGAGAGACCGACGGCCGTAGATACTCATGTGGTCCCTGCTCGCCCTCGTGGTCCCTTCCTGGACGGAAGATCGCGCTGCCGATCGAGCTGCGCTCATCCGGATGGCCCGGGGCGATCAGCAGGCAGTGTCTGAGTTGTACGATCGGCACGCCCGCCCCGTGTTTTCGCTTGCCTTGCGCGTCCTGCAGGACCGGAGCGCCGCCGAGGACGTGGTGCAGGAGGTTTTCACGCAGGCGTGGACGCAAGCATCGCGGTACGACACCGGCCGCGGGGCAGTGGGTGCGTGGCTCATGAACATGGCGCGAAGCCGCGCAATCGACAGGCTTCGGGCCACACGCATTCGACCCGACAGCAACCTCGCGCGCGACGAGATGTTGGATGTTCCAGACGGATCGGCGCTGCAGGATCTTCAGCTGCTCTCGGCCGAGCAGGTCAGCGCCATGAAGCTGGCGCTGGACGCGCTGCCGGCGCTGCAACGCATCGCTCTCGAACTGGCATACTTCGAGGGGCTCACGCACATGGAGATTGCCGATCGGCTCGAACAGCCGCTCGGCACCGTCAAGACGCGGATTCGGCAGGCCCTGATCAAGCTCAGGGACTCACTGCAGGCGTTACAGGCATGATTGACGATCGCAACGATCTCGATGCCGCCATCGTGCAAGGGCTGGCGCAGGCCGTCCCGCAGGTGGATCCGCCCGCGGACCTGCGCGCGCGGGTGCTCGGATCAATCGGCGCGGCCGCAGTATCCCCGCCGAAAAGCGGCTTCTCAGGATCGCTCATGTGGTTGGCCACGGCGGCCACGCTGGCGCTGGTCCTTGGACTGAGTTTGTACACGGGACAGCTGCGCAGAAGGGTTCGGGCGGTTGAAGCCGACTTACGCCTCGCCGACGCGCGCGCAGCCGCCGGCGAGCAGCAGGCTGCGGAGGCGCAGCGCGACGCAGCCGCCGCGCAGTCCTCGCTCCTCGTACTGACGGCACCGGACATGACGCTCGTAAATCTCGCGGGCCAACGCGCAGCTCCCAACGCTTCAGCACGAGCCGCTTGGAGTCGATCGCGCGGCATGGTCTTCACGGGTCGTAACCTGCCGCCATTGCCGGCGGGGCGCGTCTACCAACTCTGGGTGGTCACGGCCCAGGCCCCGGTCAGTGCAGGTCTCCTGCGGCCCGATGCGCAGGGAGGCGTCAGCGGCACGTTTGTGACGCCTCCGGATATTTCCGCGCCGGTGGCGTTGGCGGTGACCATCGAGCCGGAAGGCGGCGTGCCCGCGCCTACCGGTGACAAGTATCTGGTCGGCCTGCTGTAACCTCTCCGCTCCCACCAATCCAAACTCACCAGGGTCCCGTAGGACCTAGTGTGGCGGCTGACGCATGATGCGGCCCGCCGAGGATGAATGTTTGGAGGAGCGATGCGGACGAAGAGAAACATGAAAGCAATGCTTGCGATGTGCGTGCTCGCGACCGGCGCGCTTGTCGGTGCGCAAGGGATGAAGATGAACGGCACGAAGATGGTGGGCGGCGCCGAGATGTTCCCGACCAAGACCATCGTCGAAAACGCCATGAACTCGAAGGATCACACAACGCTGGTTGCTGCCGTCAAGGCTGCGGGCCTCGTCGACACGCTCAGCGGTACCGGGCCGTTTACAGTGTTCGCCCCAACCAATAAGGCGTTCGAGAAGCTGCCCAAAGGGACGGTTGAACAGCTGCTCAAGCCCGAGAGCAAGGCCACGCTCACCAAAGTGCTGACCTATCATGTCGTTCCGGGCAAGTGGGACTCGATGGCTGTCGCGAAGATGATTAAGGACGGACACGGGAAGGCGGAGATCACAACCGTGGCCGGCGGCAAACTCTGGGCATCAATGAAGGGTAAGAATCTCATCCTCACTGATGAGAAGGGTGGCATGGCGACAGTGACGATCGGCGACGTTTACCAGTCGAACGGCGT
>JANMJM010000016.1:0-2445 GCA_031371345.1 Vicinamibacteria bacterium
TGATGACAATGCGCGGAAATTGCAGAGGGGGATAGATGCTGCTCGGCAGCGAATACGCGGCAAAAGCACCCGCGACGACGAGCGCTGCGGCGAGCAGAGCCGCCGCCCGCGAGTGACGGAGCGAAGTGGCGGCGACGCTCATTTGCCCGGTTTTTCCGGCGTGATGTCGGCGCCGTCAGGCAATCCCGCCTGACCGTGAACGATCACCTGTTCGCCCGCTTTGACACCTTCTTTAATCTCGGCGTGCGTGGAGTCGACGATCCCAAGCACGACCGCACGGCGCTGCGCTTTCTTGCCAGCGGCGACGAACACGGCCGTTTCTTCGCCTTCACGGACGATGGCCTCGGCAGGAACGAGGACGACGTTCGTATGTTCCTCGGCGTCGATCTCCACTTGAACCGGTGTTCCGACGGCGAGGTTGTGGGCCGTGAGGAATGTCAGCCGCACAGGCGCCGCAGCCGTACCGGGTTCGACGACCGACGGACGCGCCGCTACTTTCACGGCTAAAGGAGGCACATCGATCGCCGTCATCACCCGGCCTGTCGCGCCAACGACGACGCGAGGAAGGTCGGGGATGGACACCGAAGCATCGACTTGAAGCCGCGCCGGATCGATCACCCGCAACACCGGATCGCTGGCCGCGGCTTCGACCTGATCGCCTGGATTGTGAAATCGTTTGCCGACGACGCCGTTGAACGTCGCGACGACGGTCTGCCGTGCCGCAAGTGTTTGCGCCGAGCCACGCGCGGCTTGCGCCTGCTGGACCGCCGCCTGCCCATCGGCCACTTCCTTCTCCGCGTCTTCAACTTCCTTTCGAGCGGCGACGCCGCGCTTGAAGAGATCCTGCATGCGCGACAGGTTTTCCCGCCCGATCCTGAGTCGCGCTTCCGCGGCCGTCGTTTCAGCTCCCCGTGAGATCGCCTCGGCGTTCAGCGTCGGAATTTCAAAACGGACAAGCACCTCGCCGCGGCGCACACGGTCGCCTTCCGCCTTGGTAATTTCCACGATGCGTGCGGGCTCGGGCGCGACCACGACCATGTCGGCGCCGGCTGCCGGGTTGATATCGCCCGTGGCATGAATCACGGCGCGAATGCTGCCCGTTTGTGCCGCCGCAGTGGTCACGGGCACCACTGTTTCGGTAGCGACTTCTTCGGTGGCCGTGTGTCCGCAACCGAGCGATCCCAACACGCCAATCACCAACGCCGAACTCAGCAGTCGAAAAGAAGACGTCATGGGAGAGGGGCCCCGATCACACGCTCGAGCTCGCTCAGCGCGTCTTGAAAGTCCTGTGCGGTTTGGAGCGAGCGCAGCCGCATGTCTCGCGTCGCCTGTAGTGATTGCAACAGCGCGGTGATGCCGGTCTGGCCGAGCCGATAGGAATCCTCGGCCATGCCTTCGACCTGAACGGCTAGAGGCAAAATTTCATCGCGGTAGCGGAGGTACGCAAGGCGTTGCCCCTCGGCGATGGTCGACGCAGCGGACACTTCGCCGGCGATGCGCGCCTGCAGCGCGTATCGTTGCGCGTTCAGTTGTGCGAGCGTCGATTGTTCAACTTGAAGCTGGGCGCGATGGCTCGTGAAAATTGGGATGGCCACAGCGGCCGCGGCGCGCCATCCATACATGAACTCCGGTTGTGAATCTCGCACGAGCGTGAAGTCGGGTGTGATGTCGGGCCTGCGAAGCGCGCGCGCCAGTGCGATCCGGGCCTGCTGCTCCGCAATCTGACGTTCGAGCACGGCTAACTCGGTGTTCGCTTTCTGTGCGCGGTCGAGCGCGAGCGCCGGTGCCAGCACCGTCGCGTAATCGAGCTCGGTTGCAAGCGTGACGGATGCCTCGGGCGGGAGGCCGAGCAGCGCATTCAACGCGATTTTCGTGGCGAGCGACGTCGCCTGCGCGGCCGTCGCCTCGTTTTCGGCTTGCGCCAGCGCGAGCCGCGCTTGCAGCAGTTCCAGTTGAGGCGCGCTGCCTACGTCGAACCTCGCTTGTGCCGCGTCTCTCGCGCGCGAAGCGAGCAAACGCAAATCATCGAGCAGCGCGAGCCGCGCTTCCGCAACTAACCGCGTGAAATATGCGCGCCGCACCTGCGTGCGAATCTCCACGATCGTTCGCGCGAGCTCGGCCTGGCCAACTTCCAGCGTGGCTTGCGCGACGGCGATGCGGCGGCTGCGTTTTCCTCCGAGTTCGAGCGGTACGGCAAGACCGAAGGACTGTTTCGGCGTTTCCTTTTCGACTTCGACGTGCGCTTCGGGGTTGGGCCGTTCTCCGGCGACAGAGACGTTCGCGAGATCGATCGCATGGCGGTATCTCGCCGCGGCGATGGTCGGATTCCCGTTCAGCGCGCGCTCGAACGCGGCGTCGAGGGTTAAGGGTCCGGTGACGGGCGCGAGGGGAGCCTGGGGAGTCTGAGGCGACTGAGCGAAAACTAACGAACTAAAGAGGATGTAT
>JANMJM010000021.1:0-4301 GCA_031371345.1 Vicinamibacteria bacterium
CTGCGCGGCAACTCGGCGCTTCGCAAGCTGAAGGTGCGCGGCGTCGACATTACCGATGCGGGCATGCCCTACGTCGGCGAGATGACTGGCCTGCGATCGCTCGATCTCAGCTACACGATGCTCGGCGATGTCGGTCTCGAAAACCTCCCGGCGTTGAGCGAGCTCGAAGAGCTGAAGCTCGGCGGCGACATGATTACGGGGCTGAACCTCAATTTCCTGAAGTTGCTGCCCAAGCTGAAGCGGCTGAGCCTCAACGGCGTGCAGCGCCGCAACGCGGGCGCCTGCTGGACCCCGCGGATCACCGACCTCGATCTCGAAACCATTTCGCTGTTGTCTGGTCTCGAAGAGCTCGACCTCGGCGTGGGCATCGGCCTCGGGCGCGGAGGCAAGCCGGCCGCAGCCGGCGGCGGCAATTGCCGGTTGACCGGCGGGCTGCAGATTACCGATTTGGGTCTCGCCAAGTTGGCGGCGCTGAAGAACCTGAAGCGGCTGAACGTGAGTGGCGCGAAGCTGACGCCTGCCGGCCTGAAGGTGCTCGCCGGCCTTCCGCTCGAGCGGCTGAATCTCTTTGCCTGCGAAACGCTGGACGATTCGGCGGCAGCGGTGCTCGCGGAAATTCCGACGCTGACGATGATCGACTTGTCGTACACACCGGTGACAAACCAGGCACTACAGCAGCTGTCGAAATTGCCGAACCTGAAGAATCTGTACCTGACGGAAACGAAAGTGACGCCGGACGCTGTGGCCGCCTATCGCACGGCGAATCCAAAAACATTCGTGTCGTGGGCCAAGCGTCCTGCGCCGCGCGGGGCGCCTCTGCAAGGGGCTAAAGAGGTCGAAGAAGAATGAACGTTCGTGTCGTCGGTCCGCTGCTCTCGCTGACGGTTGTCGGGCTCGTGGTCGTGTCGACGGGCACGCATGCGCAGACGTCTGCGCCGACTCCGGCATTGTTTTCCGATAAGGTTTTCCCGGTCTTGCAAGAAGCCCGTTGCTCCGGCTGTCACGCGTCGGACGGCGTCGCATCAGCGACGCGGCTGCACTTCCCCGATAAGGGCGCCACACCTGCGCAGATTCAGGCGTTTGGCCTCTCGCTCGCGCCGCTGGTGAATCGCGCCGATGCGTCGAAGTCGCTGCTGCTCGCCAAGCCGACCAATGTCATTCGTCACACTGGCGGCGAGCGCATCCATCCGGGCTCCGACGAGGAAAAGATCCTCACGCAGTGGGTGCAGTTTCTGGCCTCGACGCCCGACGGCAAGCTGGCGTTGATGACCAAGAGCCTGGGCGACATGGGCGAGGCGGGTCCGGTCGAGCTCGTCAGGCGCATGACGCACGCGCAGTACGACAACACGGTGCGCGATTTGCTCAACGATTTCAGCCGCCCGGCGCTGCGGTTCCCGCCCGAGGATTACGTCGACGGCTTCAAGAATCAACTGACGGCGCAGGGCATGCCGCCGCTGCTTGTCGAAACCTACAGCACGTCGGCCGAGAAGCTGGCGACCAACGCGTTCCGCGTGGGTGACATCAATGGACTCATTCCCTGCAAACCGTCATCGGCAGCCGATGACAAGTGCCGCGACGAGTTCATCAGGAAGTTCGGCCTGCGCGCGTTCCGGCGCCCGCTTCGCGAAGACGAAGTTCAGCGCTACGCGACCGTGTTCGCGACGCAGGCAAAGGCGAGCCGGAAGTTTTTCGAAGGCGCCCGCGTGGTCGTCGAGGCGATGCTGCAGTCGCCGAATTTCCTGTTCCACGTCGAATCCGGTCCAGACGGCAAATCGACCGACTACGACATCGCAAGCCGGCTGTCGTACACGTTGTGGAACACGATGCCCGACGCCACGCTGTTCGGCGCCGCCGCGCGAGGCGAGTTGCGCACGCCGGAGGGCCGCGAAGCCGCCGCGCGCCGCATGCTGGCCGATCCGAAAGGACGTCAGGCGCTGGATGAGTTCTTCGACGAGTGGCTGCGATTCGATCGCGTCATCAACGCGGTGAAGGGCAGAGGCTATAACGAGTTCACGCCGGAGCTCGGAGTGGCGATGGCCGAAGAGACCAAGAGCCTGCTGCACGATCTCGTGTGGAGCGATAAGAATTTCATGACGGCGCTGACGGCGCAGTACAGCTTCCTTACCGACGATTTAGCAGCCGTGTACGGCGTGCCGGCGCCGAAAGGCGAGTTCGACCGTGTCGAGTTCCCGGGCGATGTGCGCCGTGCCGGTATCCTCGGCCAAGGATCGTTCCTCGCGTCGACCGCGGGACCAATCAGCACGTCGCCGACGGCGCGCGGCATTTTCATCCGCGAGCGCTTACTCTGCCAGCACATTCCACCGCCGCCGCCGGGCGTGAACACGACGTTGCCGGATCCGGTGGAAGGCGCGGTGCACACGCGTCGCGAGCTGATGACCGAGCACGTCTCCAATCCGACCTGCGCGTCTTGCCATCGCTTGATGGATCCGATCGGCTTTGGCCTGGAGAACTTCGACGCGATCGGGCGCTGGCGCGATCAGGAGTCGGTGGCTCTTCCCGGGCGCGGCGCAGGTGGCAGCCGCGGCGGAAGACAGGTGAAGCTTCCGATCAACACGCAGGGTGAGATCGCCGGGCTTCCCAACTCAACGTTCACCGATGCCAAGCAGCTCGGCACGATCTTGGCCGAGAGTCCGATTTGTCAGAAATGCATCGTGCGGCAGATGTTCCGCTATTCGTACGGCCGGCTTGAAACCAGCGCCGACGAGCCGGCGATCGATCAGCTATTTGGAAAGTTCAAGGACTCCGGGTTCCGATTCAAGGCTCTGATGACCGCGCTCGTGCAGTCGCCAGAGTTCCTACGGAGGTAGGGTGATGCAGCTCAGCAGACGTAAATTCCTGAAGGGCGTCAGTGCAACTGGCGCGCTCGTGCAGGTTGGGCTTCCGCCGCTTGCGGCGATGTTCAACTTCAATGGCACCGCCTACGCGGCCGGCGCCACCGGCAAAGCCATCGACAAGCGGTTCCTGCTGTGGTGGAACGGCAACGGAATTCCTGAGCGCTACTGGATTCCGCGTGAGACCGGCACCGAGTACGAGTTGACGCCCTGTCTCGAGCCCCTCGCACCGGTCCGCGATTACGTCCACGTGCTGAGCGGCATCGACAACGTCGCCGCCAGGCTCGATGGTCAGGGGAACGGCCACTTCAGCGCGCTCTGCGGGCTGATGACCGGCACCGCCTACACCGGCCGCGGAGCGGCTGGTGCGTCGATCGATCAGATTCTCGCCGCGAAGATCGGCACCAAGTCGCGGTTCCGATCGCTTCAGGTTGGCGTCGCTCAGGAGTCGCATGGAGAGAACGTCCATCGAAACATGACATGGGCGGGTTACGAGCGCGCGCTGCCGCCCGAGATGATTCCGCACAATCTGTTCGATCGCCTGTTTGGCGTGAAGGATCAGAGCTGGGTCAATCGCAAGAAGAGCGTGCTCGACCTGGTCACCGAAGACGTGCACTCGCTGCAGCCAGCGCTCGGCTCGGCCGACCGGCAGCGGCTCGATCAGCACCTGACCTCGGTGCGCGACCTCGAGCGGGCCATCGCGAGCCTGCCGCCCGACTACGGCAAAAACGTGAAGGAGCCGGAAGATATCAGCGACCTGACCGACTATCCGCGAATCGCGAAGATTCAGTCAGACCTCGTCATTCACGCGTTCGCATCGGGCCAGACGCGAATCGCGGCGTACATGTTGACGAAGTGCCAGAGCCTGACCAGGTTCCCGTGGCTCGGGCACGCCGACAACCGGCATCACGACTACACCCACACCAACGCCGGCTCGCCGCAGCAGCAGCGCATCATGCGCGACATCACGCGCTGGCACGTGGAGGAGTTCGCCTACATGCTTCACGGACTGAAGTCGATTCCCGAAGGCGATGGCAACCTGCTCGACAACACCGCATGCGTGTACGTTCACGAGCACGCGGAAGCCAACCCGCACAAGTGCAACGGCTTGGCGATGCTCGTCGCGGGCGGCGGCATCAAGGGCGGACAGCACACCAAGACCCATAACGGAATTGGTGACGTCTATCTGACGATCTCGGAAGAACTCCTGAAGACGCCGCTCGGCAAGGAATTCCCGACGGCGGAAGAGAAGATGAGCTTCCTGGTGTAACTGGAAACTGGAAACTGGAAACTGGAGAGTTGGGGGCGGCGGTTGAAAAACCGCCGCCCTTTTTTTCGCTGCGTCTCCGCGTCACTGCGTCAAAACTGAGATCTTATCTATGGAGATGATCGGCTTCATCTATCGCTGGGGCCTCATTCTCCAGGCCATCGCGATCCTGCATTTCGTTC
>JANMJM010000025.1:0-12371 GCA_031371345.1 Vicinamibacteria bacterium
ATGCGCGGATCGTCGCGTTGCAAACGCCCGAGGTCCCAGAAGCTTGCGCGAACTTCGACGGGGCCATCCGGCGGCGACGGTCCTGTGAAAATCAGCGGGATCGCGCGGTCGGCGGTGGGCGAGACGAGCACCGGTTGGTCCTTTGTCGTGAGCGTGCCGCGGACGACAACCGGCTGTCCCAGAAACAACCCCGGAACCGTGAGCAACGCCGACGCCGTGGCGGCGCGGCGCGGGTGGACCGCCTGCGCAGAGATCGACCCGGCGCTCGACACGAGGAGCGCGAGAACCGCTGCGAAGATGCCGGCCCGCCATTTCACCATATTCACCTGAGCTGTTTTTGCCCCGCCCTCGCCAGGATGATCGACAGAGCGAGAAACAGCAGCGCCGTCGCGATGAGCCCGCTCACGCCCTCGTGCAAGAATCGCAGCGCATCGGCATGGCCGATGGCCTGGAATACTTCAATTTTACCCGTACCGACCAGAACCGCATACAGGATGCCGACAAGCGACCCGCCAGCGATTAATCCCGAACTAAACAAGGTGCCGGCGCCCACATCCGACTCGTTGTCGGCTCCCGCTCGCTTCTGTACGAACCAGCGGACGCCGCCGCCGGCCATAATCGGCGCCGTCGTGGCTATGGGCAGGTACGCGCCGACGGCAAATGACAGCGAATGCACGCCGCACAGCTCCAGCGTGACCGCGAGGAACACGCCGGCGAGCACGAGCCCCCACGGGAGGTTGTGGCTGAGCAGGCCGCGGATGATGGTCGCCATCAGCGTCGCTTGCGGCGCCGCGATTTCTCGTGACCCGATGCCAAACACGCGGTGAAGGTAGAGCGTGGTGATGCCGATGACGAGTGCCGACGCAATCACACCAATCAGTAGACCAATCTGCTGGTACATCGGCGTCGCCCCGACGATGTAGCCGGTTTTGAGATCTTGAGAGGTGGCACCGCCGTTACAGGCGGCGATGCACACCACGGCGCCGACACACAGCGCGATGGGTGCGTAGTAGCTGCCAGTCCAGCCCGCGCCGACGAAGATGAGGCAGGTAAGAATGAGCGCCGCGATCGTCATGCCGGACACCGGATTAGACGATGATCCGATGAGTCCCGTGATGCGCGCCGACACGGTGACGAAGAAAAAGCCGAACAGGACAATGAGCACCGCGGCGAGCACATTCCCTTGAGTGGGCATCCCTGGGGCCAGCACGAGAAATGCCGCGAGCGCGAGAGAGCCGCCCAGGACGAACGTAATAGGGATGTCGCGCTCGGTTCTCAGTTGGCTTGCCGTTGCGCCGGCGCTCATTTGGCGCAGACCATCGATCGCCGACGACACAATCGTCGGCAGCGCACGGGCAAGCGAAATCAATCCGGCCGCAAGCACGGCACCCGCACCAATGTAACGCGTGTAGGCGCTCCAGATCTCATCCGCGTTCATTTCAGAGATCAGGAAGGGTCGTCCCGTCGCGGGATTCAGCGCGAGGCTGGGGCTGATGGGAGGAAACGGCACGGTGATATACGAGCCGAGAATTGACATCAGCGGCGCCAGCACGAGCCACGACAGCACGCCACCGGCAAACATTTCTCCGGCGATGCGCGGACCGATGACATAGCCAACGCCGAGATACTCGGGCGACACATCAAGATCGACCGTGGCGTTCGGAAACTGGCTGGTGCGCGGCGTGCTGTATCGCACGTTGGTGAGAAACACATTGAAGACCCACGACAGCGACTTCCACAGCGCCCCGATACCGACACCGGCAAAGACCATCCTGGCCAGCGCGCCTCCGCGTTCGCCCGCGAGCAGCACCTCTGCGCACGCCGTCCCCTCGGGATAGGGAAGCACGCCATGCTCTTTCACGATGAGCGCGCGGCGAAGCGGTACCATCATCAACACGCCAAGAATCCCGCCCGCCAGCGCCAGCATCGTAATCTGGTAGTAGTTAAAGTAGGCGGGCCCTTCCGGCGTCAAAAAAATCAGCGCCGGAATGGTGAACACGACGCCGGCGGCCACCGATTCGCCAGCCGAGCCGATGGTCTGGACGATGTTGTTTTCGAGGATGGTCGAGCCGCCCAGCCTTTTCAGCACCGAAATGGCGAGCACAGCGATGGGAATCGAGGCGCTCACCGTGAGTCCCGCGCGAAGCGCGAGGTAGACAGACGAGGCCGCGAAGATGAGGCCGAGAAACACGCCGAGCGCCACTGCCCGTAGCGTGAATTCCTTCGGCGCTTCCGAATGCGGGACGTAGGGTTGAAAGCTCCCAGGTTGCGGCATTGGCCGGGAAGTTTACCGTAGCGCTACCCGGCGTAAGCTAAAATCGCTTGTGAAATTGCCGATCAAGCGAAAACAGCTCAGCGATCCGGTGTCGGAGCTCACCACCAATCGCCTCTCGGTGTATCTCCGGTGCCTCAATGCACTGGATGCCGCCGACGTGAAGACGGTGTCGTCGCAGACGCTTGCGCAGCAGTTCCACCTGAACGCCGCGCAGATTCGTAAGGACCTCGCCTATTTCGGCGAGTTCGGCGTCCGCGGTGTCGGCTACTACGTGAAGGATTTGAAGCGGCATCTGCGCCAGATTCTCGGGCTCGAGCGGCGGCTGAAGGTCGCGATTCTTGGCGCGGGCAATCTGGGTCTCGCGCTGGCAGACTATCCAGGGTTTCGCCAGGAGGGGTTTCAGATCGTCGCGCTGTTCGACACCCTGAGCGCGAAAGTCGGCCAGCAATCGCGGGGTGGCGTGCCGATCTTCGACATCAAAGAGCTGCGGAAAATCGCCGCTCGAGAAAAGATTGCCATCGCGGTGATCGCCGTGCCCGCCGACTCGGCGCAGCATGTCGTCAATCAGGTCGTGGCGGCCGGCATCAAAGCGATTTTGAATTTTTCTCCCGGCACGCTTCGAGCGCCAGGAGATGTGAAGTTGAAGAGCGTCGACCTGACGGTGTCGTTGGAGTCGCTGTCGTTCTATCTTGCACAGGAGGATGAAGACTAGGTGCGGGAGGTGCGGGAGGTGCGGGAGGTGCGGAAAGTGCGGAAGGTGCGGAAGGGACAACTCTCACACGTCGATACGTCGGGCCGTGTTCGCATGGTCGATGTCGGCGGGAAAGCGATCACCGAACGAGAAGCCGTCGCGCGCGGCAGGATCTCGGTCGGACCGGCGGCCTTGCGCGCCATTCGTGCAGGCAAGGTGAAGAAAGGTGACCCGCTGCAGACAGCGCGGCTAGCCGGCATTCTCGCAGCCAAACGCACGTCGGAGCTGATTCCGTTATGTCACCCTCTGGCGCTCACGCTGGTCGATGTCGATATCAAGCGGGAGAAGAACGGATACGCCATCGAGTCGCGTGTGCGGACGTCGGGACACACGGGTGTAGAAATGGAAGCCCTCACGGCCGTCGCCGTGGCGGCGCTCACCATTTACGACATGCTGAAAGCGCTCGACAAGACGATGGTGATCGGAGAGATCGTGGTCGTCGAAAAAAAGGGCGGGCGGTCGGGGCACTATGTCCGAAAGGGGGAAGGGGGAAGGGGCAAGGGGTAAGGGTAAGGGGTAAGTGAAGCTCACATAAGTCGGGAGGATGTTCATGAGGAAGGTTCTTGCACTTATTGCGCTATTTGCGACATCGGCGCTGATGTTTGGCCAGGGGCAACCGCCGGCTTCAACCGGTCCGGCGCCGAGCGTGATTCCGGCAACTGGCGGAAATATCCGCATCACGCCGATCAAACATGCGAGCTTTCAGATCGAGCACAACAACCGGTTCATTCAGGTCGATCCGGTTTCATCCAATAACAACGCACAGGCAGTGATGGCCGATATCGTCCTCGTCACAGACATCCACGGCGACCACATGGACGCGAAAGCGATCAATCAATTCCGCAAGCCTGAAGCGCGCGTCATTGCGCCGGCTGCCGTGGCCAAGGCGCTGGGCGCCACGGTGCCGAACATCACCGTCATCGGCAACGGCCAGACCCGCACCGATTACGGCATCACGATTGAAGCGGTCCCGATGTACAACCTCGTGCGCGGTCCAGCCGCGGGACAGTTGTTTCACGACAAAGGGCGCGGCAACGGCTATGTGTTGACCATCGGCGGCAAGCGCCTCTACATCGCGGGTGATACCGAATGCGTCCCCGAGATGAAGGCGTTGAAGAACATTGACGTGGCGTTCGTGCCGATGAATCTGCCGTATACGATGACGCCGGCCGAGGCGGCCGATTGCGTGAAGGCGTTCGCGCCGAAGATCGTCTATCCGTATCACTACAACCAGGCGGCGAACGCGCAGGAATTCACGGCAGCGCTGAAGGACACGCCGGGGATCGAAGTACGCACGCCGGATTGGTACGCGGCGCCCCCTGCGGCGACACGCGGACGGGCTCAGTAAGGGGTAAGGGGTAAGGGGTAAGGATCCTTACCCCTCGCCCTTCGACCCTTCCTTCGGCGGCGGCTCGATATGAATGATCGCATCCGCGATCTGCGGGTAGCGTTCCATCAATAGATCTTTCACCGTGTGCGAGATGGCGTGCGCGTCGGTGAGCGGCATGGCGCCGTCCATCCAGATGTGAAGATCCAGAAACACGTGATCGGGAGTTCCGCGCGATCGGATGTGATGGCTGCCGAGAACACGGGGCACGCTCTGGACGACCGCGCGCACGTCGTCTTCTGAAATCACCCGCTGATCCGACAGCACCCGTGCGGCATCGCGCGCGATGTCGAAGCCCGCGTATCCGATGAACCCGACGATGACGAGCGCCGCGACCGGATCGAGCATCGGATAACCCAGCGCCGTGGCCGCGAGGGCGGCGATGACGGCGCAGGACGTCAGTACGTCACTTTGGGTATGACGCGCGTCGGCGAGCAGCATCTCACTCGACAGCCGGTGGCCTGCTCGCCGCTCGTAGCGGACGACCGCGACGTTGACCGCGAGCGTGACGATCATGACGACGAAGCTGAGCAGGCTGACGTGGGCCGCGCTCCCAGACCGGAAGCGATCGTAGGCGGCCTGTCCAACCTCCACCATGATGATGGCGAGGAACAACGCGATGGTGCCGGCCGCCAGCGTTTCGAATTTCCGATGTCCGTATGGATGATTCGCGTCGGGCGGTTTACGCGCAACGCGCAGGCCGATGATCGCCGCGATGTTCGAGGCGCCGTCTGTCAGCGAGTGGTAGCCATCCGACAACATGCTGATCGTGCCGGTGGCGTGGCCGAGGAGAATCTTGATGATCGCGACGCCGAGATTCAGGAAGAAGGTGCGGACGAGGACGGTTCGGACCTCGGTGTAACGGGAAGCCTCGGTCATTTGGCGATTGGGTGATAGGTGATTGGGCGATTGGGGGCGATTGGGCGATAGGAAAATTGAATGGCCTATCGAGCTGTGGCAACCAATCGCCCAATCACCTATCGCTCAATCGCCGATCGATTTTAGAACACGCGCGCAGTGGGAATAGGCCACCAGCGAATCTGCACCTTCCCGATGATGTAACGCTTGGGCACAAAACCCCAATGACGGCTGTCGGAACTGTTATTCCGATGATCGCCCATCACGAAGTAGTAGCCCTCGGGAACCACCTGCGGCCCCCAGTCGTCGTGCGCGCGGTATTCTTCCGGCACGAAGTCGTCTTTCATCGGCGCCTCGTTGACATACACATGGCCGTCAACGATGCGCACGGTGTCGCCTTCCTCCGCGATCACACGTTTCACGAACGACTTATTCGGATCGATGGGGTAGTAGAGCATCACGATGTCGCCGTGATGCGGCTCGCCAATGCGATAGGCCAGCTTGTTGACGATCAGTCGATCCTGATCCTCGAGCGTCGGCGCCATACTCATGCCTTCGACGCGCGCGACCTGAAAACCGAACGTGACGATGAGCGTCGCGTAGACGGCCGCCGAGGCCAGGGTTTTGAACCAGGCAATCAGCTCGTCGCGAACGAGCGCGAGCCGCTCGGCCGTCCGCGACCGCGCTTCGGCGTCTGCCGGGGCCGAGACGACGATAATTGGGGGCCCGACCGGGGCCGGCCCGGACAGGCCGTCGCCGGCCAAGGCAGGCTCCATGCCCATCCGGAGGGACTCTACAGGCGCAGATACTCCCGAAGCCGCTTGGTCTGAGCGCGGCTGACCGGTATCTCCGTCGCCTTCGCGTCCTTCATCCTGAGGATGTAATTCCTGCTGAACCAGGGGACTATCTCCTTGACTTTATTGATGTTAACCAGATGCGACCGATGGACGCGCCAGAAAATGCTGGGGTCGAGCCGCGATTGCAACTCGTCCAGCGTCCTGAAATTAGACGTCCCGGCCAGCTGGCTAGTTACTATGTTAATCGAGTCGTCGGTAAGTGAGGCATAGATAATCTCCTCGGCCTGAACGAGCAAAAACCGGTCACCCACCTTCACCGCCACCTGCTCGCGCTTGCTCTGCCGCTCGGCCATCAGCTGGACGATGCGCTCCACCTGGTCGTTCAGTGGGACGTCCTTCAGGACCGTCAGCCGTTTACGGGCCTTTTCCAGTGCCTGCTCGAGTCGCGCGCCATCCACCGGCTTCAGCAGGTAGTCGACCGCGTTCACTTCGAAGGCTTCGATGGCGTGCTTGTCGAAGGCGGTGACGAAAATAATGTTCGGAGACGTGCCGCTTTGGATGAGGCGATGAGCCACCTCGAAGCCGCTCAAGCCCGGCATCTGCACATCAAGAAATACGACGTCGGGGGCGAAGCGTTCCACGATGCCGACGGCCTCGAGCCCGTTGCCCGCCTGCGCGAGCACTTCGACATCGCCCATTTTCTCGAGCATGTAACACAGCTCTTCGCGCGCCAGTTGCTCGTCATCGACCACGACGGCTGTTAGTGACATTCTGCTTCCAGCTTCCAGCTTCCAGCTTCCAGCTTCCAGTTGAGCTCGGAGCTGGCAGCTCGGAGCTCGTAGCTGGGAGCTGAAAGCTGACTACGCCGTTATCCGTTCGGCCGAAATCATATCCGGAATCTCCAGCCTGATGATGGTGCCGAGTCCCGACACGCTGCTGATGCGGACGCGATAACCCGCGCCATAAATCACGCCGAGGCGCTCGTTCACGTTGCTGAGGCCGATGCCGTCGCTCAACGCCGTGTTCATGCGTTCCTCGGTCATGCCGAGACCGTCGTCTTCCACTTCGATGATGGCGTGCGCGTTGCTGCGCACCGAGCGAATGATGATGCGGCCGCCGCCGACCTTGCGCGAGAATCCGTGCTTGATGGAATTCTCGACCAGCGGTTGCAGAATCATGCTGGGCACGATCACGCTGAGCGTGTCGGGCGCAATTTGCTTTTCGACTTTCAGTTGCGGACCGAATCGAATCATCTCGATGTCGAGATACTCGTCGATCGATTCGAGCTCCTCGCGCAGCGTGACGAACTGATCGCGGCTCCGAAGCAGGCGGCGGAGCAGCACCGACAGTTTTACGATGACCGTACGCGCCGTTTCCGGGTTGGATCGAATCAGCGACGAGATTGAGGTCAGCGTATTGAAAAGGAAATGGGGGTTGATCTGACTCGCCAGTGCCTCCATACGCGCCGTCATGAGCAGTTTTTCCTGCTCCTCCAGTCGATGCTCGATGCGCGCATTGTTCCAAATTTTGATCGGCGTCGCCACGCAGAGCACGGTCGTCAACAGCACGAGCGCCGACTGAGCGATCATCGTCGCCGCGGTCGGATGTAGGTAGAAGAGGCGAGCCTCGGTGTATTGCCAGCCGAGCGCTTGCCGCAGTAATTCGAGCGCGACCGGCGCCAGAATCAGAATCACCGACCAGTCGACTTGAGCCGATTTCAGCATCCGCCACACGTGTCGGTGCAGCTTGGTGAAAACGAAGGGGGAGAAGTGCCAGATTTCTTCCTTGGGACAGGCTTCTCGCAAACCGCCGCCGGCAAATCCGCATCCGACGGCGAAGAACAGCGCGATGAATTCACCCGCAATCAGCGCCGGTGTCGCGACCATCAGGCCGACAAGCGCGCCGGCATACGGGCCGGCGATCAGGCCGGCGAGAAACGAGCCTTCGAGGGTGAGGTCGGCGGCTTTGTAGCCAAGTAGCAAACGCGCGATGACGCCGGCCGTAAGCGGAATGCCGACGCTCAGTGCAAACGTGAGGCGCTCGGGCCACGCGCGGCGCTCTGAGATCAGGATGTGGCGGAAGCGGCGATAGCGGACGAGGATGGTGGCGACCGCCGCCACAATCGTGATCTTGATGACGAGCGTCGTCAGCAACACCTGCTCGGCCGATAGAAATCTAGGCTCGCCCATAAGAGCTTTCAGCTGTCAGCTTCCAGCTTCGAGAAGCCATTTTCACATACAATATCAGGAGCATGGTGAAGGATCTCATCGGGCACACCCGCGCATTTCTTATCGGCTTTGCGACGACATTTCGGCACATGTTCAAGCCGAACGTCACCGTGAATTACCCAGATCAGAAAGTGCCGATGTTTCCGAAGTGGCGCGGCAAGCAGGTGTTGATGCGCGACGAAGCCGGACTGGAGAAATGCGTCGCGTGCGGCCTGTGCGCCGTTGCGTGCCCCGCCGATGCGATTTATCTCGAGGCGGCCGAGAACGACGGTACCGTGATGGCCGGCCCGCGTTATGCGGTCACCTATCAGATTCACAAGACACGCTGCATCTTTTGCGGGTACTGCGAAGAAGCGTGTCCTGTCTCGGCGATCTTCATGGGTAAGGACTACGAGCTGGCGGTGTACAACAAGAACGAGTTCGTGTGGGACAAGAAGGATCTGCTGGTGCCGCTCCCCGCTGACGCAGAGTCGCCGCGCAATAGAACATGAGACTTAAAATCTAAAATTTAAAATTATAGATTTTAGATTTTAGATTCATGGGCACTTCACTCTTCGGCGCGGTTGGCGATCTGCACGGTGACTTCGACGCGCTCGATCGCATCATGGCGCGGCATCCGGACGTGGCGTTCTGGGTCTGTCCAGGCGACCTCCCAAGCGAAAGCGGAGAGTATCCGCGACCGCGCGGGCCGCTTTACTGGATTAAGGGTAATAACGAAGACTTCGACTTCGTCGCGGCGCAACCTCCCGGCGCCGGGACGATCCCAAACCTCCACTACATCCCCAACGGAATCTCTGTGCAGGCGCCTGGCGGCCTGACGCTGGCCGGCCTGGGGGGAACGTTCGCGCCCACGTGGTACGACAAGCCGGCAGTCGAGCTACCAGTCCCTCGACTCGCTTCGCTCGCTCGGGGCAAGCGAGATGACAAACGCCGGCATTTCGTGCAGCAAGAAGTCGAGGCCTGCAAGCGGTTAACGGGAGTCGAGGTCTTTCTGTCGCATGAGGCCGCGCGTCCGTTCCTGCTGCCGTCGCGGCTCAAGGCCGGTCCAGCCCGTCCCGTCGACGCTGGCAAAACACCGATCAACGACGTGCTCGCGGCCATGCGACCTCGCTTGCATTTGTTCGGTCATCACCATACATACGTTGAAGCCGTGCGGCAGCACGTCCCCTCCATCGGCCTCGAGATGGTTTCCACCTCTTACCTTATTTTTGATGGCAGGAACCTTGCTCATCAAAGAATGACGACATAGAAGGGGCGGTAAAGGGCAATTGCCCCTTAACCCTCACCCCTTACCCCTGATGTGTTTTTAGTAATTCGATATATAGTCCTCGACGGAGGATCGATGGCGCTGTTCCCGCGAGAGCCGAATCATTACGACGCCGAATTTGGCGGCGGCACGGATGCGGCGACGCGTGCCTTGTCCGCGATTTCGCTCGAGACGTCGTTTGTCGAAGGTGTGTACGGCAAGATGGCGTCGGTCTACGATCTGTTCTTCGGTCTGCCGCTCCATCATGGGCGAGCCGCCGCGATCAGGCGGATGGCGATCAAGCCGGAACATCACATTCTCGAGGTGGGCGTCGGCACGGGCATGAGCCTGCCGTTGTATCCGCGCAAATGCGCGGTCACTGCAGTCGATCTGTCCGACTTGATGCTCGAGCGCGCCCGCGCGCGTGTGGCGCGTTACGACCTTCGCAACGTGCGGCTCATCCAGATGGATGCGACGGAGCTGAAATTTCCCGACAATGCATTCGACATCGTCTACGCGCCGTACTTCATCAGCTGCGTGCCCGATCCGATCGCCGTCACGCGCGAGCTGTGCCGCGTCTGTCGCCCGAACGGGCGGATCGTGTTCCTGAACCATTTCCTCAGCGACGGGCCCATCCTGTCGAAGCTCGAACGCGCGATTGCTCCGCTGACGGTGCACCTTGGCTTCAAATCGGATTTTGATCTGCCCGCCTTCCTCGCCCAAACCGGATTGCGCGCAGAGTCGATTGAAAAAGTGAACGTGCCGCGAATCTGGTCGCTCCTGATTTGCCGTAACGGACAGTGACCCGGATAGGCGATTACCGAGCCTTCCTCACGCAATTCCTTCGGAACTACGAGACGACCGGTGCGGTCATTCCGAGCGGCCGGGCGCTCGCAATGGCGCTATGCCGCCATGTCGGCGAAGGCGCCGGGCCGCAGTGCATTCTCGAAGCGGGCCCAGGCACCGGCGCGGTCACCGGCTGCATCGTCGATCGCATGCGGCATGACGATCAATTGTGGATGGTCGAGCTGAACCCGACGTTCGCCGCGCATCTTCGAACGGCCTTCAAGGAGAAACCGGAGCTGCGCGCCGTTGCTGATCGCTGCCATATCGTCGAGGGTTCCGTGCAGGCGCTCGGAAAAGAAGGTCAGTTCGATCTCGTGGTGTCGGGCCTGCCGCTGAATAACTTTTCTTCCGAGGACGTGCGGATCATTCTCGATGCGTACGCGAAGCTGTTGAAACCCACCGGGATCTTGTCGTTCTTCCAATATATTTTCATCCGCCCGGCAAAGATGTTGGTGAGCACCGGCTCGGAGCGGAGGCGACTGCAAGGGGTCGGCGATGCGATCGAGCGCATCTTGGGCGAGCGCGAATTCGCGCGCGAATGGGTCTGGCCGAATGTGCCGCCGGCGTGGGTTCACCATGTCAGGTTCTGACGGCTGGCATCGACCGAAGCTGGAGCATGCTCTTCGCGCTCTTCGTGACGCCGTGATCTACAGAAGCGAAAGGATCGCGTCGGCGGCAACTCCTGCGCCGTTCAGGTCTGGCTTTTCCGGCGGCGGCGGTGACGAGAGCAATTGATCCAACGACGGTTTCCAGTTTCCCGCCAATAAATCCTTCCGGTCGATGAACTGTGAACGCAGGTAGAGGGGCATCGCGTTCACCAGTACTTCGTATTCAACAAATCGGCCGCGCGATGTGTAGAGCAGCGCCGTGTCGTTCGCGATCGCTTCAGTGAAAATACCGTAGCCCGGCTTGGTCGCCACCACATCGGCTGCATGCACAAGATCTTCATAACGAAAGCCGCTGGCGTACAGCTTTTCCTCCGACAAGTAGTGCAATCCAGCCGCGGGTTGAAAAAGCGGACGGGAGTCGTCGTCGCGTCCTGGCAAGTCCGTCGTGGCAACCGCGTAGTCGCGTACGTCTGCCAACGCCGCAACGTTTAACCCGGCGAGGCCGTAGCCTCCGAACGAGATCAGGACCAGCGGCTTGTCTTCGGGCAATCCCAAACCGCGGCGCACGTCGATTGGGTCGCGTGTGGAACGGCGCGCCACGAACGGAATGTCACGCGTCATGGCTTCGAGACCCGCGAAGCCTCCCGACGTGGGCAACCGCAGGGCGAGCGTCGCGTTCCTGTAGGTTGCGCGCATCGACTCGGTAAGGTCGAACGGCGATTGCTCCGGATACCCGTCATAGATCCAATCCCAGGTGAAGTTGCCGATCACCACCGACGGCAATCGGGCTGCATGCGCCGCAGCGAAGGCGAGCGGCGGGATGTCGCCCACGACCAGCCGCACGCCCCGCGCGCGCAGGAAAGCCGCCTCTACTGCGGCCTTCCGATCCAGCTGCGCATGGAAGTCTTTCGCCTGCCGGAGGCTTTCGGCGGCGTCCAAATTCAGGCTGTCGATCTGAACCATCCCGGTGTCGCATTGCAGCTCGATGAATTCGTAGCGCGAGCCGAGCGCGCGATCGAACAGGCGCGTGGGAGCCGATGTTTTCACCACAATCGAGACATCCGGACGCCGCTCGAGCAGCGCCTGAATGACGGCGATCGTCCGCGAGCTGTGACCGAATCCGTGGCCCGAAATGTAAAAGACGATGGGATATGATGGGTTCATGGACGAGAGGGACTTTTTTACCGAGCGCCCCGAAACCAAGCCGGTTGAATATACGTGTCCGCGCTGCAAGCGCCGTCACGAGTACATGGTGCGGTGGATGCGGCGAAGCAAAAAGCCGCAGCTCCCACCCCGTGCCGACGCGCGCGATCGTGCGCTGTACGCCAAGCTGCGCGATTATCTCATCCGCATGGATGACGACGTCACCTGCAAG
>JANMJM010000036.1:0-7957 GCA_031371345.1 Vicinamibacteria bacterium
TTTTCAGCGAGCGCTTCGAGCGCTGTTGTGTAACCAAACCCCGGAAGCTTGGCAGCGGCCATCATGTCTTTCGGCATCGATCCGATGAATGGTCCCGCAACGTCGTGTTGGGTGATGGTGTAACTGATGATCGGTTCGGGCGCGACGCGCAGAGCCGCGAGCGTGGCTTCGTCGGATGTACCACTCGACGCTAAATTGTTTGCGGCTTGAAATGCGGACAGTGCGAGACGTGTTTTCGCGCCACCCTGCCCATCGATCTCGCCTGGCGAGAATCCCGCGCGATCGAGCGCAACCTGCACCGCCAAAGCATGAGGGTCGTGCGCCGTGGCCGCGGGCGCCTTGCGATGCTGGGCCCCAGCCGTGCCGGGCACCAGCATGCCCCCGCCCAAAAAGGCAAAAAATATGTATGTTAACTGTACATTCCTCAGGTCAGAGCTTCGCATGCCTCTTTACAGGAGCAAGGACCGTTCCCTTAGGCCGCGGTCTCCAGCGTGGTCGTGCAATGGGCGCAACGCGTCGCGCGTGGCGAAATCATCGACATGCAATAAGGACATTCCCGCACGGCTCGCGGTTTGTCCTCTGGAAGCAATGGCCGGCGCATCAACCGGTTCATGTTGCGCACGAGCACGAACACGGCGAAGGCGACGATCAAAAAATTGAAGGTGGCGTTCAGAAACAACCCGAAGTTCAGCGTCGCGGCGCCCCTCGCTTTCGCCTGCGCCAGCGTGGTGGCACCCGAGCGGGAAATATCGATGAACAGATTGTTGAAATCCATGCCGCCGATAAGGAGCCCCACCGGCGGCATGATGATGTCGTCGACGAGCGACGTGATGATTTTGCCGAACGCGGCGCCCATGATCACACCGACCGCGAGATCGAGCACGTTGCCTCGCAGCGCAAATTCTTTGAACTCCTTCAGCATTCCATCCTCCGTTAAGATAGTGACCGCTTCATGATCGACGCGCGACAGAACGGCCCGATTGCCGAACAATTGAGCACGATGGGAGACACGCTGTTCCGCTGGCGCAGCTATGCGCCGCTCGTGCTCCTTCCCCTGTTTGTTCTGAGCGTGCTCGACAACCGGCCGCCCGTGCCGTTTTCGTGGGAGATCGCGTGCTTCCTTGTCTCGCTCTCGGGACTGTTTCTCCGCGCCTATGTTATCGGCACCGCGCCTTCCGGTACATCCGCCAGAGGTACGCGACAGCCGACGGCCGATTCGCTGTCGATGCTCGGCGCATACTCGATGGTGCGCCACCCGCTGTATCTCGCAAACACGCTCATCGCGCTCGGCTGCTCGCTACTCTCGGGGACATGGTATCTGCCGTTCATCGTCATTCTCTTAAGTTTCATTTATCACGAGCGCATCGCGGCGCGCGAAGAGTTGTTTCTCAGGAACACGTTTGGCGAACGCTTCCTCATCTGGGCACGCGAGGTGCCGGCGATGATTCCAGCCTTTCATCACTATCGCCCTTCGGGCGTGCCGTTTCAGCTTCAGAAGGTGTTCGTTCAGGAATCGCACGGCCTCTGTGCGATCGGCACAGCGTTCTTAGTGCTCGATACCCTCGAAGATTCGGTCCGCCTCCGCACCTTTTACGTCGATCCGCGCTGGTTGGGGATCTTTGTCATGACGCTCGTCCCGTTTCTTTACGTGGTGGCGACGAAAAAAGCGGCCCGCCGCATGGCCAAAATATAATGGCAGCCATGCCCGGCGACACCGCACTCGTGAAAGTGCGGCTCGGATCAGAAAAGCTGCTCGCCTCTGGCGCGCTCAAGAATCAGCGCGTCGGCGTGGTCTCGAATCCGGCGTCTGTCGACGCCCGCTACCAGCACATCGTCGACACCTTGGCGATCAGCCGCGACGTGACGCTGTCGGCGATCTTCGGACCGCAGCACGGATTCCGCTCGGACGTGCAGGACAACATGGTCGAGACCACCCATAGCCGAGACGCGCGGCGGGCTGTGCCCGTCTACTCGCTGTATAGCGAAACGCGCGAGCCGACGGCGGAGATGGTGAAAGGGCTCGACGCGATGGTTGTCGATCTGCAGGACGTCGGATCCAGGATCTACACCTTCATCTACACCATGGCGAACTGCCTGCGCGCGGGCAAAAAACATGGCGTGCCCGTGATTGTGTGCGACCGGCCCAATCCCATTGGAGGGATGGCACTCGGCGGACCGATGCTGGTGAAGGGGTTCGAGTCGTTTGTCGGCCAGTTTCCGATTCCGATGCGGCACGGCATGACGATCGGCGAGCTCGCGCGTTTCTTCAACGAAGCCTGCGGCATCGGCGCCGATTTGACGGTTGTGCCGATGGACAACTGGAGGCGCTCGATGCACTACGACGAAACAGGGCTGCCGTGGGTGATGCCGTCGCCGAACATGCCGACGCTGGAAACCGCCGTCGTCTATCCCGGAACCGTACTCTTCGAAGGCACGAATGTGTCGGAAGGCCGCGGGACCACCCGCCCGTTCGAGCTGATCGGCGCGCCTTGGGTCGATCCCGAATCCCTTGCCGACAAGCTCGCCGCACACCAGCTCCCCGGCGTGTATTTCCGCACCGCCGTGTTCGAACCGACCTTCCAAAAACACACGAAGCACCCCTGCGGCGGCTGTCAGATTCACGTGCTCGACCGCAATGAATATCTCGCCGTGGAGTCGGCCGTCGCCATCCTGATAGAAATTCGCGCTCAGAGCACCGCGACGTTTCAGTGGCGCCAGCCGCCCTACGAGTACGAGCACGAGAAGCTGCCGTTCGACATCCTGGCAGGCTCGAGCGAACTGCGGCAGCAGATCGAGGCGGGGCACCCTGCCCGTACGATCTACGATAGTTGGCAGCGCGGCCTCGACAACTTCGGAAAAGAGCGGAAGCCGTTCCTTCTCTACTGAGATGTCTTCATCATCCGCACCGACGCCGCTCAGCTTCACGAGCTCGATCTCGATTATCGCGACGCCAGCTCGCGTCATGTGGGCGTTCTTCGACCCGGGTGCGCTCGGGGCGTGGTGGCAGACTGCGCGCTCGGTCACGACCCCGCGCATTCTCGGGCCCTATGCCGTCGAATGGGCGCCGACGGATTTCAAGGACGAGATGCTCGGCCGTCTCGGCGGGACGTTCCACGGCACGGTGATGGACTACAAAGCGGAGCGCGAGTTTTTTGTGGCCGACGCTTTCTGGCTGCCGCCCGACGGCAATCCGATCGGGCCGATGGCCCTCGAGGTAAGCTGCGAGCCACAACGCACACAGAATCCACAAATCACGTTGGTGAAGATCACACAGCGGGCGTCCGAGGATGGCGAGCGGTGGCGGCGGTACTACGAACTGATTGCGCCAGGATGGGAGCGTGCCTTATCGTCGCTGAAGCGCTATCTCGAGCGAACGTAGCTCGTGTCAATCAAAGCGCTGCAGATTCACGAAATTCTGATCCGCTCTCTCCAGCCGCGTGTTGGCGCTGATGAACACCACGATCGAACCGTGCGGCACCAATCCTCGACTCCGAAGCTCTTCCTTCAGTAACGCGCCGGTGGTATCCACATCCTTCCCGAGACCGGTCGTCAGCGGATGCACACCGCGGTAAATCGTCAGATGGCGCGCGATGACGTCGGTTTCTGTTGCGGCGAACACCGGTGTGTGCGGCCGGAGCGCCGAAAGAATGCGCGCAGCGTTGCCCAGTCGCGTAATCGCGACGATGGCATAAGCCGCACAATGGTCGGCGAGGGTCACCGCCGCCTCGCACACCGCCTGCGCGTGCGGCGCGCGAGGCACGTCGACCAGCGGCACCATGGACGGATCCACCCCGGTGATGCGCTCCGACCCGATGCGCTCCGCCTCGCGAATGACCGCGTCGAGCGTTTCGACGGTTTTCACAGGATACAGGCCGACAGCCGTTTCACCTGCGAGCATGATGGAGTCGACGCCGTCATCGACCGCGTTGGCGGCGTCACTCACCTCCGCTCGCGTCGGTCGCGGCTCGGTCCGCATCGATTCGAGCACTTGCGTCGCCACAATCACCGGCACGCCGGCTTTGCGGGCACGGCGTGTAATTTCTTTTTGTGATGTCGGAACTTTTTCCAACGGCATCTCGAGGCCGAGATCGCCGCGCGCCACCATGACGCCTTGCGACACTTTCAAAATGTCGTCGAGATGCTCGAGTGCCTCGGGCCGTTCGAGCTTCGCGATAAGCGGCGTTCCGGGCGCGCCGGCCTCGGTGAGCACCTTGCGCGCATCCCACAGGTCGTCGCCGCTGCGCACAAAACTCAGCGCCACCATGTCGACCCCGAGCTTCGCGCCAAACCGCAGATCGTCGATGTCTTTCGGGGTCAGCGCGGCAGCGGTCAACGCGACACCGGGGGCGTTGATGCCTTTGTGCTCGTTGAGCATGCCGCCTTCGATCACCGTCGCGATAATCTCGTGGCCGGTGGTCTTCGTCACTTCGAGCTCGATCCGTCCGTCGTCGATGAGCAGGCGTCCGCCAGGACGAACCTTGTTCACCAACTCTGCGTACGTCGTATAGATGTGTTCGACGTCGCCATCCCCATCGCCAGCGATGATCCGGATCGTCTGACCTTCCTTCAGTTCGATCGCTTTCCCGTCCGTCAGCTTGCCGGTGCGGATTTTAGGTCCGCTGAGATCCTGCAGGATGCCCACGACTTTGGTCGCCCTCAGCGCCGCTGCACGGATGCGATGAAACGTTTCGGCGTGTGCGTCATGCGTGCCGTGCGAGAAATTCAGCCGGCAGATATCGACGCCGGCGTGGATCATTTGTTCGATAATCGCCTCGCTCCGACTCGCAGGTCCTATCGTCGCCATGATCTTCGTGTGTCGCATCGATCGATCAGTCATCTCGTGACAGCTTACAACGCCTTCGTGAGTGCGCGTACAATCGTGACGTCATGCGCACTTTTGTAGACGCCGCCACGCGCGTGCTCGTGATCTCGAATGGCGATGCCTTCGCGGTGCAGCTCGCGCGCGCGCTGCCTCAAGACGGCATGCTGATTCTTATGAATCAGCTTTCCGATCGCGGACTGGCCGCTCGTATCGGTTTCGCCGCGGCCGGCATGGCCGACCGCGCCACCGTCGTCATCGGCGATCCCGCTCGGATGCTTTACAAGATCGCCGGGCCGTTCGATCTGATCGTGTGCGACACCGATCGCCCGGCAGACGATCCGCTCCGCGCCACCCTCGACAAGCTGCTGGCACCGAACGGGCGTCTCACGACGCCGGTTCGCCTGGCGCTCGACAGGATCGCGGAGCTGAATCCGACGCTCAATGCATTCATCACGGTACTCGACGACGACGCGCGCAACGGACCGCGGGCGGAAGGACCGCTGTACGGGCTGCCGGTCTCAATCAAAGATTTGATCGATGTGGAGGGAACCGCGACGACAGCGGCGTCGAACGCGCGGGCTGGACACGTCGCTGCCGCCGATGCCACGGTTGTCGAGCGGTTGCGAAACGCCGGCGCGGTCATTGTCGGCAAGACCAACCTGCATGAATTTGCGCTCGGGGTGACAAACGACGAGTCGGCCTTCGGACCCGCACGTAATCCGCACGACATCACGCGATCGCCGGGCGGATCGAGCGGCGGATCGGCGGCCGCGGTTGCCGCTGGCATGAGCTGGGCGTCGATCGGCACAGACACGGGCGGCTCCATCAGAATTCCGGCGGCCGCATGTGGAGTGGTCGGCCTGAAACCGTCGGCCGGAGAAATTCCGACAACCGGCGTATTCCCCCTCTCTGTGTCACTCGACCACGTGGGACCGCTCACGCGGTCTGTTACCGATGCCTGGACGGTGTACGAAGTACTGAAGGATGTGCCCGCGTCACCGAAAGTAGGCACGCCGATCTCGGGAGTTCGGCTGGGACGACTCGGCGGATATTTTCTGGAGAAGCTCGACACCGATGTGCGCCGGCGCTTCGATGAAGCGCTCGAGCGACTGCAATCGGCAGGCGCAACTATCGTCGATGTATCCATTCCCCATGCGCCCAATATTCCTCTGACGTACTCGTGGATCGTCCTCCCTGAGGCGTATGCGATTCACGCAAAGACCCTCGAAAGTCATCCTGAAGGATATTCCGAAGGCGTTCGTACGAGGCTGGAATCGGGTCGGGGTGTGGCAACGGAAGATTACTCGTGGGCGCAGAAGGACCGGGCGACGCTGCGCAGAGAAGTCGACGCCGCGTTGTCGAAGTGCGATGCGCTCGTGCTGCCGACGTTGCCGATTCCGGCGCCGACGATCGGCGTCAACACCATCGCGCTAGGGTCTTCTCAGGAAGACGTGCGGCCGCTCATGCTGCGATTAACGCAGCTTTTTAATCTCAGCGGACATCCGGCCATCACACTGCCGTGCGGTACGACGCGGGATGGCTTGCCGTGCGGGCTGCAGTTGGTGGGAAAACGCGACGAAACCGTCGAGCTGCTGCGCCTTAGTCTCGGATGCGAGGCGTATGTGACCCCATCTCCCCCACGTGCACATGCACACGGGCACGGGGACGATCGGGATCCTTCACGAACATCGACAGCAGGAAGCTGACAAAGGTGACGACCAGCGCGCCAAGAAAAGCGGAGCCGAAGCCGGCGACGTGAAATCCGAGATTCAGCAGATTCGAGGCCCAGCTGGTGAGCATCAGCATGAACGCGTTGATCACGAACGTGAACAACCCGAGTGTGAGGATGAGCAGCGGGAATGTAAACAGCTTCAGCAGCGGCCGCACGCTTGCGTTGAGCACGCCGAACACCAGCGCAACGACGAACAACGACCATATCGATCCGTTGTAGGCGACGCCCGGCACGATCTGGATCGCCACCCACAAGGCCGCGGCGTTGATGAGCAACCGCAGGAAAAAGAGCATATGCTCTAGTATAGACGTCTCGGATGATTGCAAAGTTCTTTCACGCGTGGGAACACCGCCTCGCCTCTGTCACAAAAGATCGCCTGGTCCGCCCGTTCGAATGGGGCCTCGACTGGATCGACGCAAATGGGCACCCGCCGAACGCCCCGCCTGAAACCGTCCTGCTCGACTGGGCTTCGCATGCACTCTCAGACAGCGAGCAATTCTTCGACACGCCAGAGACCACGAATTACACATTCACGGCGGAGACGGGCGGAGCAACGGGCACGTTGACGTTCCCCAGCCCGCTGCAGACGCCGCACCCGGAAAACAACACCGTGCACGGCCTGTACTTCCGGAGCGTCAAGGGAGCGAAGGGACGGCGCGCGGTCGTCGTGCTGCCGCAATGGAACGCAGATCCCAACGGTCACGTTGGGCTTTGCCATCTGTTGAATCGGTTCGGGCTCAGCGCGCTTCGTCTGAGCCTGCCGTATCACGACGCGCGCAAACCTCCCGCGCTGAATCGAGCCGACTACATCGTCAGCTCGAACGTCGCCCGTACCGTGCAGGTGTGCCGGCAGGCGGTGATGGACGCGCGGCGCGCCGTCAAGTGGCTGCACAAACAGGGCTACGATCGCATCGGCATCCTCGGCACGAGCCTCGGCTCGTGTCTTTCACTTCTCACGGCCGCGCACGAGCCGCTGATCCGTGCGCAGGCCTTGAATCACATTTCTCCGTACTTCGCCGACGTCGTCTGGCGCGGTCTCTCGACCAAGCACGTAAAAACCGGGCTCGATGGCCACATCGATCTCGACACCTTGCGCCGCATGTGGCTGCCGATCAGCCCGCAGGCCTATCTTGATCGCATCAAGGGCAAGAAGACGCTGCTCGTCTACGCGAAGTACGACCTCACGTTTCCGGTCGATCTCTCGCAGAATCTTGTCAGAGCATTTCAGGAGCGTGGAATTCCGCACGAAGTGATGGTGCTGCCTTGCGGCCACTACTCAACTGGCGTGGCACCATTCAAATATCTCGATGGATTTGTGCTCGCACGATTTCTGGACAGGAACTTGTAGGCGTCGCCAAAATCGCTTCCGTGAGAATTTGATGTCAACTGGGTCCGGACCTAGT
>JANMJM010000054.1:0-14557 GCA_031371345.1 Vicinamibacteria bacterium
CTGCAGCACAACGGGACGGCGACGTTGAACATCGGTTTCGGTGGCCTCGACGAAGACGGGATCTACCACTCGATCTACGACGACTTCTATCACTTCACTCATTTCTCCGATGTCGATTTCACCTATGGCCGCGCGCTCGCCCAAACGGCGGGCACGGCCGTGTTGCGATTTGCCGACGCCGATGTGCTGCCCTACGAGTTCACGAATCTCGCCGACACGGTGCAGACCTACATCAAAGAGCTGCAGGTTCTCTTGAAGCAGCGGCAGGACGAGATCAAGGAACGCAATCGGTCGGTCGAGGACGGCGTGTTTGCCGCGGTGAACGATCCAAAGCATCCGCGATTGGCGCCGAAAGTTGAGGAGGTGCCGCCGGCGATCAATTTCGCGCCGCTCGAAAACGCCTCGAATGCGCTGATGCGCGCCGCCGAGCGTTATCGCAAGGCGTCGGAGGCCGCGCAGCCCACACTGCCCGCGGCCGCCGCTTCAGCACTTGAGCCGATTAACGCGCGGCTGATCCAGGCCGAACGTCAGCTCACCGATCCCGCGGGCCTGCCGCGACGTCCGTGGTATCGCCACCTTCTGTATGCGCCGGGGTTTTACACCGGCTATGCCGTGAAAACGATGCCGGGCGTGCGCGAAGGGATAGAAGAGAAGAAGTACGACGAAGCAGAAGCAGAAGTTCTCCGCCTCGCCAAGGCGCTCGACAGGGAAACGGCGCTGATTAACGCCGTCGCTGCGGACTTGGAGAAGCTTCGCTGAAAGATGCAAGGGGTAAGAGAACTCGCGTTCCCTTATCCCTTGCCCCTCGCCCCTTACCCCTTACTGAGTATCCCTCTCTCCCGTCCGTATGTTGTATCCCTGTTCCACCGGCAGCACGAACACGCGGCCATCGCCGATCTCACCCGTTCGCGACGCGTCGATGATCGTCTGAATCGCCGTATCGACGAGATGATCGGGCACGACCGTTTCGATCTGCATTTTCGGCAGCAACGTCACTTCGTACTCTCGGCCGCGATAGACCGCGGTGTGCCCCTTCTGGCGGCCATGGCCCCGTACTTCGGTCACCGTCATCCCGGCAATCTGGACTTTCGACAGCGCCTCTTTCACGTCGTCAACTTTATTGGGCCGAATAATCGCTTTGATGAGCTTCATACCATCTCCGAACGCAGGGCGGGCGCGTGCGGCTTCAGCGACACGCCAGAGGACGCCATTGCCGTGGATTCGCCGTGCACGTAGGCTTCCTCGCCGTGGTTGCTGATGTCGATGCCTACTTCTTCGTCGTCCTCTGTGCCGCGCAGCGGGACGATGAGGCCGATCGCTTTCAGGAGTACGAAGCTCATCACGCCGCTGTAGACGATCGTTGCCGCCACGGCCGTCGCCTGAATGCCGAGTTGCGCGGGATTGCCGAAGAGCAGGCCGTCGGCCGTCCCGTTCAGCGCTTTTTGCGCAAACACGCCGGTAAGCAGCGCGCCGACCGTGCCGCCGAGACCATGCGCCGCGACGACGTCGAGCGAGTCGTCCATCGTCGTCTTCGAACGGTAGATGATGCCGAAGTAACTGGGGATGGCGGCGATGGCGCCAAGCGCGATCGCGCTCATCGGGCCTACGTAGCCGGCGGCCGGCGTGACCGCCACGAGCCCCACAACAATCGCCGTCGCGCATCCCACCGCCGTGGGTTTTCCGGAGCGTATGTAGTCGAGCATCGTCCAGATGACGAGTGTGCCCATGGGGGCAAGGAACGTCGTCGTAAACGCGAGCGCTGCCGATGGGCTCGCGGCGAGCGCGCTGCCTGCATTGAAGCCGAACCAGCCGAACCAAAGGAGGCCTGCGCCGAGCAGCGTGAAGGGCACGTTGTGCGGCAACAGCGACGAGCTCGGATAGTCTTTCCGCTTTCCGATGACGAGCGCCGCCACGAGGGCCGCCACGCCGGCGTTCACATGCACGACTGTGCCGCCCGCGAAATCGAGCGCGCCCATCTTCGACAGCCATCCGCCGCCCCACACCCAATGCGCGACCGGCGCATAGACGACGAGCGACCACAACGTGATGAAGATGACATAGGCCGAGAAGCGCATCCGCTCGACGATGGCGCCGGAGATGAGCGCCGCCGTGATAATGCAGAACGTGCCTTGATACGCCATGAACAAGTAGTGCGGGATGCTGCCTTTGGCTTCGAGCCCCACGCCTTGAAGCCCCACGTTCGACAAGTCACCCAAAAAGTTCCCGCCGGTCGTGAATGACAGCGAATACCCGGCGATGGCCCACATCACGCCGACAAAACCGAGCGAGATAAAGCTCATCATCATTGTGTTCAGCGCGTTCTACGAGCGCACGAGCCCGCCATAGAAAAACGCCAGAGCAGGCGTCATCAACAGTACGAGCGCCGTCGCGACCAACATCCACGCAGTGTCGGCTTGATTCATTTGTCACCTCTTGAAGTCGAAACGTGATCAGTCAGGCAAGCGGCGTCGCCGCTGCCATAGAGGAAGGGTGAAGACCGGCGAAATTCAGGCTCGCCACCGGCGCGGAGCAGGCGTGCGCCAGACCGGTCGATGCCGGCGTTGCGACGGGTCATGTGAGGGGCGTCCAAACTGTGTTGCGCGTAATCCTAAACCCAATGACCGCTCGTTTTGGACTTTTTTGTAGGTCTGAGCCGACATCTTTGGTGCGAGCCGTTATGCGCCGCACCAAGAACTCTTGAAGCCGTTGGCATCCGGCGTCGAAATTTCTTAGCAAATCAGATGAAACGGGGAGTGTTGTCGAGTCGCGCTGGCGCGAATACTACTGTTTGGGCGCGAGACTGCGCACGTAATTAATCACATCCCACATCTCGTGCTCGGTCATCTTCGATGCGAACCCTTTCATCGCTGTTTTGGGGATCCCGCTGCGCAGGACCGCGAAGATCTCGCCGTCGCTCGTGCCATGCGTCCATTCTCCGTCGACTAAGTTTGACGGCTTTGGGTTCAGCTGTTTAGCGGCGGGGCCATCGCCCATGCCGGTCTTGCCATGACAGCTGGCGCAACTCCGGTTGAAGAGCGTTCCTCCGTCGGCGATCGACTTCGGAGTGGCCGGGACGGCGTTGGTCACTTTGGCCGCTTCCATATGACGGTGGATGGCCTCGGTGTGCTGACGCGCCACGAGTGGGGAGGTGGAGACGACCCAGACGGCGACGAACAATGCGGCATATCTCATGATTCGATCATAATGGAGATCTGGCGAACCTGGATGCACGGCGTTAACGGTCTCCATCACATCACGGCCATTGCCGGCCCTGCGCAAGAGAATCTCGACTTTTACGCCGGGGTGCTCGGAATGCGTTTGGTGAAGCGCAGCGTCAACCAGGACGATCCCGGCACCTATCATCTTTTTTACGCGGACGCTGAAGGCCACGCCGGCAGCGATCTGACATTCTTTCCCTGGGCCCATCTCTCGCCACCGCGCGCAGGACATGGCTTGGCGATGGAAGTGGGGCTCGAGGTGCCGGAGCGCAGCCTTCACTATTGGGCGCAGCGTCTCGAGCACTACGGCACCAAGGCCGCAGCGGAGACGCGTTTTGGGCAGAAAGTGCTGGCGTTCAGCGACCCCCACGGGCTGAATGTCGCGCTTGTCGAAGCCGGCAGCGGACGCCAATTCACTCCTTGGGAGGGAGGCCCCGTTCCTCCGGACCGCCAGATTCGAGGGTTGTTCGGGGCGCAGATTTGGGAGCGCCAGGCGGCGGCAACCGCGGAGTTCCTCGTCAAGGTTCTGGGCTTTCAGCAGACGCTGCAGGAGAACGGCTGGACCCGCTACGCCTGCCCAGGCGCCGCCGGCATCGTCGATGTGCGTGACGCGCCGGAAGCGCGCCGCGGTGCGTGGGGCGTGGGCGCGGTGCACCATCTCGCCTGGCGGGTCGATGACGAACAGCATCAGCTGGACGTGCGCACGCGAGTCGAATCGAGCGGCGCAGATCCGACGCCTGTGATCGATCGCTTCTGGTTTAAGTCTGTCTATTTCAAGGAACCGGGCGGTGTGCTCTTCGAGCTCGCGACAGATGGTCCGGGCTTTGCGGTTGACGAAGATGTGTCGCGCCTTGGCGAACGCTTGGTCCTGCCGCCATGGCTCGAAGGCCATCGCGCTGCTATCGAGCAGGCGTTACCGCCGTTGACATTTGACACCCCGGCACACGCACGTCAGTAATCGGCACGACACGAGAATAGTCCGGCCAAGCGGCCGTGTTCGTGCAGCGTGAGTTCCGGCCGCAGGACGGACGTATTCTCGTGTCGTGCCGATGCAAACCTTCAAGCACTACTACAGACCGCCGGAGAGTCCCGGCCTTCCGACGCTGCTCATGCTTCACGGGACAGGTGGCAACGAGCACGATCTCGTGCCGCTCGCCCAAGCGCTCATGCCGGGCGCAGGCATTCTGAGCCCGCGTGGGAAGGTGCTCGAAGGCGCCATGCCCCGGTTCTTCAGGCGGCTCGCCGAAGGCGTGTTCGATCTCGAGGATCTGAAGCTGCGGACGGCCGAGCTCGCGGATTTCGTCGTGGAAGCGAGCGAGCACTACAAATTTGATTTGAAGGAGGTCGTCGGCATCGGCTTCTCGAACGGCGCGAACATCGCCGCGAGCCTGCTTCTCTTACGGCCGGGCGTCTTGCACAAGGCCGTATTGTTCCGCGCGATGGTTCCCCTTGTGCCTGATCCGCTGCCGAAGTTGCGCGGCGCGCCTGTGCTCATCTCGAACGGCGAACACGATGCGCTCGTGTCGGTGAAGGAAACCGAGAGGCTCGCGTCGCTGCTACGTGCCGCCGGCGCCGAGGTGACCGTCGTCATGCAGCGGGTCGGCCACCAGTTGATCTCGGACGATCTCGCGGCCGCGAAAAACTGGCTCTAGCCTTAGGCCTCCTACGCGCCGGCTCCTCCGTTGTTCGCTATGGTTGCTTGGTTGCGGTTGATGGCTTCGCGCCCGCCGGGATGGGTTTTGGAACCGTCACCACAGCGGGGTCTCCGGCCCCCGGCGTTGTCTTGCTCTGATTCCGATTACGAAGAATGACGCCTGAGTCGATCGTCTTACCGAAGTCGGAGATCACTTGGAAGTGCATCTGGTCGCCGTCGATCTCGAGCAGCATGAAGTGATAGCCCGCGTCGAACCCCTTCGCCATGAGCCCCTCATCCTGGAGGTCTCCTTTGCGCACCTTCCCCGCGCCGCCGCTCACGAAGTACTGGATGCCTTTCTGCGGCTTGATGCGTTCGTAAAAGTGATCATGTCCGGAAAAGACGACATCGACGCTGTTCTTCACGAACAACGGCTCTAGCTGGTCCCGCAGCGCCGTATCCGATCCGTGCGTGCCGCCCGACGAATACAGCGGGTGATGAAAAAATGGAATCTTCCAGTCGGAGCCGCTGGCCTCGAGCTCCTTCTGCAGCCAGTCGAGCTGTTCCTTGTCCATGTAGTTGCTGTCGAGCGCGAAGAACCGCACGCCGGCTCTGGGCCTGAACGTATAGAACCGCTTGCCGCCCATGTTGAACAGCTTGTACATCGCCTGGTTCGGCTGGTCGTGATTGCCGAGGGCGGCGTAGAACTTAATGCCCTGATCGAGGGCGGGTTTGTACGGTCTCTCGAACTTCTTTACGTAGTCTTGCGTGCTCTGCGATCCGTACATATTGTCGCCAACCATAATCACGAACTCGTACGGAAACTTCTGGCGAATGTCCATAAACACTTTTGCAAGACGATATTGGTTCGAGTCGCCGGTCCCGCTGTCGCCGATGACGGCGAACTTCAGCGTGCCCGACTTGTTCGGGAGCGTGAGGTCCTGTGCGAAGATGTCTGCCGTCAGCAGCGACAGCACCGCGAGGAGTGCGAGCGATGATTGGCGTGTGCGCATAAACGTTGCCCTTGGTTCTATTTCTTTTCGACTGCCGGTAGCGGCGGCAGCGCGTTCAACATGAAATCGACGATGACGTTGGCTTTTGCGTCGTACAAAATCAAATGTCGGCCCGCGAAGCGGTATTGGATATCGGGCGGTAACTGCGGCAGCGCCCGCAAGACATCGGGTGGTACGGTCGACAGCGATTCGTCGCGCGGGTACTCGGCGTTCACTTGGAACGGGATGTCCTTCGCCTCCGGTGCGTCGTCTGTGATGGCTATCTTGTTTTCGGTGCCGTCTGACCCCTTAAGAGGCGGAGCCAATAGCCGGCGAAACTGGGCTTGCGTGGCGGGTGTGAAGAAATCGCCACGCCTGGCCGCCGCGCGAGCGGCTCGCACCTGTGCTCCCAGCGCTTTTTGACTGGAGAGAAGTTCCTTCGGGTCGGCTGTGTTCTTGATGGGCACGGCCGATTTGCCTTCGAGACTCTTCCTCAACTTCAGATAATCGTCGACCTTGGCCGTAAAATCAGCCATCAGCTTTGCGTCTGCATTGATGCTGATGCCTTCGGGCATCTTCGCGGTCTGTTGCGCGGCATCTGTCACGCAGGCAGGCGCAGCCAATATCCAGACCGTTGCCAGTGTGCTGGGGAGCAGATTCTTCATCATTCGCTCCCGGGTGCAGAACCCATGCCTAGATACGTACAACGAAAAACGAGGTTATCGCGAGTTGTAGTGACTCACTACAATTCAGTGGTTATTTGAACGAACGGTGGAAGAGATCTTCGATGGCTTGCTGTGAGGCGTCGAGCAGCGTGCGCGTTCCAGTGCCCGTAAAGTGCTGGTGCATAATGACCGGCCCGTCTTTGCGATCCGGCGTCTGCCAATCTTCGCCATTCCACCAAAACCAGGCGCGGCGCTCCTGATCGAAGACGTGCAGCGGTTTATTGCACAGCTTCGCAAATTCGGCGCCCCAACCGGTGCCGCCGCGCACCGTCTTGTCCTCGAGAATCGTGCCGACGACCCAGATTTCCTGGCCGCTGTTTACTTGATACCACAGGGTCTGCAGCACCTTCCGCAGGGTAGGACTGTCGGTGTACCGGCGATGCATGAGGCGGCCGACGTATGCGAGGCTGACGTCGCCGTTCTGCAGCTCCTCGTGATTGAGCACACGCACGCCGCGATGCCGGTCGATCTTGTGGCCTTCGAAGGTGAAGTTCACCTCCTCGATGCCGTAGTGTTCGGCGCACGCGCCAAACGCGGCTTCTGCACCAGGCGCTCCGCCGCTGAACAGAATGCTGTCGTCCCTCGATGGCTGCATCGTGCGATCATACACTGCGACGAAACGCATGAGCCGGGTCGTTATCATAGGCGGAGGATTCGCCGGATTGAACGCGGCGAAAGTCCTGGGCGGGGCCGAGGGCGTCGATGTGCTGCTGCTCGATCGGCAGAACCACCATCTATTCTCACCGCTCTTGTATCAAGTCGCGATGGCTGGGCTAAGCCCCGCCGACATCGCCGCACCGATCCGGGCAATGCTTTCCGAGTTCAGCAATATTCGCGTGCTGTTGGCGGACGTCGTCTCGGTTGATCCCGCGCGCAACGTACTCAGTACCGATATCGGCGACGTGCCGTACGACTATCTTCTGGTGGCGAGCGGCGCGGCGCAGTCGTATTTCGGGCACGACGACTGGATGCCCTACGCGCCCAGCCTGAAAACACTCGCCGATGCCACAGAGATTCGCGGCCGGGTTCTGTTGGCGTTCGAGGAAGCGGAGCGGATCTCCGACACCGAGGAGCGGAAAAAGTTTCTTACGTTCGTTGTCGTCGGCGGCGGCCCTACCGGTGTCGAGCTGGCGGGCGCCATCGGCGAGATGAGCCGGTTTACTCTCGCGAGAGACTTCAAGTCGATCGACGCGAAGTCGGCGCGCGTGTTCCTCATCGAGGCCGGCAAACGCATTCTGTCGTCGTTTTCAGAAGAACAGGCCGCACGAGCGGTACGAGATCTCGAACACCTCGGCGTGCACGTCTGGACATCGAGCACCGTAACCGCGATCGATGCCGACGGCGTCGAGGTTGGGAAAGAACGACTAAGGGCCGGCACCATTGTGTGGGCGGCAGGCGTCAAGGCATCGCCGCTCGGCCGGTCACTCGGGGCGGAGGTCGATCGGCAGGGACGGGTTGTCGCCGAGCCAGATCTGAGCGTGAAAGCCCATAGGAATATTTTTGTCGCAGGGGACCTCGCGCTGTTTACACATCAAACAGGCGCGCCGCTACCGGGCACTGCACCTGTCGCCATGCAGCAGGGCCGTTATGTGGGCCGGACGATCCTTCGTGATCGAAAAGGCGAGCCGCGCGAACCGTTCCACTTCGTGGACAAGGGCCAGATGGCCACCATCGGGCGGAGCCGGGCAATCACAGAGATCGGCCGCATCAAGCTCAGCGGCTTTCCTGCGTGGCTGATGTGGCTCGGCGTCCACATCTATTACCTGGCGGGTTTCAAGAACCGTCTGTTCGTCGTGCTCCAATGGGCATGGTCGTACCTGACCTTCAGTCGCGGCGCGCGCCTCATCGTCGATCGTCCATCGATCGTCCATCGCCCATCGTCGAGCGTCGATCGTCGAGCGATTGATGACTGACGATGGACGATGGAATCATCACTATCGCGCTGGAGGCGGTGTTGCCGAGTAGCCCGCGCCTTCGCCGCCGCGGTTCACGGGCTTCCCGTTCTCATCTTCCTCAACCTGCACGGTGGTCATCGGACCGTAGCCCATAATCTGCACGATGGTTTCCTGGCCGTCCTGCGACCCGTCGTAGTGAATGAAGTACGCCGGGTGATACATCACACTGCCGGCCGGCATCGGAATCATTTCTTTGGGACGGAACACTTTGCCTTTGCCGCCGTACCATGTGCCCTTGATGACCGTCACCCAGCGATCCGAGGTGTGATAGTGCGGGCGACTCGTCACGTTCGGGGCGAACCGATTCCTCGTGATGTAGACGCCAGTCTGGTTCGACGTGCCGAATACGGGGCCACCGCCAGTCGCGATCGCGTCATCCGGTTTCATGATCAAGTTCATGGCGTGCAGAGCGGGCATCCGAGGGGGCGCCGCCTGAGCCTGCTGTCCCGCGGCCTGGCCCTGTGGAGCTTGCTGCCCTTGACTCACCACGAGCCCGGCCAGCACGAACACGACGAACGCGCAGATCGAGACGACAGTACGTGCGTTTCTCATAAGCCTGCTCCGTAAAGAAAAGAAGAATTGTAGGCCGTATGGTATGCTCGGCGCCTTCAAAAACAAAGGAGTTACTGCAATGGAACGCATGAAAGCATCCGACTTTCCCCAGGAGCTTCTCGAACTGTTTCACGAGTACGTGCACGGCGACATCAGCCGCCGGGGTTTCCTCGAGGGCGCGCAGAAATTCGCCGTCGGCGGGCTCACAGCCGCTGGCATTTTCGAGGCGTTGAAGCCGAATTACGCCTTCGCGCAGCAGGTGCCAAAGGACGACAAGCGCATCAAAACGGAATACGTGACGGTGCCGTCGCCACAAGGCAACGGCTCCATTAAGGGATACCTCGTGCATCCCGCCGCAGCTGGCAAGCATCCGGCAGTTCTCGTGGTGCACGAAAACCGCGGGTTGAACCCCTACGTTGAAGACGTGGCGCGCCGGCTCGGCACCGCGAATTTCCTGGCGTTCGCGCCCGACGCGCTTACCTCGGTGGGCGGATATCCCGGAGACGACGAACAGGGAGGGAAGCTCTTCGGCCAGGTCGATCGCGCCAAGATGACGGAGGACTTCGTCGCGGCCGCCACCTGGCTGCGCACGCATCCGGACAGCACCGGCCGGCTCGGCGTGGTCGGATTCTGTTTCGGCGGCGGCATCTCGAATACGCTGGCGGTGCGCCTGGGCACGGACCTCCGCGCGGCTGTACCGTTCTATGGCGGCGCGCCAGCGGATGCCGACGTTCCCAAGATCAAAGCCGCGGTGCTCGCGCATCATGGCGAGCTCGATACGCGTCTTGCCGCCGGGTGGCCGGCTTACGACGCGGCGCTGACCGCCGCGAAGGTCCCGCACGAAGGGTATATCTATCCGAAAGCCAATCACGGATTTCATAACGACACGACGCCGCGCTACGATGAAGCGGCGGCGAAGCTCGCATGGGAAAGGACCATCGCCTGGTTCAATAAATATCTCAAAGGATGACCGGTGGCGCGGCCGGCAGTCGAACCGTCATTTAAGGAACACTGCGCGGTCTAAATATTGCTACCATCAATAGCGATATTCGAAGCACCGGATTTCTGTAACGTTTTCCGGTCAACGGAGCCGATCGACACCGTGGGATTGTCTGGTTTCAATACACGCGTGTAATTGATGAGGATCTGTGAATCACGAATCGAATCACTACCACGCGGTGCAGTTTTACAAGGATGAAAGGTCGCTGGCAAGTACGGTCGCCGGGTTTCTTGCCGATGGGATCAACGAGGGAGAGCCGGCCATTGTCGTCGCGACACCGGCGCATACCTCCAGCATTCTCCGCGAACTGAAAGTGCGCGGCGTGAAGACGCACGATCTTCGGAGAACCGGCGAGCTGCAGTTATTTGACGCGCGGAAGATGCTGGCCGCCTTCATGGTGAACGGCATGCCCGACCCGTTGCTGTTCCGGAGCAACGTGGGCGACGTGATCGAACGAATCTGCGGCAACCGCCAGCCCTGTCCGATCAGAGCCTACGGCGAAATGGTCGATCTCCTGTGGCAGGAGGGGAACGAAAACGGCGCCATCCGGCTCGAAATTCTATGGAACCAATTGGCGAGCACCTACGAGTTCTCGCTGCTCTGCGGCTACGCCGTCGGGCACTTCTATAAAGAAACTCGCGAGTCGCGCATCGAAGAAGTGCGCACTCAACACACGCACGTCGTCGCGGTCTGACCGGTCAAAGGGAGGACTCAGGGCTACAGCCCCTGAAGTCCGCCTTTCACAAGAAACCCATTCCACGTCGGAATCACGATCGTGACGTTGCCGGACGCCAGAGCTTTGCACGCAAGCCTGATGACGGGCCTGGCCTCGACTGAGGTGAGATAGCCGCAATCCTGCAGTAACTTCGCTTCCTGCTGTTCAACCTCCGATAATTTTTCCGCACCCGCCAGCACACCGACCCAGCAGGTTCCACACGACGCCGTTCGGCACTCCACCGGAATAGGGCCCTCGTGGCACCGGCGCGGACCCGTCGAGTACTCGCGTGTGTCGCGCGCGGAGCCGTTGGTCATGGGCGTCTGATTGATCACGGTGAAGCGGCCGTCGGAGCGTCGCTCGTCGAACGTAACGCTGTACTGAGCTTTCTCGGGACCGCGTAACAATCCCGCCAGCCCCTGGCCATCGTCCTTCTTGCGCGCGGCAAGGATGTGAGTTGGGGATTTTCTCGCGAGCCCAGACGGCGCATCGACAGTGTTTGGGATTGAGCGCAGCGCGGCGAGGCCGACTTGCTGCAGCGTCATCAGGCCGACAGCGGCAATTCCGAGTACGAGCGACGGTTCCGTGTTGGCGGCAGCGGCGACGTCTTTCGCAACGTCACGAATCACGGCCGCGAGTCCGCCGTTCGAGGCGGGCTGGCTCGATTCGCCCCGCGCGGCGATCGCCGCCTTTACTTGCGGCCAGAAGCGGTGGCCGTAGAAAAACCAGTGACTGGTGTCAATTTGATCGCTGAGACGATAATTACCGTCGAGCCGAAGCGTTTGCTTTAGTTTCTCGGGATTGTCGGTATGCGCGAAGGCGTCGGTCAACGCGATTGGGTAGAAACGAAACCAGATGCGCGTCGCATTGCGATCGACTTCGTGAATAGAGGGTAGCAGCGTATCGAGTACGGGCGTCCATGTGGCGCTGTCATGTTGTGTCATAGTCCTCAAGACTACAGATGATATCAGCACGCTCGTCGCTTGCATCGGCCCTGTGGGTAATCGCCGGTCTGTTAGGCGGCGTCGTTCTCGGGATCCTCGCGTCGGTCTCTGGGGCGCCTTTGCTTCTCGCACTGGTCGGCTTCCTCGAGCCAGTCGGCGCCGTGTTCGTCAATGCGATTCGCATGGCGGTCGTCCCGCTGGTGGTTGCCAGCCTGATCGGCGGCATTGTCTCAATCACTGATGAACGCTCGCTCACTCGGCTGGGCGTTCGTAGCTTGATCGTGTTTGTCGTGCTCGCGATCTCCGCCGCCGTCTTGGCAGCCCTCATCGCGGTGCCTGTCCTCTCGCGCATCAACATCGATCCGTCGGTGGCAGAAAACTTTCGTGCATCGGCGACGACTGGAAGCGCAGTACAAGCGACGGCACCACCGCTCGCGCAATGGTTCACCGATCTCGTACCCGCGAACCCGGTGAAGGCAGCGGCCGACGGTGCGATGCTGCCTCTCATTATCTTTACGCTGGGCTTCGGGGTGGCGCTCACGAAGGTTGCAGGCGAGCGACGAGCGGCGGTCGTCGGGTTTTTCAGTGGGCTTGCCGATGCCATGAAGGTGCTCGTCGGCTGGGTGATCATGTTTGCGCCAATCGGTGTGTTCGCGCTGGCGGCGCCTCTGGCCGCCCGCATGGGCGTCAGCGCCGCCGGTGCGCTCCTGTCTTATATCGTGCTCGCCGTCACCCTCACGGTTGTCGTGCTGGCGGTGCTGGTGTATCCGGTAACCGTCGTCTTCGGCGGCGTTTCGCTGAGACGTCTCGTACGAGCGTGTGCGCGAGCGCAGGCTGTGGCCGTGTCTTCGCGATCAACGATGGCTGCGCTGCCAGCGATGATCGACGCTGCGCGCACGCTCGGCGTGGCAGAGAGCGTCATTGCGTTTGCGGTGCCACTCGCCGCTTCGATGTTCCGCGTCGGCTCGGCAGTTGGGCAAACGGTGGCGGTGCTATTTGCTGCGCGGCTCTTCAACGTGAGCATCGCTCCGGCGCATTTGGTCGTCATCCTCATCGTCACCGTCCTCACCACGTTTACGGTACCCGGCATTCCGGGCGGCAGTATCGTCGTTATGGTCCCGATTCTTCTTGCGGCACACGTGCCTGCCGACGCTGTCGGCGTGCTGCTTGGCGCGGACGTGATCCCGGACATGTTCCGGACGATGGCGAACGTGACAGGCGGCATCGCCGCGACGGTCATCGTGGGCCGATCGATGGAGAACGATGTTTCTCGCAAGGACGGGTTGTAATCAGATAACCTTCGAAGGGGATTGTGGAGCCGGCGACCCGACTTGAACGGGTGACCTGCTGATTACGAATCAGCTGCTCTACCAACTGAGCTACGCCGGCTTGGTGGGACTGAACGAGACAGAATACCATACCTAAACGTCGAGGCGTTCAACTGCATGGTCATGAATGTGGAAATCGAGCTGAAAATTCCGACGCTTACCGTCAAAAAAGACGATGGGCAGGATACGAGGATAGACAACCAGCATGTGCGGTTTCGAAAAGTCGTGGAGGTGCCGGCCTTCCCGCAGCCTGGCTCAAAGATCAAGTTGAGCGCCGGCGCAGGTCCGCCGCTCGAGTTCGAGTGCGCGGTCATCAGAGCTGACTGGCACGAGGCGAAGCAAATGTTTGTGCTGTCGTGCAAATATCCGAACACGAGAATCTTTTCGCATGAATATGAGGCCTTGCTGAACGACCCTCAATGGGAGAGAACTGAGCTACCGTCCTGACGTCCGCGACGCTGGACGATTAATCCCCCTTCACATTCACAAACTGCTTCAGTACGTGCTTCACCTCTACGAGGTCGCGAGCGTGTTCCATCACTTCGTCGATGTCCTTGTACGCCCCCGGGATTTCGTCGAGCAGCACCGACGAGCGGCGGAATTCGATCCCGCGCATCGCCGTGTCGAGGTCGCTCATCGTGTACTGCTTGCGCGCGGCGGTGCGCGACAGCCGGCGGCCTGCGCCATGAGGCGCCGAGTTGAAGGCCATCGCGTTCTGCAAACCCGTGACGATGTAGCTGCGCGTGCCCATCGAGCCCGGGATCATCGCCCACATGCCGCGCCGCGCTTCGATCGCGCCTTTTCTCGTGACCCACACCCGCTGGCCGAAATGGTCCTCGAGCTGCGTGTAGTTGTGATGGCAATTGATGCGCTGTACGTCCAGTTCCTTCAAATGCGCGCTGTCGGCGTACACCGCGCGGCTTAGCTCGATCATCACGCGGTCCATCATCTCGTCGCGATTCAGCGTGGCGAAGCGCTGAGCGAAAAGGAGATCGCGGATGTAGTCGTCAAACTCCTTCGTGCCTTCCGTCAGGAATGCCAGGTCGCGATCGGGGAGAGCGATGTGGTGGGTCTTCGCGTTGGTCTGGGCGCGGCGGATGTAAAGATTGCCGATTTTATTGCCAATGCCGCGCGATCCGGAATGCAGCGTCGCCCACACGATGCCCGATTCGTCGGTCGCCAGCTCGATGAAGTGGTTGCCGCCGCCCAGCGTGCCCAGCGCCAGCTTCCAGTTCGCGTCGATCGCGCTGTAATCGCGCTTGGCGATGCTCTCCAGTTCCTTCACTCGCACGGCCGCACTGTCGGTCAGGCTGCGGTTGTTCTTGCCGGCGCTCATCGGAATCCGCCGCTCGATGCCGGCTCGGATGGCGGCCGGGTCCCTGATGTCGTCACGCGTGAGTGGTGTCTTCACGGCGATCATGCCGCACCCGATGTCGACACCGACCGCCGCTGGAATGATCGATCCTTGCGTCGCGAGCACCGTGCCGATGGTCGC
>JANMJM010000060.1:0-16150 GCA_031371345.1 Vicinamibacteria bacterium
CCTATAGTTGGTTGGTTGTTGGCTGTTAGTTTTTGCCGGGCGCGCAAAAAGGCCGCCCTCTTCTTTCAAGTGGCGGCCTGTTGTCTTCTAGAGGATGGACGATCGACGATCTACCGTCCAATCTTCAGCCGCAGGCCGCCGTTCACCAATCTCGGCGTGCCGATCGTCGTCGGATTCGTGCCCACGTAGTACACCTTGTCGAACAGATTCTGCACCCCGAAGAACACGTCGACGTTTCGGTTCAGCGTGCGCGACGCGCTGAAGTTCGTGACGCCGTAACCCGGCAACCCAATTTCGGTCTTGCCGGCGACGCCGGGAAGGATCGTCGCCACGTTCAGGTCGTCATCGAACTGACTGCCGACAAACTCGGCGTCGAGCGAGAGATTCACGTACTTCGGATGGATGAAGCTCACCTGGAACGAGGCTCGATGCTTGGGCACCTCGGCGAGATACTTCCCCGTCAAATCGTTGCCGCTCGAGTCTGGGACCGATTTGTGAACCTTGGCGAGGTCGTAGACATACGCGCCAGAGACGCTCACGTGCGCATCGACGCGATAGGCCACATCGGTCTGAAAGCCGCTGATATTCGTGCTGCCAAGATTCTTCAGCTGGCGCGTGTTGGCCGCAATCGTGACGTTCGCAATCGGATTGTTCACGCGGTTATTGAACCAGGTGCCGCGCACAGTGACGCGATCGGTCGCGGCCACGCTGATACCCGCTTCGCCGCCAGTGAGCCGCTCGGGACCGAGCGTCTCGTTGGCGAGCGTCAAGATCGCGCCGACACGAAACGGACTGTAGAGCTCTTTCAGCGTCGGCGCGCGAAAGCCTTTGCTGGCGCTGCCCCACACGCTCACGCGATCGTTGGCGCGATACAACATCGCAATCCGCGGACTGACCGCTCTGTCTGATTTATCGGGCAGCGGATCCTTGTGCGCCGTGGTCGGCAAGCCCGTCGCGAGCGTCGTCTCACGGTTATGCGCCGCGTAGTTTCGCCAGGAGTCGAGCCGCGCACCGAGGGTTAACTGGAGCTTCGTCGTCAGTTCCATCAAGTCCTGGGCGAACACACCGGTAAATTTTTGGGTGCCGCCCGCAACGCGATGAATCAACGGCGTGCGTCCGGTGGCGAGCGCATACGTGAGCTCGTCGCTGTCGCCTTTGATGTGGCGAAAATCGCCGCCCGCCGACACGACGTGCGCGCGATTGCCTGCCTGGAATGCGCGCGACCACTGCACCATGGTCCCGATCGCTTTGGTCGGGACGGTCTTTTCCAGCGACAAGTTCAGCTGGCTCCGAGCCGGCGTCGCCGCTGGAACCGCGAAGGTGTTCTGAAAGAAATGCTCGTTGTCGTAGAACACGCGGCCTTCGATATTGCTGCCGTCCTTCAGTCCGAGCCGCGCGCCGCCGTTGCCGTATTTCCAGTTGGTATCGTTTAGCTCGCCAATCTTTCCGTTGTTCCGTTTCTCGTCGAAGACGCCGGCGCGCAAAAACATATTCACGCGATCGGTCGGGTTGTAATCGAGCCGGCCGCTGCCATTGTGATACCGGACGTTGGCCTCGTTATCGATCGGGCCGCGCTCTTCCGGCGCCACGATGACGTAGCCGTTGGTCACGAGCGTCGTCGCATCGAAACTCACGCCGAGCTTTCCCCAGACATCGCTGGCAAACAGATCGGCCTTCGGCGTCGCGCGATTGCCGTACTGCGGTTTGAAAATCAGCGTGCGCGGTGATGGCCGATTCGTCACGACGTTGATGACTCCGCCCATCGCGTAGTTGCCGTACAAGCTCGACGTGGCGCCATCGACAATCTCGATGCGCTCGGCATTCATCATCGGCACGCGCGTCCAATACACCCACCCGCCAAACGGATCGTTGAACGGAATATCGTCGAGCAGGACGAGCGTCCGGCTCACGCCGCTCGGCCCGATGCCGCGAAGCGATACGCCCTGTGCGGTGGGATTGGCCGCCAGGCTGCTCGTGCGCCGGAAGAGGCTGAACGTCGGAATCTGCCTGAGCACATCGTCGGCGACCACCGCCGGCGATCGTTCGATCTGCTCATTACTCACAACGTTGACGCTGGCGGGCACGTCGGCGATGCGCTGCTCGGAGCGCGTCGCGGTGACGACAAGCTGTTCAGTAATACCGGCCGGCTTCAGCCGTACTTCGATGGTTTGCGCTGTCTCCGTGCGGAGATCGACGGAGACGTCCTGCCTCTCAAAACCAGAGGCGCTGACGCGCACTGTATACGTTCCGGGCGCAAGGCCCTGCAGGGTGAATCGCTCTGTGGCGCTCGCCGCCGTCCGGCGGAGATTGCTCTCGGACTGGAGTGCGGTCACCTGAGCGCCGAAGAGCGGCAACCCCTGCTCGTCGAGCACAGTGAGCTCGATACGCCGCGCGGCATTTGCGGCGGTCTGCGCGTCCAGCGGGCGAACGGCGCCAGGCGCGAGCGACAGCACTGCCAGCAGAAGAAAAGCCCTTCTCATCGAACCCCCTAAAAAGGGCTACATTAACACAGGGACTAGTGAAAATCGTGCGAGTCGACGTCGATTCGCGCGCCGCCGAGGCCATGTAAACGTTCCGCCTTGACCGACGTAACGCCCTCCTGATTCTGCAGGATGCCATCCACGAGCAGAAACGGCTCTTCCAGAATTTTGAATCGTTCGCGGTCGAACAGATCGGGACGGACGATGATGTTGGCGATGCCGGTTTCGTCCTCCAATGTCAGGAAGACGAAACCCTTCGCCGTGCCTGGACGCTGACGAGTGATGACGGCGCCGGCCACACGGATACGGCGGCCGTTGCGGCCGCGCACAAGATCGATCGCGCGCAACACGCCGCGCATGGCCAACTCGGTGCGGCGCATCGCCATCGGATGAGGGCCGATGGTGAGGTGGGTGCCTGCGTAATCTGCCACCAATCTCTCTTCGCTGGACATCGCGGGTAGTGGGCAATCGCCACCGTCGCGCTCTGGGCTTTCGGCTTGGGGCGTCTCGAAGAGTTCTCCAGCGGGGCGCACGGCCCTTTCGACCTGCCACAGAGCCTCGCGGCGTTCATAGCCGAACGAGGCGAACGCGCCGATGTCGGCGAGCGTCTGCAATTCTTCGCGACGGATCGCCGTCCGATTCACTAAATCATCAACCGAGCTGAATCGGGGCGGGTGGGGCGGGAGCGTCCAGTCGTGCGAACACGTGTTGCAGAAGTACGAGCCTGCTCGCACGGTCTCGATCATGGATTGATCGTCGCAGCCACATTTCGGACATATAACTTGGTGCGGGAGGTGCGGGAGGTGCGAGGGGTGCGGGAGGTACGCCCTTTCAATCGCCCGCCCGGCCTCCTCACGCAGCCCACTGACATACCGAAGTCCGAGACGCACGCTCCCGTCGCTCTCCACGCGGCACAGCCAGCCGGAGTGCTGCACGTCGACGCCCGTGAAGCGGACGCCGCGGCGCTGCGCGTCCTTCACCAGCGTGGCCGGCGAGTAAAACCCCATCGGCTGGTTGTTCAGCATCGCCGTGTAGAACGCCGCCGGAAAGTGCACCTTCAGATACGCGCTCGCATACGCGAGCAGTGCGAAGCTGGCGGCATGCGATTCGGGAAAGCCGTACAGCGCGAACGCGGTGATGGAAGAAATAATCTGCTGGGCGACATCGCCGCCAATGCCCTGCAGCGCCATCCCTTCGCGCAGCTTCACCTCCACCTGTTTCATCCGCCGCTCCGAGCGCTTGAACCCGAACGCGCGGCGCAACTCTTCGGCTTGGCCGCCGCTGAAGCCGGCAGTGACCATCGCCATCCGCAGGAGTTGCTCCTGAAACAGCGGAACGCCGAGCGTCCGCGCAAGAATCGGCTCTAATAAAGGATGGGCGTAGGTGACCGGCTCGCGGCCGGCGCGCCTATTTAAAAAGGGATGCACCATCTGCCCGACGATCGGTCCGGGGCGGATGATCGCGACCTGCACGACGAGATCGTAAAAACGCTCGGGATGCAGCCGCGGCAGCGTCGCCATCTGCGCGCGCGATTCCACCTGGAAGACGCCGATGGTGTCGGCTTCCTGCAGCATGCGATAGACCTCGGGGTCGTCGGCGGGCAGGTGCGCCAAATCGACGGCGCCGTCGACGAGTTGAATGGCGTCCTGCAGCACGGCCATCATGCCGAGGCCGAGCAGATCGACTTTCACCAGGCCCATCTCCGAGCAATCGTCCTTGTCCCACTGAATAACGACACGGCCGGGCATGCTCGCGTTTTCAAGCGGCACCACGCTGTCGAGCTGGCCCTGGCAAATCACCATGCCTCCGGAATGCTGTCCGAGATGACGCGGCAGATCGAGCATGCGATGCCACAGATCGCCGAACAGCCGGAACGTGGGATGAGTGGCGTCGCATCCGGCGTCGTGCATCCGCCGCCCGAGCGTGTCGGCCGGATCGACGAACTCGAACTGGTTCATCACCTTCGCCAGCCGATCGACCTGATTCGGATCGATGCCGAGCGTCTTCCCCACTTCGCGCGCCGCGCTGCGCCCGCGATAGGTAATCACGTTGGCCGTCATCGCGGCTCCGAGCCGGCCGTATTTTTCGTACACGTGCTGAATGACACGTTCGCGGCGATCACCGCTCGGCAGATCCAGATCGATGTCGGGCCACTCCCCGCGCTCCTCCGATAGAAAGCGCTCGAACAGCAAATCCATCCCCACCGGATCGACGGCCGTAATCCCGAGGCTGTAACACACGGCGCTGTTGGCGGCCGAGCCACGTCCCTGCACGAGGATGTCGTTGTGGCGGCAGAAATTGACGATGTCCCAGACGATGAGGAAATAGCCGGCGAGATCGAGACGCTCGATCAGATCGAGCTCGCGCGTAATCTGCGCCCGTGCGCGATCGTGATACGGACGATATCGCTCGCGCGCGCCCAGGTCGGCGAGCTTGCGCAGAAACGACGTCGGCGTTTCGCCAGGCGGAACGGGATATTCGGGAAAACGGTAGCCGAGATCGGCCATCGTATATTGCAGCCGTTCGGCGAGCGCTTCGGTTGCGGCCACCGCGTCGGGAAGATCTCTGAAGAGTCGCACCATCTCTTCCGGCGGTTTGAGATACCGCTCGGCATTGCGCGCCAGTTTTTTTCCCGCCGATGCCAGATTCGTTCTGTGATGGATGCACGTCAGCACATCGAACAGCGGCCGCTCGACAGGATCGGCAAACCGGACGCCGTTGGTGGCGATGATGGGCACATGAAACGTGGCGGCCAGATCGACAAGCGCGCGATTGTCAACATCTTCATCGCGCAGCAGATGGCGCTGCAGCTCGACATACACATTCGATCGGCCGAACAATCCCACGAGCGGATCGATGAATCCGCCGACGCCATATCGCCCCGCGGCGAGCAGATCGCGGCCCGCCAGCGCGACCAAGCCGGCCGTGTGGCCGTCGAGGTCGTTCGTCGTGAGCGCCCCTTCGCCTTTCGGCGCGCGCAGCTTCATCTGCGTGATCAAACGGCAGAGATTGCGGTAGCCCTCTTGGGACTGGATGAGGACGGGGAGCTTCATCAGGTGCGAGAGGTGCGAGGGGTGCGAGGGGTGCGGGAGGTGAGGGGCGAGCGTGAGCTCGGCGCCGATGATCGGGCGGATGCCGGCGGCAAGCGCGGCACGATGAAAGCGCGGTGCGCCATAGACGCCATCGCGATCGAGCAGCGCCATCGCCGAGTACCCGTAACGGGCTGCCTGGTCGACGAGCGCTTCAGGAAGAGACGCGGCTTCTAAAAAGCTGAACGCGGAAGACGTGTGGAGCTCGAAATACATTGGTGATTGAGTGATAGGTGATTGAGCGATAGGTATTTGGTGATTTGGTGATTTGGTGATTTGGTGATTTGGTGATTTGGCGATTTGGCGATTTGGCGATTTGGTGATTTGGCGATCCCCAATCACCCTATCCCCTATCACTCAATCACCCATTGCTTTTCAGTCGAGCATTCCGTCGATAGACCATGCGCTGTCCTGTCTGGCGTGTGAAATCCGATACGACACGCCGTCGCTGAGCACCACGTCCCATTCGTCGCAGTTCCAGGGAGCGTGAGAACGTGCGCGTGAAAGAGGCGAGGGGTAAGGGGCGAGGGGCAACGACTCGATGAGCCACCACTCGCCCGACGAGCGCCATGGGCCGTCGCAGCGCTCGACCTTCCCGCCGCTGAACCCGCGGCGATCGGTTATGACGCGGACAGGCCGTCCCTGCTCGAGGGTCACACGCGCCGGAATCGGCATCCGGAACCGCCGAATCACCTGCGCTGGAGGAGCGTCTTTCTTCCCTCTCCCCTCTTCCCTCTTCCCTGTCAGCTTGGCGTCGGGTTCGGGCGCGAAGTCCCCCATCGCAAACGCGCCCGGCCTGTACGAGTCCACGAGCTCCGGCGCACCCACGCGATCGCTGCCCATGAGGGCGCCGAGTCGCGCGAGTAGCGTGGCCAGCTTCTCGGCCGGCAGCGCACGGGCGAATAATCCGAACTGGAGCACGCGTCCTTCGGTGACGTCGACGCCGACCGTGACGCGATCGATGGCTGCCGAGGGCGGGTGACTTTCCAGATCGAGCAGCGCCAGCGTGCGTAGCACGCGTGCGTCGCGCATCGGCGCGGGAAGCTGCACCGATCGCTCGTGCAGCTGGCGTGTCACCAGCGTCAACGTGATATGCAGCGCGACGGCACCGCGATCGTGCTGATCGAGGCGCGCGGAGAGAGGCTCGAACAACCGCGCGAGGACGAACGACAGCGGCTCGAGCCCGTCGATTGGCCACTCCAGCTCGAGCGATTCTTCAAAACGTTCCTCGGCACGGCCTGGCACGAGCGGGCGCGCATCTTCACCGCGCGCCCAGCGTTGCCACAGCAATCCTTCTTGACCGAGCCGCTCGGACAGATCGGCCGATGGCAGTGCTGCCAAATCGCCCACTGTTCGCAGACCCCAGCGCTTCACTTGCTCGAGAGGGCAGCCTAACGGCGACAGTGCGTTCACCGGCAGCGGAGCCAATGTCGCCGCTTCCGCTCCTGGCGGCACCACTGTCAGACCGGCGCGCGACTGCGCCAGCAGAATGGCCGCCGTCGCCGTGGACGCCACCGCAATGTTGACGCGCAGACCGATGTCGGCGGCGTTTCGCCGCAGCTGTTCACCGATGGCTCGCGGGTCGCCGAGCAAACTGCCGAGCCCGTCGATGTCGAGGGTGACGAGACCATCGCCATGCGTCTCGATGCGTGGAGAGAAATCGCGCGCCAGATTCACGAGCGCCTCTTCTCTCGTCCCTCGGCCCTCTCCCCTGAGACCGTCAGGGTTAACAGGCCGCGGCAGATAAAGGCACGCAAACATCACGGTCGCTCTCCATGGCGCGCGATCGAATGACCCGGGCGTTAATCGCTTGGCCCGAAGCCCGAAGCCCGGCGCCTGGAGCCAGCTGAATGCACACCCCGCCGGCACTCCGCGCGATCGATTCCGATCCCATCAGCACACACGCGGTGTCGCTGCCTTCAATCACACGATGCAGCCGCAGCCAGGTCGTGAACGGCAGACGCCCGAGCACCTGCGAACCGACCTCCGTCAGGTCGAGAACGACCACACCAAACCCGCCAGCCTGCAGAATGAGGTTCACCGCTTTCACGGCGCGATCGAGGCTTTTCTGGAGCGTGCCGTATTCGCACGACAGGCTCACGCGCGACGAGCTCGTGGGCTCGCCACGCACCCAGAGCATCCGCGAAAAATCGATGCCGGCTGACGCCGCCGACACGGGATCGAACATATCGAGCGGATCGACGAACGCGACGGCCTCTCCGCGTGCCGTCGCGCCCGCCAATGCCGACACGACCATCGCGAGACGGCCCGACGATCGTGGCCCGATGAATTCAGACAGCTGCCCACGCGGGATTCCGCCGCGCAACCGCGCGTCGAGATCGGCGATGCCGGTCGGCACCATCGTTCGGACCATATCGTGATCGGAGGGCTCAGTCTCGAGGCCCGTTGGGGCGAGCGTGTGGTCCAGCTTCCGCACGCGCAGCAGCGATTCCAGATCTTCTCGTGACAGACGGCTACGCTCGGGACTTTTATCAGCGGCAACGGCAGCAGCAGGCGACATCGTTTCAACCTCTCGATTTGACTTTCGCTTTATCTTCGCCATCATACCCGAGGGGCATTTTCCGCGTCAAGTAGTCAGAAACAGGTAGGATACGCACTCCGGACATATTCGTTGGCCGACCAACCCGAGTTATCCACCCAGGCGGTAGAGCCCGTCACTTCTGTGTCCTCGCGGCATGCGCGCCGAATCGCCGCCGCGCTGATGCACCGCGATTTCCGAGTCCTGTGGTTCGGGGCCTGCACCTCGAGCATCGGCACCTGGATGCAGAGCCTGGCCGAAAACTGGCTGGTCCTCTCGCTCACGGCGTCGGCATTTTTCCTGGGCTTCGACGCGTTCCTTCAACAGCTGCCGATCATGCTGTTCACGCTGATCGGCGGGGTCGTCGCCGATCGCCACGACCGCCGATTGACGCTGATGGCGTCGCAATGGGTGCAATTGGCCACTGCCGCCACGCTCGGCCTGCTCGCCTATTTCCACGTCATCCAAATCTGGCACATCCTGGCGCTGTCGTTTGTCACCGGCACCGCGCAGGCCTTCGGCGGTCCCGCGTATCAATCGTTGATTCCGTCGCTTGTCGGCAAGCAGGATTTGACGAACGCCATCGCGCTGAACTCGATTCAGTTCAACGTGGCGCGGCTCATCGGCCCGCTGCTCGCGGGCGCCACACTCGCGGGATTCAAACGCGCCGGCGTTCCAGAGATGACCGCGTACGCCGCCTGTTTCGGCCTCAACGCGCTCTCCTTCCTCGTCGTCATCGTCTCGTTGATGTCGCTGCGCATCAAACATCTGCCGGCGATCACCAAATCGCGAATGATGGACGAACTAAGACAAGGTCTTTCGTACGTGCGCCAGGAGCGCAGCATCCTCGCGTTGATGGTGCTTGGCGCGGCGACGACGTTTTTCGGGATTCCGATGTTGACGCTGCTACCGGTGTTTGCGAAAGACGTCTTCGCGTCCGACGTCGAAGGCTACAGCATGCTGCTGGCGTTTTCTGGTGCCGGAGCGGTAGTCGGCTCGATGATTGTGGCGTGGCTTGGACGATTTCCGCGAATGGGATTGACGACCTTGCTCGTGCAGCTGGTATTCGGCGTGCTCATCACTGTGATGGCGCTGAACCGATCGCTGCACTTCACCTACGTGCTGCTGTTCTTCAGCGGTCTTGCATTGATGGTGGTGCTCTCGTGCATCACCTCGCTCGTCCAGTTGATTGCGCCCAACGAGATGCGCGGGCGCGTGATGAGCATTTACCTCGTCGCCTTCCGCGGCGGCATGCCGCTTGGCAGCCTCGTGAGTGGATATATTGCGAGCAAGAGCTCCGCCCCGACCGTGCTGACCGTGAATGGCATCGCGCTGCTGGCGGTGAGTACGTTCTTCCTGATGAAGAACAAAGAAATTAGAGCGCTGTAATCCAGTACACGCCGAGCGCAAGCGAGCCCACGGCTGTCGCGGCCGCGGCAAAGCGGGCGACGTGACCGGTCATGCGTCTGTCGGCAAGCGTGTGGGCAAGGACAATCCCGAAGAGCGACATCGACGCGAGAATGCCAATCGCGAAGAGCATGACGAGAAACAGCAGCGTGCTGAAGGCGTGAGTGGCATTCCAGAGCGGCAGCGAGAGAATCAGCGCGCGAAGACCGCTGATGGCGAAGACAGCGCCGAGCACGCCCGGGAGCGCCGTGTGAATGGCGGGCCTGTGCGAATGCTGCCTGCCGAGATGCAGATGCCAGTGGCTGTGCAGACCGTCGGCGCCGTGCGGGTGCGCGTGTGAATGGGCATAGAGGCGACCCGAGTAGGCGAGCCAGCCGCCGACTAAGCCGAGCACGATGAGCAGACAGCCCCCGAGGAACTCGCCTCCCTGCTCGAACCTTGCGGGGACCTGCCAGCCAAAGAACAACACGAGGCTGGCGCCAATGGCGAGCAAAAGCGCGTGGCCGATGGCGAACCGCAGGGCGAGCCAGAACGCACGGCCGTACCTGGCAGGGCCAAGCGGAGTTGCGAGCGAGAGCGCCGCAATCGCCATTAAATGATCCGCGCCCAAGCCATGAAGAAAGCCCAACGCCAGCATCGATCCGCTCAGCACGCGTGGGATTATAAACGGCTTTTGGCTCCGGACTTCGGACTTCTGACCCGCCAGGAGCCTGGAGTCCGCAGCCTGAGGCCAGTTGCTTTACTACATCCACGCATGTATATTCATGTATGTGAAAGAGGCCGGCGACTTATTCCGCCTTCTCGGCGACGAAGTCCGCCTTCGGGTGCTCCGTGTGCTGTCGGGAAAGCATGGCCGCCTGAATGTGAGTGAGCTTACGGCCGTCCTTGGCATCGCGCAGTCCGGCGTGTCGCGGCATCTGCGCCTTTTGAAAGAAGCGGGCTTGGTCGTGGAAGAACGGGGTGGTGGATTTTCCTTTTATCGACTGTCACCGGCACTGATCGACGGCGGATTCAACGGCCTCTGGACCACACTCAAGGCGCAGTTTGCAGAATCTGCCACCACCCCTACCGCGCGCGGAGATGATGCCCGGCTGCAAGAAGTCATCCGGCTCCGCAAAGAAAATTTCGAAGTGCACGGCACCGACCGCGCGCAGTTCGTCCCCGGCCGAAGCTGGGCGGCATGGTCGCGGGCTCTTGGACTTCTGCTCCCTCCGGTCGATGTGGCGGACCTTGCGTGCGGCGAAGGGTATCTCTCCGTCGAAGCCGCACGGTGGGCGAAACGAGTGATCGGCCTCGACCGCTCGCCCGATGTCCTGAAGCGCGCCAAGGCACTGGCCGACCGCCGAGGCGTGAAGAACATCACCTGGAAGCGCGGTGAGATTGAAAAATTGCCGATCGACGACGAGAGCGTCGATATTGCGCTCCTCTCGCAGGCACTGCATCATGCGGGAGATCCGGAGCGCGCGGTGGCCGAGGCCGTCCGCATCCTGCGGCCCGGCGGCCAATTGCTGGTTCTGGACCTGCGCGAGCATGATCAAGGATGGGTCCGCGATCGGGTCGGCGATCGCTGGCTCGGATTCAAAGATGAAGAGTTGGAGTGGATGCTGAAGAGTGCGGGCTTGAACGGTGTGACCGTGCGCATCGGCGCGCGCCTCAGCGGCGACCCCTTTACCGTGCTCGTCGCCAGCGGCACAAAACATTAACCAATATGACCTCACACATTCGCACTCGCCTGGAACACCTTCTGAACGAACGCATTCTTGTGCTCGATGGCGCCATGGGGACGATGATTCAGCGCCATAAGCTGACCGAGGACGATTTCCGCGGCGAGCGCTTCAAGTCGCATACGAAAGATCTGCGCGGCAACAACGACATGCTCGTGTTGACGAGGCCCGACATCATTCTCGACATTCACGAGCAGTACCTGGCGGCTGGCGCCGACATCATCGAAACCAACTCGTTCAGCGGGACGAAAATCGCGCAGTCCGACTACGCGCTGGAACCGCACGTCTACGAGCTGAACGTCGAGGCCGCGAAGCTTGCGCGCGTGGCGGCCGACAAGTTCACAACGCCGCAGAAGCCGCGGTTTGTCGCTGGTGCAATCGGGCCGACCAACAAGACACTCTCCATCTCGCCCGACGTGAACGATCCGGCGTTTCGCGCCGTCACCTTCGATCAGATGAGGGAAGCCTTCGTCGAACAGGTGCGCGGCTTGATCGACGGCGGCTCGGACGTGTTGCTCGTCGAGACGATCATCGACACCTTGAGCGCAAAGGCGGCGCTGCTCGCCATTTCTGAGGTCGATCCCGACGGCAAGGTGCCGGTGATTCTGTCGGCGACGATTACCGATCGCAGCGGGCGCACGCTATCCGGCCAGACGATCGAAGCGTTCTGGGTGTCGGTTGCCCACGCCCGTCCTCTGGCGGTCGGCATCAACTGCGCGCTGGGCGCGCGCGAGATGAGACCGTATCTCGCCGACCTCTCGCGAGCTGCCACGACGTTTGTCAGCTGCTACCCCAACGCAGGATTGCCGAACGCGTTCGGCCAGTACGACCAGCACGCGCCGGAAACCGGCGAGCTCGTGAAGGACTTCGCCGTCAGCGGCTTCGTCAACATCGTCGGCGGCTGCTGCGGGACGACACCGGATCACATCAAGGCGATTTCCAACGCCGTCTTCGGCGTGCCTCCGCGGAAAATTCCGTCGCCGGATCGGCGGCCGACGTTCAAGGCGCCGCACACGCAGTTCGCAGGCCTCGAAGTGCTGACGATTCGGCCCGAGAGCAACTTCCAGATGATCGGCGAACGTACGAACGTGACCGGCTCGAAGAAGTTTCAGCGGCTCATCAAAGACGGGAAATTCGGCGAGGCCGTCGATGTCGCCACCGAGCAGGTGCGCGGCGGCGCGAACCTGATCGACGTCAACATGGACGAAGGGCTGCTCGACTCGGAAGCCGCCATGACGCACTTCCTGAATTTGATTGCCACCGAACCGGAAATTTCGCGCCTGCCCATCATGATCGACAGCTCGAAATGGTCGGTGCTCGAAGCGGGCCTGAAGTGTGTGCAGGGAAAACCGGTCGTCAATTCCATCAGCCTGAAGGAAGGCGAGGAAGATTTCCTGCGCAAGGCCAGGCGCGTCCAGCAGTACGGCGCAGGGGTTGTCGTGATGGCGTTCGACGAAACGGGCCAGGCCGACACCATTCAGCGCAAAATCGACATCTGCAAGCGCGCGTATGCGCTGCTGACCGAGAAGCTCGACTTCGATCCGACCGACATCATCTTCGATCCGAACATCCTCGCCATTGCGACGGGGCTCGAAGAGCACAACGAGTACGGCATCAACTTCATCGAGGCGTGCAAGCAGATCAAGGCGGCGTGCCCCGGCGTGAACTTCAGCGGCGGCATCAGCAACCTGTCGTTCTCGTTCCGCGGGAACGATGTGGTACGCGAGGCGATCCACTCGGCGTTCCTGTTCCACGCGATCAAGGCCGGCCTGAACATGGGCATCGTGAACGCCGGACAGCTGATCGTCTACGAGGACATCCCGAAAGATCTCCTCGAGCACGTCGAGGACATCATCTTCAATCGGCGGCCGGACGCGACCGAGCGCCTGGTGCAGTTCGCCGAAACGGTCAAAGGGTCGGCGACCAAGCGCGAAGTCGATCTCAAATGGCGCGATGCAACCGTCGAACAGCGGCTCTCGCATGCGCTCGTGCACGGCGTGCTCGATTTCCTTGAGCCCGATCTCGAGGAGGCTCGCGCGACGTATGCGCGACCGCTCGAGATTATCGAGGGCCCACTCATGGACGGCATGAAGGTCGTCGGCGAGTTGTTCGGCGCCGGCAAGATGTTTCTGCCGCAGGTCGTCAAGAGCGCGCGCGCGATGAAGAAAGCCGTCGCGTTCCTGATGCCTTACATGGAGGAGGAAAAAGCCCGCGCGCTTCGCGCAGGTATGGTCACCCGTGCGCAAGGCAAAATTCTCATGGCCACCGTGAAGGGCGACGTCCATGACATCGGCAAAAACATCGTTGGCGTCGTTCTCGGCTGCAACAACTACGAGGTGATCGATCTCGGCGTGATGGTCGCGACCGACAGGATTCTGCAGACGGCCATCGATGAAAAGGTCGACATGATCGGCCTCAGCGGACTGATTACGCCCTCGCTCGACGAGATGGTGTTTGTCGCGGGCGAGATGGAACGACGCGGCTTCACGCTGCCGCTCCTGATCGGCGGAGCCACGACCAGCAAGCAACACACCGCGGTCAAAATCGCGCCGGCGTACAGCAAGAGCACCGTTCACGTCCTCGACGCGTCTCGGGCCGTGGACGTGGTCTCGACGCTGCTGAATCCGAACAGAATCGCCCAGTTCGATCGCGAGAACCGCGAGAAACAGGATCAGATCCGCGATCAGTACGCGACGCGTGTGCGGCGTCCGCTCCTTTCCTATTCCGCCGCGCGCTCCAACGGCCCGAAGCTGGACTGGCGGGATGTCGCGAAGCCGTCGTTCACCGGGCGCCGGTTGCTGGACGACGAGCCGCTGTCAGAGATTGCAAAGTACATCGACTGGACGCTGTTCTTTGCCACATGGGAGCTGAAAGGCTCGTTCCCCGCCATCCTCAACCATCCGCAGTACGGCGGGGCCGCCACCGAGCTGTTCCAGAACGCTCAAGCGTTGCTCGCGCGCATCGTCGGGAGCCGGTTGCTGAAAGCGAGAGGGTCGTACGGGTTTTGGCCGGCGAACAGCCACGCCGACGACATCATTGTTTATACAGACGAGACCCGCACCGTCGAGCTGACGCGGTTCAACATGCTGCGGCAGCAGGAAGCGATGCCGAGCGGACAGCCCAACCGCTCGCTCGCGGACTTCGTGGCTCCCAAAGGCGTCGCCGATTACATCGGCGCATTCGCGGTGACGACGGGGCTGGGCGCCGACGAGCTCGTGACGCGATACGAGCGTCAGCACGACGATTACAGCGCGATCATGGTGAAGGCGCTGGCCGATCGGCTGGCGGAAGCGTTTGCGGAATATCTGCACGCGCGCGTGCGACAGGAGTGGGGTTACGAGGCGCAGGCGTTGCCGAACGAGGATCTGATTGCCGAAAAATATCGCGGCATCCGCCCGGCGTTCGGCTATCCGGCCTGTCCGGATCATACGGAGAAAATCAAACTGTTCGATCTACTGACGGCCGGTCGCGCGGGAATTACGCTGACGGAAAGCTGCGCGATGCTGCCGGCCGCGAGCGTGAGCGGACTCTACCTAAGCCACCCCGACGCGCGCTATTTTATGCTGGGGCGAATTGGACGCGATCAACTCGAGAGCTACGCGTCTCGAAAAGCGCAGCCGGTCGGAGACATCGCGCGCTGGCTTGCGGAGCACGTGGCCGAGGAAGCGCAGCCTGCGGCGACTTAGCGCGAGAACTCCTCGCCAACTGGGTCTGGACCGAGGTTATGTCACGATGCGACAGTAACGAATTCCAGGGACAGCGTCAGGCCGCGACTACGGGAGGCGAATGATGGAAATTTCAGTCGAATGCCCTTACTGCGGCGAACCTCTCGAGTTGTCGGTCGATGAGAGCGGCGGCTCTGTGCAGAAGTACGTCGAAGACTGCGCGGTCTGTTGCCAGCCGATGGAAGTGATGGTCGAAGTCGAGGGAGACGACGAGGCGTCGGTGTCGGTCAGGCGATTCGACGACTGAGGCGGTAACCGCCCCTACGACTCCCGCGCCCAGCGAATCAGCGTCGCCACATTTGGCGGCCGGCCGTGCATCAACAGGCCGATTTTGAAAATGCGCGACGCGAACCATAAGGAACCGCACGCGGCGGCCACGCCCACCGCGATCGACGCCCACACCTGCCACAGCGGCGGCGGCGATGTCGACGTCAACCGCAACAGCATCGCAAACGCGTTCATCGGCGGCAGAAAACTGATCACGGTAGCAAACATCGAGTTCGGTTCTCTGGTGATTGGATACCAGAAGATCCACGGAATCATCATCAGCAGTGTTACCGGCGTCATCAACGATTGGGCCTCGCGCAGTTCGTTTACCGCCGATCCGACCGCAGCCATCAGCGATCCCATCACGACGTAGGTGAGAAGGAAAAAAATCACCAGGTAGATCAGGAGCGAGAAATCGACGAGCCCGACAAGCGCCATCGAGACGAGCGCCACGATTCCGAGCGACGAATACAGCGTCAAGGTGACCAGGCCCACGCCCAGCTGAGCGAGAATCTTGCCGGCCATCAACTGCAACGGCGATACCGCCGATAAAATCACTTCGATGGTCCGGCTCGATTTCTCTTCAATCGTCGTCGTCAGCAGATACTGTCCGCTGCTCATGACGGAAATCAGCAGAAGAATACCGAATCCCATCGGCAAAATGCGAGCAAACACAGGAACCGTTTGCGCCTCACCAGTCTCGGTGACCGTCACCGAACGGGCCCGCGGGACGTCGGTGAGCGCATCGATCCGCGGTCGATCGAGCCCTGCGGCGCGGACACGCGCGTCGACGATGGCGTCGCCGACAGCATCGCGGATTTCGTTTTGAACGCGATCGTCGAGGTTCGGCCGGCGGAAACCATAGTGCTGCGGCGCATCCTGTGCCAGCCGGGCGACTGGCAAGCGATCGGCAGTCCGC
>JANMJM010000073.1:0-2513 GCA_031371345.1 Vicinamibacteria bacterium
CATGAATCCCCCGCGCGCGCTGAAAGACATCACCACGCTGCCCTGGATGGACCTGGACGTGTGGGAGTTCAAGCGCATCACTGAGAGCCGCCGCGGGTGGGTCAACCTGTACATGAATCGAGGCTGCCCGTACCGGTGTACCTATTGCCACAACAACGGCGTGGCCAAAGTGCTGCAGGAGGGATTCGGCACCAAGACCTCGTCGAACGACGATCTCAAGTATTTGCGGCTCCGCGGCATCGACGACATGATCGATGAGTTGAAGTCGATCGTGAACAAGTACGATTTCGTGAAGGCCTTCTCGTTCAACGACGACACGTTCACGATGGACCAGGAACACATGAAGGAGTTCCTGGCCCGCTACAAGGCTGAAGTGAATGTTCCCTTCGTGTGCAACACCACGGTCCTCGACGTTGACGAGGAAATGCTCGACGCCATGAAGGACGCCAATTGCGATTTGGTGCGGTTCGGTGTCGAGACCGCCACCGACCGGATCAAGAAAAAAGTTCTCAAGCGGGACTTTTCGGAGAAGAAGACCAAGGAGGTCTTTGAGTACTGCCGAAAGATCGGGCTTCGCACGTTCGCGTTCAACATCCTCGCCAATCCGACCGAGACGCGGGAGGAAATGAAAGCCACGCTGGCGCTCAACACCACCTTGATGCCGGACGGCCTCAAGGTGTCTCTCGGATATCCATATCCGGGCACCGAGTATCACAAGATCGCGAAGGATCTCGACCTGGTCGACGAAACCCGCCACTACCATAACTTCATCCACGACACGAAACTGAAGTGGAGCGATGAAGACCGGCTGTGGATCGACAAGGTTCGCTCGGTCTTCTGGTGGTGGATGAATATCACGCTGGAGAACGAAGGCTCCCCTCTTTACAAAGAGCTCGTCACGGTCCTCGAGGCCATGACGCCGGATGAATGGCTGGATCCGGAAACGGAGCGGAAGATGTGGGATCTCGACGACTCGCTGTCGAATATGTTGAAGCTGCGAGGCGTGACGCACTATACAATTCCGTTCAAGGATCGACCGGAGATCTCCATTCTTCATCTCGGTGCCGATCGGGCGCTGGGTGTTGAAGTGTTGGATCAACACTGACAATGCCGACGACAATGACAACTCATAAGTGCTATCGATGCCAGCCGGAGACCGACGCAGAGGCGCTGCGCGGGCCTCTCGGAACGATTGAAGCGACGCGATCTGACGGGGGCGACGAGCCCTTCTTCGCGTCCGGATATAGTGCTCGGGAGATCGCACAGAAGCACGCACGCGAGCATGGTGGTCACATCTACGTGAACAACGTGTCCCGCGCTATTAAACGACCGGAGCTGACAGTGTGGGTGGGGTACGCGGTCGCGAAGACGCCGGTCTATACCACGTCGGCGCCCGACGATGCCCATACCGCGATCTACAGGGTCTACTGGCGGCCGCTCGACGCGTAGACACGACATGGCCGGAATGACCTCTGTCATTTCGGCCCGGCGTGCCTACTTCACGATTGGCACACCGTTGAAATTTCGGTAGTCGTCGATGCACTCCCGGTGAATCGGATACAGGTTCTCCGGTAAGGCATCGAGCGGAAAGAATCTCACGTCGGTTACCTCCTCGCTGTCGGCGGAGAGCTCGCCCGACCATTCTCGGACGAGAAACGCAACCGTAAAGGTTTGAACTTCGTCCCCATTGGGATAGGTGACGCTGAACCGGGGCTCGGTGTAGACGCCGAAGAGGTCGGCGCGCTCGACCTTGAGACCTGTTTCTTCCTGAACTTCGCGAGACAGCGCGTCGAGGACGGAGTCGCCCACATCGACGACACCCGCCGGAAGGCCCCAGTGTCCAGAGTCGGCTCGCCGTTGAAGCAGGAGACCTCGCTCCTGGTCGACGATGATGCCGCGCACGCCAGGGATGACGATGCGCATGTGTCCGATGCGGGAGCGCAGCTCCCGGATGTAGTCAGTCACTAGGCGTAGGCAGCCACTGGCGCAAGTGTTCTGCCGTTCAGTGTGTCGTCCTCGATGAGCTGGCGGAGGTACGCGCCATACGGGTTCGAATCCATTGTGCGGGCGCGCCGCAGGACGTCCTCGGCCGAAATAAATCCCGCGCGATAGGCGATTTCTTCCGGGCAGGCGACCTTCAGCCCTTGCCGCTCTTCGATCGCTTGAATAAAGGTGGATGCCTGCAGCAGCGCACTATGGCTGCCGGTGTCGAGCCACGCGATGCCCCGACCCATGACCTGGACGCTGAGCTCGCTGGCGAGCAGATATCTCATGTTGAGGTCGGTGATCTCGAGCTCGCCGCGCGCCGACGGTCGCAGCGAGGCGGCTATGTCCGAGACGTGCTCGTCGTAGAAATACAGCCCGGGCACGGCAAACGATGAGCGCGGCGTCGCGGGTTTCTCTTCCAGACTGATCGCGCGGCCCGCCGCATCGACCTCGACGACGCCATATCGCCGTGGGTCGCTCACGCGGTAGGCGAACACGGTCGCGCCCCGGGTCTGAGCCGAGGCCGC
>JANMJM010000096.1:0-5081 GCA_031371345.1 Vicinamibacteria bacterium
GGAACTTACGCGGCACGAACACGGCCTTCGGTCGGACGTATGTTCTGTGTGGCCGTTTAAGATTATTTGGCGGGGGGCTGCTTCAGAAACTTCTCGGTGGCGGGCTCCGGATCTTCAGTCAGGCGGCGCAGCTTGTTCACGTCGCCGATGATCTCAATCAAGCCGCAGTTCCGGCACATCCTGGCCTTCGTCATCACGTCGCCGGTTTCGAGCGTCAGGAACTTTGAGTCCTCGGGCCGGAACGACGCGCGACTGACGACCGAAATCAGCGCGCCCGCCGCCAGCATCTCGCCGCCGCATCGAAGGCACGTCGCCATCGGCTCCTCACCCTCCTGGAGTCACAGACAAGACGAGCGATTTACAGAGGACCGTACCACGGCTGACCAGTCGGCGGCAACTACTCGGTGAGGAGGCGCGTTCGAACGTATGACAGAATGAGCCAAGGAGTTCTGCGTGCCACAAATTCCGTTCGATCAACTGCCGCCAGACGCGCGGCTCTGGATATTTCCCGCGTCTCGCTCCTTAAACGAGGAAGAGCGCCGGCGTGTGCTGGCCGAGGCCGACGCGTTCATCGGTCAATGGATGGCGCATGGCGTGCCGCTGACGGCGGGTCGCGACATGCGCCACGACCAGTTCGTGCTCATCGGCGTCAACGAGCGGGCGGCCGGCGTGTCCGGATGCTCGGTTGACGCGCTCGTTCGCCGGATGGATCAGCTGGGAAGAGAGCTCGGTGTCGATCTCGTCGACAACGGACCCGTTCAGTACCGCGACGGCGCTGACGTTAAGCGCGTACCGCGGGACGAGTTTGCCGCGCTCGTTTCGAACGGCGCCGTCACTCTGAGCACGGTGGTGTTCGACAACACGGTGATGAAGGTTGGCGACGTCGATCGCTGGGAAGTGCGCGCGGCCGACGCGTGGCACGCGCGCGCGTTCTTTAACCGCTAAGATCAGAATTTGCCAAGGAACGAACCACCCAAGGACACTAAGAAAGTCAGATCACGAAGCTACGCACTAAAAACAATATCCAATGATTTTCTCTGCGTCTCGGCGCCTCTGCGTCGAACTTGCGTCTCTGTGCCTCCGCGTCACACTGAAATGGTTCCTAGTTTCCAGTTTCTAGTTTCTACGGGATCTGGCGCGCGCGAACCACCACGCCGGGGCGCTTCGACGTCACGTCCAGCGCGTCGGGCGGAATCAAGGTCTTCGGCCGAGCGTACGTCACCTTGTATTGGTTGTTAATCTCATCGAGCACCACGCGAAGACGGTCGCCGAGCGCCATCGTCGTCAGGAGCTCGTCTCGCCGGCCGCCAGTCAGTTTCGTGCCATCCGCAATCGTCAGCTCCATCTCCTGCTGTTCGCGCTGGCTTGTCGAGGGAGCGCCGCGCCTCGTCAGCATGAGCGCATGAAGCGTGACGGGATATTTGCGCAACTCGTCGATTACGGTCGTGTGGGTGCGCTCGCCGAACTCCTGGCCGCGGGTGTTGAAGACGACGATCACCGGCCGCTGGGCTTTGCGCTTTTGCAATCCGCGAGACGCCTCCACAATCGCGTCCATCAGTTCTGTGCCGCTGTTCTGTCGCTGAAAAATCATGCCGAGGCTGTTCTCGAGGCGTTTCGGGTCGCGCGTGTAATCGACGAGCACGGTCGGTCGCTCGCCATAGCCGACGATCGCGATTTCATGTTTTCCCCCGACCTCTTTGAAAAACGTCTGCAGCGCGCGCCGCATGTCGCCGACGTACGGCTCGATGGCAGCGCTGGTATCAATCAATAAGGCAATTTGCGCGGGCTCCGATGCCGGCTCTGCGCGCAGCACTTCCCGCGCCATACCGCCTTCGCGGACCACGAACTGGGAGGGCGACAGGCCGGCGACAGGCTTGTCGTCCTTGTCCACGACCGTCACATACACAGAACGTTCCTCGCTCTGCGCCAGAAGATTCGAAGACGCGGGCGCCAGGAGCGCCGCGAGCACCAAGAGCAGATTCAGGTGTTTCATCATGTTCTTAGTCTAACGGCAAGTTTTCGAAATGCGGCCAGCATCTCGGCATAGGAGAAATTCGCGTTGCGTCCGCTCGGATTGGGCAGCACGAACACTTCGGCGCCCTCGAACGTCTCGGGCTGACGTCCAAGTGTGACGGGGCCTTTTTTGTGGAAGATCGCGCGATACAGCGAGACGCCGACGAAGGCCACGATCGCCGGTTTGAAGCGGCGTACTTTGCGACCGAGCGTCTTGACGCCCGCGTCGTACTCCATCCGGTTTAGCGTGTCGATACCGGGGGTCGCGCGCGGGACGAGGTTGGTGATGCCGAATCCCCACTCGGGGAGCCGATGGTCATCGTTTGTGCCGATGGTTTCGGGAACGAGTCTCGACTCGCACAGCAGCTTCCAGAAGCGATTGGAGTAGCCGGCGAAATGATGGCCGATCGCCGCCGTCCGCATTCCAGGATTGATACCGACAAACAGGACGCGTACGCCGGGCTCGATGCGGTCGACGAGCTTCGGCACTCGATCATGTTACGTCAGTAGACCCCTGGCACCAGCCTCGAACGTACGATTTTCCGGTACCGGGCGTAGTGCGGGTCGAGCAACAACGTGTGTTCCTCGTAGTACGTGCGGACGATCAGGGCGAAGTCGCCACTGATTAAAATCAACAGGTTCCATCGACTCGGGTGAGCGAGAAGGAACGGAATATGAGTAATCAAGTAGCCGAGGTAAATCGGGTGCCGGACGAACCGATACAAGCCGCGATCGATCACTCCACGATTGGCCGGCAGCAGCCCGAAACTGTAGCCGATGGAAATTTTTCCGCCAATCACGATCAAGAGACCGATGGCGCCGACGGAGGCGGCCGTGGTTTCGGAGATCCAGCCGGCGCCGACAATCGGGCGAGCCAAAAGCGGCGCCAGCATGGAGCTGATGGTTACCACTCTCGCACCCATTCGGTGATCCACGGTGAGCGCTCGGCGCCGGAAGCAGGTGAGGACTACAACCAACCCCTCACAGACTAACAGCAGGAGATCGGTCGGCCGGCCGGTCCGGATGAAATCACCGCCGACATGCCACGCAAACACCATGAACAACGCGCCGATGCTTAATCGCGCACCAAACTCGGAGAGACTGCCGAGCGTGCTGATTCTGCTGCGGGGCGCGACCAGAGGATATGCAGTGGCCATTAGCGGGTCACCGTTGCAAGAGGTGACGCGTCGGCCAGGAAATAGGTGTTGCACACGGTATCGAGGAGCTCGGGCGTGAACTGGGGACTCTTCCGATGATATTTGCAGAGGCTGACCATTTGGTCGGTGAGATCGCGAGGATGACACGCACGCATATCCAGGCCCCTCCCGATGTAGTACTTATCGTTCAGGTAGTGCACGATGGATCGGTCGAACGGAAGACCGTGCCTGCGACAGTTCATTTCGAAAATTCTCTCGAATTGATCGAGGCTCGGGTTCTTTGCCAGGATCTTGTACGGAATACGGCGGAGAAACGCTTCGTCGGCCAGCGATCGCGGCTCGAGGTTCGTCGCGAACACGACCATCACGTCGAACGGCACCTGGAATTTCCTGCCGCTATGCAGGTTCAGATAGTCGACACGGCTTTCGAGGGGCACAATCCAGCGATTCAACAGGTCGCGAGGCGGCACGCGCTGCCGTCCGAAGTCGTCAACGACGAGCACGCCGCCGTTGGCTTTCAGATGAACAGGCGCTTCGTAAAATGCCGACAGCTCTTTGTAACGCAGGTCAAGCATCTCGAGCGTCAACTCGCCGCCGACCGTAATGACCGGCCGCCCAACCCGAATCCAGCGGCCGTCGATGTCCGATTCTTTCCGGATGATCGAGCTCTCGTCCTGGCTGACGCGCGCGTGATGGGCGACGGGATCGTACATGGTGACGGTCTGGCCGTCGACGTCGAGCGCGTGTGGAATGTAGATGTCTCCGCCCAGGACGCGGCCAATGCCTTCACCCATCACGCTCTTGCCGTTTCCCGGGGGCCCGTAAAGAAACACGGCTTTGCCGGACGCGATGGACGGTCCGAGTTGATCCAGCATCTCCGGTTCGACGATCAAATGAGAAAACGCCTTCGCGACGCGCTCGCGATACACCTCGCGAGGTTGCGATCGCAGCGCGCTCATGTAGGTCTCGTACTGCGCGATCGGCACCGGCGCCGGTCCGACGTAGCCGCACGCGGTGAACTCGCGAAGCGCCCGATCGCGGCCGGCGTCGGTCAACATGTACCGATACCCGGCAGTGCCCGTGCCACCCGCGCTCTTGACCTGCACGAGCATCTGGACGCGTAGATGCTCGAGCAACGGTTCCAGAATGCCGTAGGGCAGCGCGATGCGGTCGGCCAGATCCATCCCACTGGCTTCACCGCTGTTCAGCGTCTTGATAATCAGCGACTGCACGGTGCCGGACGCAAGCCCGGTTTGCTCGAGCGTCGCCGGTTTCTCCGGCGCCAGCACGTTTGTCGTATCGCGTTCCTGTACGATAGCCAGGCTCATGTCGGTCCTATTCGTTTATTGCAAACCGCTGCTGCCGCCAGGGCCCAGCACCTTCATGAACTGGATGGCCGCCGGGCCGATCGTGACGATCCAGATTGCCGGGAAGATGCACAGCACGAGCGGGAACACCATCTTCACGCCGGTTTTCGCTGCGGCTTCTTCCGCGCGCTGGCGCCGCTTGGTCCGCAGAGTTTCGGAGAACACGCGCAGGGAATTGGCGACGCTCGTGCCGAACTGGTCGGTCTGCACGAGCATGGCGACAAGCGAGCTGAGATCGTCCACGCCGGTTCTGTCGGCAAGATTGCGCAGCGCAGTCGAGCGACCCGTGCCCGCTAACAATTCCAGATTCACCAACCTGAACTCACCCGAAAGATCCGGATAGGCAAATTCGAGCTCCTGACCCACGCGCGAGAGCGCCTGGTCCAGCCCAAGGCCGGCCTCCACGCTCACCACGAGCAAATCGAGCGCATCGGCGAGCGACAGGCGAATGCGATGCTGCCGCTTCTTGGCCCTGCGGGCCAAAACCATCGGCGGAAGTAGATAGCCGAAGCCCATGGCTCCGAGCGCAATGATCAGGTTGGGC
>JANMJM010000238.1:0-5546 GCA_031371345.1 Vicinamibacteria bacterium
TGCGGATTGGCCAGCACGCGCGAGTTCGTATCGGTTTTCAGCAACCGGTAATACAAGCCCGGCAGAGCGGTCATCAAGATCTGGTTCTCGCTGAGCTTCTTCACGTCGGTCAACGTCAGATTTGTCCGGTTCACATCCGCCACGCCGTTGATCCCTGCCGACCCTGGCGACGCGAATTGCAAGCCGTACTCCTGCAGTTTCTGACGATTCACTTCGAGCAACTCGACATCGATCAGCACCTCGGGCCGCGCCTTATCGACCACGTCGATCAGCCGCGCGGCAGCAGCGATGCGCTCCGGTGTGTCGTGAATGACGAGCGCGTTTGCGCCGGCGGTCGATCCGATGGCGCGTGCGTCGATCACGACGCGCAGCAGGTCCATCGTTTCTTTCAAATCGGCGTTGCTCAGGAAGAAGGTGCGGACCACTTCCTCTTCGTATTCGCGGCGCTTGGCCGGCGTATCGGGAATAATCGTGATCGTCCGCGGGCCGGTGACACGGAGAAAGTTCTTCGAGCTCGCCGCGATCGACTGCATGGCGTGAGCGAACGTCTCGTTTCTCAAGCTAATCGACAAGGGCGCCGGTTGGAACGCGGGATCAAAGACCACGTTCACGTCGGCCATCTGCGCCAGCGCGCGGATGATGGTGTCGGTCGGCGCATTCCGAAACGTGAGCGAATCGGGAAGCGGACCGGCGGACGGAATCGCAAGGCCAGGCGCCGGTTGATCGCGCATCCGGTCGACAAGCGTTTGAAGCTCGGTCTTGCCGTTGCGGTTGGTGGCCACTTTGGCGCGCAGCAGATTCTGAGTCGCGCGCAGTTCCTCGGTAATTTCACCGCTGGCGGGATTCATTTCAGCCGCGAACTGATACTCCTTGACCGCCTCGTCCAGGCTTCCGAGCGCAGCCAGGCGGCGCGCTCGCGTGAAATGGTCCTGTGCGGCGCGAAGCTTCGCCCGTTGAAGGCTCGCACGCGCACCAGCGCTGTCAGGGTTCAATTGCAGGGCGCGCTGATATTCGACGACCGCGCGGTCGTAGTCCTGTCGATCTTCGGCTTTCCGCGCCGTGCGCAGTGCGGCGGTGGTGGCGCATCCGGCAACACTCACACCGACGACGAGAAAGGCGGCAGCCCGGAACACAGTCGAAGGCCTCCGCACCCTATTTCCCTCCGGTATCGGTCATGACATCTACGTTGCGCGGCATCTTGAACACGAAGAGATTATCGGCTAAACCGACATTCTGCTTGAGATTCGAGAAAGTGAAGGCCGAGCGCCCGCCTTGAGGATCGACCGTGATGAGCATCTGAAGGTTCAGCGTGCCAGGTTCGACGACAAGCGTCAGCCAGTCGTACTCGGCCTCGCGCTTCTTCGGCGTCAGCCGAAGGGCAATCGACCCGGCCGGCGCATCAGGTACTTTGTCGAAGACGACGGAATAGTCTCGAGCGATGTTGCCCTTCCCGGTGAGGAACAAGACCGGCGTCGCCGCCTGATCCTGAACCGGCACGGTGCCCACGATCACCTGCCGGTCTTTAGGGAGATAGGAATACATCTTGTGACCGTCGGATACGAAGGTCTTTTTCTCCGGGGCCGTGTAGTCCCACCGCATTTTTCCGGGCTTTTTCACCATCATCCGGCCGCGCTCCGTCGTCTGCTGTTTCAGCACGCCGCCGCGGTAGCTATGCACGAAATCCGCTGAAAAGTCGTTCACCCGGTCGTACTTTTTCTGAAGATCGCGCGCGACGGCGTCAGCGCTTGGAGACTGCGCCGACACGCTGATGGTCAACGCGAAAATCACCCCGATCGCACGCCAGAAATTCACGGTGAATCAACGATAGCACGGGGCGGGCACCGTATCACCGGCACCGAAGACCCAACGCTGAACCGGCGCGAACAGCCCGGCCCGATGCTCGGTCAGCAGGAGAGACCCGGACGACCCCAGGACGACGAGGCTAATCCCGCGATCGATCCCCAGGATGTGACGTCTGTTGACGATGACGTGACCAAACCCGCTGCGCCGAATGGTGTCGGTTGGCAGCCAAGACTCCATGCGCACGTCGATATTCAGTTCTCCGAGCGTTGTGGTCGCGCGAAACGGACGCTGGCCCGAGCGGATGAAATGCGGCCGTTCTCCGATTCGTCCAGCGACGATCGTGTAGTCCTCGATGGTTGGTAACGGCGTATCGCCAGCCAACGCTTCCCATGCCTGCTCGAGCTCTACGCGATCGATGGGGAGCTCGCGATACGGCCTGAGCACCGACAGCGCATACGTCATGCCTCTGGGCAGCAACGCGATTTGATCAGCGAGCGATGGGCGCGCATCTGCCGGCATCGGCGAGTATTGGTCGGGATCGACTCTGACGATTTTCCGCAGCGCATCCTCGGTGACGACGACAGGCCGATTTTGCGCGGCGAAGCGTGAAAACCCAGCGCGATTTTCAGGGGTCAGCCACTCGAGCTCCTCGGTGACGAACCAGGCGGCCGTTGGCTTGTGCTCGCGCATGTAGTACTCCGCGGCGTTTTGGACCTGCCAGTTCGCGTCAAGACCGAGGGCTGCATCGGCGCAAAACCCTGTCTGCCTGGCGGTCGGCGGCCCTGTGAGGCGATCCAACACTTGGACGGCGCGCGTATCCCAGCTGCGGTCGAGTGCGGGCAACGCGTCGTAGGCGCGCCAGCAGGGGTACAGGAGGCAAAGCACGCCGAGGATAAGGGAGAGGGGAGAGGGAGCCAGCCACATGAGAGCGCCGACGCCGGCGCCGGCGCAAACCGCGATGATGTAGTGCGAGGGGAGAAAGAAGACGTACGCATCCCCTACGTTGTAGGTCCACGCAAAGGCCAAGGCCGTGAGATAGAGCACCAACAGCAGAATGGCGCGACGCGGCCATCGCACGATCAAATATCCGAACCCGATAACGGCTAGCACAATTCCCGGCACCCCGAACTGCTGCCGGAGGTCCCACCAATACATCGCCGGCCGGCTGTGCAGGCCAGCTTCCGACACGCCCATGACGAGGGTTTCGCGCCAGTCGGCTTTGGTCACGTCGAACCAGAATTTGCCGACCGCTTCGGCGAAACTCGACGGTGGCGCCAGATTCACCCAGAGGCCGCGGAAGTTCCACACGTATTGGAGCGCGCCCGCAGCGGCGATGGCGATGGCCATGAAGATGGCGCGCGGCGCAAGCGGATCACCGCGATCACGCCGGCGCTGCATGAGGAGGAACAGAATGAATCCCGGCAGCAGCAGAATCATGCTCAGATGATTCCCAAAGCCAAGCGCGTAGATCCCATAAAAGACCGCGAGTCGCGGCAGGCTCGGACGCTTCTCCCACGCAAGCAGCGCGAGCAGCGCGATGCCCACTATCAACAAATGCAGCGTGTAGACCTCGGCCGTGATCGCCTGCGACCAGAACGTGTAGGAAAACGCGAGAAAGAGCCCGGCGGCGATGCCGCCCAGTGTTGATGCCGCGAGCTCGGCGGCCAGCCATGTGGCGAGGCCGACGGCGAGCGAGCCATAGACCGCCGAGGCAAGGTTCATCGCGTGGGCCGGCTCGTGCGGATCGAGCCACGCGAAGACGTTACCGAGGGCGTAATAAAGAGGATAGGCCTGACGCGGCGTCAGCGTAAGCGAGCCGACGCCCGTTTGGAACGACGCGCTGTCGCCGAAATCGAGGCCGGGCAGCAGCGTCGCGACGTAACAGGCGAATGCGACAGCCGCGGTGCCGATCGCCGAGGCCCATCGTGCGAAGTTCTTCGTGGGCTTCGTGTCTCAGCCCTTCAGCGAACCTGGTTCAGGAGGAGCAGACCGAGGTGCTTCTTTGGTTTCGATAGGGAAGTTCGCCGCAAGCCATTCTGGGACCCCACCCTTCAGCACCGTCACCTTGAACCCGAGCCGCTTTAGCTCGGTGGCCACGTGCGTGCTCGTGAGCTCGTTGGGATCGGAGTCGTAGGCGACGATCTCGGCGCCAGGCGGAAGACTGGCCGACGACACCTGATAGGGGGACACCCGAATGGCGCCGGGAAGTTTCACCGTGCTGTGTTCGTAGGCGTATTTCAGGCGCACGTCCAGAATCGTCGGCTTCTCGCCGCGATCCAGACGTTCTTTCAATTGTTCTTTGGTAATTCGTTCGACAGGCACGGGCGTATTGTTTCCTGCCCGTCAGGTGACCGTCAAGCGCGGGCTACGCTGAACGCCGCTCGGCCACCACTTCGCGGGGTGTGAAGGGCAGCGGACGGGCGAGCGTCGCCTTCGCCGGTTTCTTCACTTGGGCCGAGACCGCCGCCAGGGCCCGGTGCTGCTCCTCACCGTGGACCGCCCATCCTTCCGAGCGCTTTCCGCAGTGGATGCACCGAAGGTAGATGGAGCCTGAAGAGCAGGTGACGCCGTAGTCATGACGTCCTGAGAGGTAACAATTCAACCAATTCCACATAGGCGCCTCTGAATTTCGTGCCGGGTTCAAATTTTTTACATCGCAAGGAAGGTACCGTCTTTTCACTGATGTGCCCACGCACCACCGAAGTTCGATTTCATTGGGAAAAGGTGCAAGTGGCGATTGCAGTCGGGCAGCAGGAGGGCCGAAAAGAGGGTTGTACGCGCGTGGTGCCTGCACAAAATTAGGACTTGGGATTACGCGATTGGTACCTCCGACAGAATGAATTGACCCTATGGCAGAAGAAGTTCAAATCGACGGCCGCAAGTTCTACATCGTCTCTGAGCCCGACGGGACGAAGGGGTGGAAGGCCCAGGTGCTCGAGGTGTTGGACACGGGCGGCGAGACTCAGGCCATGGGAATCGTGACCTCGGGCGCCACCCGCTCCGAGGCGGACGAGCGGGCGCTGGGGGTCCTTCAGCACACGCTCCGCGACGCTTAGACCCTCCTCGCTACAGCCAGTGGGATTTTTTGAACTTCACGTACAGCGTCAAGCAAATCATGACCATGACGCCGACGACGAAGGGGTAGCCGAACGCCCACCGCAGCTCCGGCATAATGTCGAAATTCATTCCGTAAATTCCGGCGACCATCGTTGGCACGGCAATCATTGCCGCCCACGCGGCGAGCCGCCGCGTGTCCTCGTTCTGCGATACGGAAATCAGTGACAGATGCGCTTCGAGCGCCGTCCCAAGCAGATCGCGCACGCTGTCGATCATTTCGTTGATGCGTATGGAATGGTCGTAAACGTCGCGGAAATATGGGCGCGTCGCCGCCGGAATCAGGTCGTCCTCGAAACGGCTGAGCCGTAGCGACATTTCGATCACAGGCGACACGACCCGCTTCAGCGCGAGGAGATCGCGACGCAGTTTGTATATGTGCGTGGTGGTCTCGCGGCTGAACGGCTCGCTGAAGATGTCATTTTCAAGATGCTGAAGCTCGCCCTCGAGGGCATCAACGATGGGAAAATACTGATCGACGATGAAGTCGACGACCGAGTACAGCACGAAAGCGGGACCTTGCTTCAGTAGTTTGGGAGTCGATTCTGCCCGTGCGCGGACCGTGGTATAGGAGGTCGCATTCCCATGACGCACCGTAATCACATAGTTGCGCCCGAGGAAAAGATGCG
>JANMJM010000100.1:0-3070 GCA_031371345.1 Vicinamibacteria bacterium
ATGCGCGCGACCTCGTGCTCGGCGTTCTGTCGTCGCGAGCGCTCAGCTCCGAGAGTCTCGTGCTCGAGATTGCCAGCAACGATGGTTATCTGCTTCAGCACTACGTCGAGAGAGGAATTCCCGTTCTGGGTGTCGACCCCGCAGAGAACATCGCGACGGTCGCTCGTGGGCGAGGCGTGCCCACGCTCTGCGACTTCTTCAGCAACGCCGTCGCTCGCCAGTTGGTTGCCGAAGGAAAAACGGCCGACGTCGTCCACGCAAACAATGTTCTCGCCCACGTTGCCGACACGAACGGCTTCGTCGAGGGCATTCGCACGGTGTTGAAACCCCAGGGCGTCGCCGTGATCGAAGTGCCCTACGTGCGCGACCTGATCGAGAAATGCGAGTTCGATACCATTTACCACGAGCATCTTTGCTATTTCTCGATGTCGTCGCTGCGGTCGTTATTTCAGCGCCACGGTCTCGCTCTGGTTGGCGCCAAGCGCGTGCCGATTCATGGTGGAAGTCTCCGCGTCTGGGTCGCGCACGAGGAACACGCGGACGCCTCGCCCGACGTCGCGGAGCTGCTCGAAGACGAACGCTGCACCGGCGTCGATCAGTACCGGTTCTATCAGGATTTTGGCCAACGCGTCCAAGGGCTTCGCGAGGCCGTGCGCTCGCTCGTGACGAAGCTCCACGGCGAGGGCGGGCGGCTCTGGGGCTACGGCGCGGCAGCCAAGGCGACGGTGCTGCTCAACTACTTCGGCATCGGCCAGGATCTCCTCGAGTGCGTCGCCGACTTGAGTCCCCACAAACAGGGTTGTTTTATACCCGGAGTCCGCATCCCCATCGTGAGCCCCGAGCGACTGATCGAAAACCCGGACTACGTGCTGCTGCTGGCATGGAATTTTGCCGAAGAAATCATGGCACAGCAAAGTCCGTACCGTGCGCGGGGCGGTAAGTTCATCATTCCTGTCCCTGAGTTGCGGGTCGTCTGAGGCGCGTAATATACTTCGCTCCCAAACGATGGAAATCCTGGAGTTCCTCCGCATCCTGTCGCGCTACAAGCGGATGATTGCCCTCATGTGCCTGTCGGCGTCCGTCAACGCGGTTCTCATTACCTACGTCCTTTCCGAGAAGTACAAGAGTACTGCCCTGGTTCTGGTGCGTCCGCAAGAAGAGATTGACATCAACAGGCAGCCGACGCGGACCAAGGAAGCGATGAGCTTTCCGATTCCCCAGGTAATCCCGTTCGAGGCAATGGCCAAGACCTTCGGTGAGGTCATCCGGAGCCGAACGGTGGCCAGCAAAGTGGTGGCCCAGCTCGGCCTGGACAAGCCTGTTCCCGAGCAGAATCGGTGGAAGCGGCTCAAGGAAGACGTCAAGAACCGCCTGTACGATGCCTGGACCGTCATGAAATTCGGCCGGCTGAAAAAAGTCGATCCGTTTACAGAGGCCGAGGAAATGGTTCAGAACAACATTTCGGTCGAGCCGACCAAGGATTCCTACGTCTTCGAGATCTCTTTCGTATCGAAAAACCCCGACGTCGCTGCCGCGGTGGTGAACACGGCGGCACGAGTCTCGGTTGAGTACAATCACGAGCTCTCTCAAGCGGAGGCGAAGACGGCGCGTGAGTTCATCGAGGACCAACTCAGGGAAAGCGGGCAGGCGCTCGATACGGCCCGCGCGCCGCTGCGGCAGTTCAAAGAGGCCAACAAGATCGTCTCCATCGACGAGGAAGTGACGAAGAAAATCTCGAGCCTCGCCACCTTTGAGTCCTCTCTGGAAGAAACCCGAAACAAAATCGCCAGCACCGTCGCCACCAACCAGGAGATTCGACGCCAGCTGTCGGAGCAAAGCGCCTCGTTGAAGGCCAGCAGCAACGTCTCGGATAACCCGCTGGTGCGGCAGCTGAAGTCGCAACTTGCCGAGAAACAGGTGGAGTTGTCCGGCGTCGTGGACAAGCTCACGCCGGCCCATCCCCGGCGCGTCGCGCTGGAACATGAAATCTCTCAAGCGAGAACGATGCTGGATGCCCAGCTCGCGCTGCTGCTCAAAGAAGAATCATCGACCGTCAACGTCGTCCATCAAGAGCTTCTGAAGAATCTCGTGATGGGTGAGACCGATCTGGAGACCTATCGCGCCGCCGAACGAAATCTGTCGCAGCTCGTCAATCGATACAAGAGCGAGCTTCAGGGTTACAGCAACAAGCAGCTTGACCTCGCCGGCCTGGAACTGAACGTCGCCGTGGCCGAGAGCACGCAGAAGTTCATGAAGCAGGCGCACGACGAAGCGAGAATCCACGAAGCCGAGCGGTTCCAGGAAATTCGCGTGATCTCGCCCGGAGAAGCGCCAGCCTACCCCGAGCGTCCCGTCAAGGTCTATTACGCCCTGGTCGCGTTCTTCCTGGCGCTGGTGTCAGGCATCGCGGCGGCGTTGTTGCTGGAGTATCTGAACTTCACGTTGCGCAGCACGGAGGATGCCGAAAAGGCCCTCGATCTGCCGTTGCTGGCAACGATCCCCTCGATGGATAGCTGATCCCTTGAGCACCCAGAGGGCCTCGATGCCCGCCATGTGGTTGAGCGAGCTGCAACGACATCCAACGTCGCTGCCGGCGATCTCGGTGGCGTTGGCGCTTGGCGTGCCGATCGCGGTCACGGTTTCCGTCCTTCTTGCTCACGCGCCGCTGGTCTGGACGTTCTTGCTGTTCGCGGCAATTTTGGCTGTCGTCCCGGTCTTCGTTGTCCGGGAACCGCTGTGGTATTGGCTGTCGCTCTTTCTGCTCGCATCCATCGTTGATATCAAGAAAACCCTTCTCGATGGTCTCCACGTCATGGACGCATTGGGACTGGTCGCCGTCACACCCACCTCGCAGTTAGTGCCGGAGATCCGGCTCAGCGATCTGGTGTTGGGCGTCCTCCTGCTGGTTTGGATGGTGCGTCTGGCCCGACATCGCGCAACGCTGATCTTCCCGCGGGTCTCCCTGATCTTCATCGCGTTTCTGATCTGGTCGGCGATCTCAACCTTGCGAGCCGAACACCCCTATCTGGGTTTCGTCGAGTTGACCAACCAGGTTCGCTATTTCGTGATT
>JANMJM010000113.1:0-6180 GCA_031371345.1 Vicinamibacteria bacterium
CGACAAGCTGCGCGAGACGCTCTTCAACGTCGTCGCGCAGCGCGTGCCGGAAGCACGTGTGCTCGATGCGTACGCGGGAACGGGCGCGATCGGCATCGAGGCGCTCAGCCGCGGCGCCGCGCACGTCACATTTGTCGACCGCGATCCGCGGTCGTTGAAGCTCGTCGAACAGAACCTGCAGCGGTGCGGCGTCGCGGACCGCTATGCTATTATCCGAGCCAGACTCGCCCCTGGATTTGCAGAGCCGATCGGATCATTCGACCTCGCCGTACTGGATCCACCCTACGACGAACCTGATCTCACGGCTGCGATTGCCGCGGTCGAACCGCTCGTGGCACCAAACGGGTTGTTGGTCCTCGAGCATGCGCGCAAGCGTTCAGGACCGGAATCGGTCGGACAGCTCTCGCGCATCCGAGTGCTGAATTCAGGCGACAGCGCGCTATCGTTTTATGAATGTAAAATTTAAAATCTTAAATTTGAAATTTTAGATGAAACTGGCCGTCTATCCCGGGTCGTTTGATCCGTTGACCAACGGGCACGTCGATATCATCGAGCGGGGCACGCACCTGTTCGACCGGATCATCGTGGCCATTCTGGTGAACGTCGAGAAGTCGCCGCTCTTCACAATGGAGGAGCGGGTCGAGATCGTGCGCGACGTCTTCAAGGGACAGCCACACGTGGAAGTCGACACGTTCGACGGCCTGCTCGTCGATTACGTCACGAGGCGGAAAGCGGATGTGATTGTGCGCGGGCTTCGCGCGCTCTCGGACTTTGAGACCGAATTTCAGATGGCGCTCATGAACCGGCGCCTGGGCCCGCACATCGAGACGGTCTTCATGATGCCGGCCGAGCAATACACCTACATCAGCTCGCGATTGATTAAGGAAGTCTTCTCGCTCGGCGGACAGGTCCACGGGCTGGTCCCCGAGATCGTCGAAAGCCGTTTAAAGGACAAGCAGCAGGTCAAGAAGGGGAAAGTGCATGCTAGCTGAACGGATGAGCAGGGTATCGACGTCGCCAACGATGAAAGTGGCGGGTGAAGCGGCGAAGCTGAAGCGCCAGGGTGTCGACGTGGTCGACTTCGGCGCCGGTGAGCCCGACTTTCCGACGCCGGAGCCGGCAAAGAACGCCGCGAAAACGGCGATTGATCAGAACTACACGAAGTACACACCGCCGGCAGGCGCCGCCGACCTGAAGCAGGCCATTTGCGCGCGCTACAACGCGGACTATGGCGTGAGCTTCACCGAGGCCGAGACCATCGTGACCGCGGGCGGCAAGCAGGCGCTCTTCAACATCGCGATGGTGCTCTACAACCCGGGCGACGAGGTGATTACGCACGCGCCGTACTGGCCCACGATTCCCGAACAGGTGAAGCTGATGGGCGCGACGCCCGTCATCGTGCAGACGAAACCCGAAGACGGGTTCAAGGTGCATCCCGAGGCCATCATCGGCGCGATGACGCCGAAGACGAAGGCCATCATCATCAACTCGCCCTGCAACCCGACCGGCGCGGTGATCTCCGAAGCGGAACTCGGCGCTATCGCCGACGCGGCTGCCAAGCGCGGCATCTGGGTCGTGATCGACCTCTGTTACGAGAAGCTGATTTACGAACCGGTGCCGCACAACCTGGTGAAGGTGCTCACCGACAGGATGCGCGATCGCGCGTTGTTCGCGTGCTCGGCATCCAAGGCGTATTCGATGACGGGATGGCGCTGCGGCTGGATTCTGGGGCCGAAGGACGTCGTGGCGTCGGCCGATACGCTGCAGGGGCATTCGACGTCGAACGTCGCGTCAATTTCTCAGAAGGCTGCGCTGCAGGCGCTGACAGGCTCCCAAGAGCCGGTCACGTTGATGTTGAACGAATACCGGGTCCGCCGCGACAAATTGATGGAATGGTTCGCCGCCGATTCGCGCATCGAGTGCGTGAAGCCTGCAGGCGCGTTTTATTTGTTTCCGCGCATCACGAAAGTGCTCGACTCGATCGGCATCAGCAACACAGGCGATTTCGCCCAGGCGTTGCTCGATGACGCACGTGTGGCCGTGACGCCTGGCGAAGGATTCGACGCGCCAGGCTTCCTGCGAATCTCATACGCAACATCGCTCGACCGGTTGCGCGAGGGCACGGATCGCATTTTCGAATTCGTGAAAACGCGGGAGCGGCAAGGCGCTGTCGCGCGTTAGCGTGGCGCAGCTTCCAGCGGGCTTCGTCGAACGGGTCACCCGCATCACCGGTGGCCCGTTTGTGTTAAGCGACAGGTCGGCGCTCGAATCCTACGGCGCTGATGCGCTCAAAATCGTCCATCCCGCCGATCTCGTCGTCCTCCCGGCCAACACATCGGAGATTTCGCGAATTGCCAAGCTGTGCGACGAGGGGCGTGTGCCGCTGGTCGTCCGCGGCGGGGGCACAGGATATACGGGGGGCGCCGTGCCGCTGCAGGGCGGCCTCGTGTTGTCGCTCGAGCGGATGAACCGCATTCTCGAAATCGACGAACTGAATCTGCTCGCGCGCGTGCAGCCGAATGTCATCACCGGCGATCTGCAGGATGCCGTCGAGCGCGTCGACTTGTTCTATCCGCCCGATCCGGCGAGCCTTCGCCAATCGGCCATCGGCGGAAATGTTGCCGAGTGCGCGGGTGGGCCGAGAGCGTTTAAGTACGGAACCACGAAACGGTATGTCCTGGCGCTGGAGGCCGTGCTGCCGACTGGCGAAATTGTTCACACCGGATCGAAGGCCGTCAAGAATGTGGTGGGGTACGATCTCACGCAGCTTCTGGTCGGATCGGAAGGCACGCTCGCCATCATCACCGAGATTACGCTTCGATTGATCCCGAAACCCTCTGCGCGGGCCACGCTGCTCGCCGAGTTCAGCAATATCGACGCGGCCGTTGATGCCGTCACCCGCTTGATTCAGCTCAGAGTCGTGCCCGCCGCCATCGAGCTCATCGACGGCGATTCGTTGAATGCGCTTGCGGAGCACGCCGGCGCGTCGATGGTATCGCCCGGAAGCGGCGCCGCGGTGTTGATCGAAGTCGATGGAACAGCCGACGGCGTAGAGGAGGAGATTCGTCTGGTCGACAAGGCATGCCGACACGCGGAGGCCGTGGCGATTCGCCACGCCGGCAGCGACGTCGAACGCGACGCGTTGTGGCATCTTCGCCGTGAGCTCTCAGCAGCGCTGAAAAAAATCTCGCCCGTAAAGGTGAATAACGATGTGGTCGTGCCGCGCGGGCGAGTGCCTGACCTCTTTCGCCTCATTGAGGAGCTGCGCCGAGAGTCGGGGTTGCCGATGGCGTGTTTCGGGCATGCGGGCGATGGGAATATTCACGTCAATATCATGGTTCCACAGGGCACGAACACGTCAGGCTTGATGAAAGTCGCGCGCGAGGCGGAGCGGAAATTGTTCGAAGGCGTCGTGGCGCTCGAAGGTTCGATTAGCGGTGAGCATGGCATCGGGTTCACCAAGGCGCCGTATCTCGGGCTCGAGTTGTCGCCGGAAGAGATCGCGCTCATGAAGCGCGTGAAGGCGGCGTTCGATCCACACGGCATCCTGAATCCAGGTAAGATCTTTCCCGGTGGCTAAAACAGTGGCGGTCATTGGCGCTTCGTCGAACCCCGGTAAGTTTGGCAATCGCGCCGTCCGCGCGTTCCGGCGCCAGGGGTACACGGTGTTGCCCATCAACCCAAACGAGCCAGAGGTCGAGGGGTTGAAGGCGTACCGGTCGGTGCTGGACGTGCCCGGCTCCATCGACATGGCGACGTTCTATGTACCGCCGGACATCGGCGAGAAGGTGATGATCGAGGTGGCAGAAAAGGGCATTCCCGAGGTATGGCTCAACCCGGGTTCGGAAAGCGACGCGCTGGTCGAGCTGGCGAGACGCTTGAAAATCCAACCGATCCAGGCGTGCAGCATTGTCGGCATCGGTGAGAATCCGTACGGCTGAAATCGCCCCGGCTTGACACCGCGAGGGTCGGGTCCTATACTTCCACACAGTACGTTACTCCTGTCTGGACTGGGTTTTCCCGCATTTTGATCACACGTTCAGTCTTGTTCCGGTACATTTTTTTTGCGCCCGCGCCTGTCGTGAGGCGTGCGCACGCACACCCCTAAACAACATCTAGCACGAGTCTATGCCCACAAATCACAAGCGCCACAACACCGCGTCACGCGGCTCCTCACACGAACTCGCAGCGGCCTCCGAGCAACCTGTCGGCACCACAACGGAAACACCGCCGGCGCCTGAGGCCTCCGCGGCGACCCCTGCGGCGCAGGCTGCACCAGCCCCGCCAGCGGCTTTGCCGCCCACGCCGGCTGCCACGAGCGGAGGCAACGAAGCCCTGCCGCAGCAGCCAGGGCAACAGCCGCAGCAGCCGCCACGGCCCCCGCAGCAGCCCGGCCAGCAGGGCCGGCGCGGCGAAGGCCTGAACATCGGCGAGTTGAAGGAGATGAGCATTCAGAAGCTCACGCAGATTGCGACAGAGCTGAACGTGGCGGGTGCCACCGGCATGCGCAAGCAGGAACTGATTTTTCAGATCCTGAAAGCGCAGACCGAGCAGAGCGGCTTCATCTTCTCTGAAGGCGTGCTCGAAGTGCTGCCCGACGGATTCGGGTTCCTGCGCGCTCCCGACTACAACTATCTGCCGGGACCGGACGACATTTATGTGTCGCCCTCGCAGATTCGCAAGTTCGACCTGCAGACGGGCGACACGGTGTCGGGCCAGATTCGTCCGCCGAAGGAAGGCGAGCGCTACTTCGCGCTGATCAAAGTTGAAGCGGTCAACTTCGAGCAGCCGGAGCAGGCGCGCGACAAGCTGTTCTTCGAAAACCTCACGCCGCTCTATCCGCAGGAGCGGCTCAAGCTCGAGACCGCGACCGAGAACTTGTCGGCGCGCGTGATGGACCTCTGGACGCCCATCGGTAAAGGCCAGCGCGGGCTGATCGTCGCGCCGCCGCGAACCGGCAAGACGATGCTGCTGCAGAACATCGCGCAGTCGGTCGTGCAGAATCATCCTGAAGTCTTCCTGATTGTGCTGCTGATCGACGAGCGGCCGGAAGAAGTCACCGACATGCAGCGTTCGGTGGACGGGGAAGTCATCTCGTCGACCTTCGACGAGCCCGCGCAGCGTCACGTGCAGGTGGCCGAGATGGTCATCGAGAAAGCGAAGCGCCTGGTGGAGCACAAGAAAGACGTGCTCATCCTGCTCGATTCGATTACGCGTCTCGCGCGGGCGTACAACACCGTGATCCCGCCGTCGGGCAAAGTGCTGTCGGGCGGTCTCGATTCGAACGCGCTGCAGAAGCCGAAGCGATTTTTCGGCGCCGCGCGTAACATCGAAGAGGGCGGCTCGCTCACGATTATCGCCACGGCGCTCATCGACACCGGCTCCCGCATGGACGATGTCATTTTCGAAGAGTTCAAGGGCACCGGCAATATGGAAATCCATCTCGATCGGAAACTCGCCGACAAGCGCGTGTTTCCGGCCATCGATTTGCAGAAGAGCGGCACGCGGAAAGAGGAATTGCTCATCCCGAAAGACGATCTCAATCGGATCTGGGTGCTGCGCAAAGTCCTCGCGCCGCTATCGCCGGTCGAAGCCATGGAGCTTCTGCTCGACAAGATGGGCAAGACCAAAGGCAACACAGAGTTCCTTGCGGCGATGCAGAAGATGGGCTAGCGGCATCGGGCGAGTGGGTGATTGGTGATTGGGTGATAGGAAAGAACCAATCGCGCAAGTTGCTCGAACCAATCGCCCAATCACCTATCCCCCAATCACCAAATTTACCCTGGAGCGAACCTCAATGGCGACGATTAAGCTGCGACAGAACGGCCCGTACCTGGTGGAAGGCGATGACGTGCAGTTGCTCGACTGGAACGGGAACGCCTACGTGATTCCGAAGCGGCCGTTTGCGCTGTGCCGCTGCGGTGCGTCCACCAAGAAGCCCTTCTGCGACGGCACGCACTCACGAATCGGTTTTCAGGCGGCTGAAGCAGCCGTTGCGGGATCCGAAGACAAGCCCGCCAGTTAACGCCGACATTCAACATCGCGAGTGATTGGTCGGCGCGAAGCGCTCGGCGCTGCGCGTTATCCACCTCAACGTACGCGTTCCGCCCGCTCATAAATCACACGCATGAACTCCCGACACATCATCGCACTCGCAGCGATTGGCTCGTGCGCGTGGTT
>JANMJM010000172.1:0-2904 GCA_031371345.1 Vicinamibacteria bacterium
GAGGAATCCGCCGCCGGATGTCATCGTGCTGCCGTTTCAGTTGATGACGACGCTGTCGCTGGAGGGCGGTGTGATGCCAGGCACCATGATGCCGCTTGGCCGCAACCGAATGGGACTCGCGGTGAGAGCTGGCGCACCAAAACCCGACATCTCGACCATCGAAAAGTTGGCTGTCGCGCTCAAGAGCGCCAAGGCGGTGATGCGGTCGAATCCCGCGTCGCGCACGATGGTGGCTATGCTCATCGACGATGTGTTGAAGCGTCCGGAATTTGCCGGGGTGAACGCACCAGCAAGCACGGGTGGCGCCGAAGGCGGTCAGGCGCTGGCTCGCGGGGAAGGCGACATGGCGATTCAGACGATCAGCCAGATTCTTCCCTACAAGGAGATCGAACTGGTCGGGCCGCTGCCGAAGGAACTCGGCGCGTGGATCGACACGACCATCGCGGTCTCGTCGAGGGCGACACATCCGGAAGATGCGCGCGCGTTCATCAAATATTTGCTGCGGTCGGAGTCGACGAAGGTGTGGAAGCCGAAAGGGCTCGAGCGATTTGAATGAGCCCGGCGGCGTGGGGACACATGCCAATTTCAAATACTTTAGTGATCACTTGATTATTTGCGACGCCGGCCACACGTCACGTGCGACCAGAGCCTTTTTATGAAGAACAAGCACGTTGTGCGCGCCTGGGCGTTGCTGGCGATCCTGTTGTTTGTCGGCTACACCGCCCAGTCGGCGGGGTTGCCGACGCTCGACGCCAGTGGCGCCGCCGCGATCGACCGCATGTTCCAGGCTGCCATCGACAAGGGAGAGATCCCTGGAGTCGTGGCGGCGGTTACGAACAAGGATCGGATTGTCTATCTCAGGGCGTTCGGCAAGAAGGACGTCGCCAAGGGCGTCCCGATGCCTACAGGCGCGGTGTTTCGCATTGCTTCAATGACGAAGCCCGTCACGTCTGTCGGGATCATGATGCTCTACGAACAAGGCAAGCTCCGGCTCGACGATCCGGCGGGCGACTATCTGCCGGCGTACAAGGGCCGGGACGTGATGGCCACGTTCAACGAGCAGGACGCGACGTACACGACGCGGCACGCAAGCCATGAGATCACGATTCGTCACTTGCTCACTCACACCTCGGGGCTGGGTTATCCGTTTACGAGCCCGACTGTCCTCGCCATTCAGACGAAGACCGGCAAAGATCCGAAGGCGTTGCCGCTCTTGTTTGATCCCGGCACGAAATGGAACTACTCGCCCGCGACCGCGGTGCTCGGCGACATCGTCGAGAAGTTGTCCGGCCAGTCGCTCGAAGAATGGGATCAGGCAAGAATCTTTCGTCCGCTCGGGATGATCGACACGACCTACACGCCCGCTCCAGAAAAGGCCGCGCGGCTCCCGACCATTCACGAGCGGGGAGCGAGCGGGCTGGTTGAAAGTCCGAATCCTGCACAGTACACACCGGACGTGAGAGGTGACGGCGGTCTGGTCTCGACCGCGTCCGACTATTCGGCGTTCGTGCAGATGTTCCTGAACGAAGGACGCTGGCACGGCAAACAACTGCTGAAGCCGGAAACCGTGCGCCTGATGACGAGCAATCAGATTGGCTCGGTCGTTGTAGACACGATGCCCGCCGTCATGCCGCGCCGATCGGCGACATTCCCCTTTGGAGCGGGCAAGGACAAGTTCGGCTTGGGGTTCCAAATCGCCGCTACAGACGGCACGCCGCTGCATGAGCGCGCGGCCGGAAGTTATAGCTGGGGAGGCATCAATAACACCCACTTCTGGGTCGATCCGAAAAACGGCATCGGCGTCGTACTCCTTACGCAGGTGCTGCCGTTTTACAACGCCACCAGCATGGACGTTGTGAAACGGTTCGAGCGATTGATTTACGAGCACCTGCAGTGATCCGTGTATGAACGATGATCAGACTTTCCGCGACGTGCTGATTGTTGTTCTTCTCGCCGTCCTTCCCATCGGTATCTACTACAGGCTCAAGTCACAAGCGACGCGCGAGAAACTCGATCGGAGGCAGGAGGGCTTGTTCATTCTGGCAACGTTACGGCCTTTGGGTCTTGCGCTCTGGGTGGGACTGATTGCGTGGATGATCGACCCAGATTTGATGGCCTGGTCCTCGGTGCCCCTTCCAGTCTGGCTGAGGTGGGCCGGCGTCGGCGTGCTCGCTCTCGCCTGCGGATTGCTCGTTTGGACGTTCCGCTGCCTCGGGAACAACCTGACCGACACAGTGGTCACAAGGCAAACCCACACGCTGGTCCTAAACGGGCCCTACCGCTGGGTCCGGCATCCGTTCTACGATTCCGCCGCGTTGCTCGCGCTGGCCATTTCCCTGATCGTGGCAAACTGGTTTTTCCTTGTTGCTGGCGCTGTGCTGTTTGGTCTTTTCACTATTCGAACGCGAACCGAAGAAGGGAATTTAGTGGCGCGCTTTGGGGATAGTTATCGAGAGTACACGAAACGGACGGGGCGGTTTGTGCCTAGAATGAAGGCGCACCGCGAATGACATCTTCTGGTTTTAGGGCAGTTGCCGGACCAGATGCGCGGGTGCTGATTTTAGGCACGCTTCCTGGAGCCAAGTCGCTGGCGTGTGGTCAGTACTATGCGCAACCTCACAATGCGTTTTGGAAAATCATGGGCGAGCTTGTTGGAGCTATGCCATCGCTCACCTATAAGGAACGTTTGAAACGCGTTATCGCTCGACGCATCGCGTTGTGGGACGTGTGCGCCAATGCAGAACGACAGGGCAGCCTTGACGCGGCGATTCAGCGCCTCACCGTTCAACCAAATGATTTTAGGGGATTCCTCCGGTCTCATCGTTCGATTGAGGTGATCTGTTTCAATGGGGCGAAGGCGAGCGAGCTCTTTCGGCGTCGCGTTTCGCCGACGCTCGACTTTCC
>JANMJM010000173.1:0-17915 GCA_031371345.1 Vicinamibacteria bacterium
GCAGCCGTTCGGTACGCGAGCGCAGCAGCAGCACGCTGGCTGATGCCGACGCCGGTGCAAGCGGGCGCTTCAGCGCCACGTACTCGTTCCCGCCGATCGAAATGGTTTGCACCTGCTCGGTGTTCAACAACGACGCCAGGCTGTCGCGATCGGAGAGCGTGGAGGCTTTGATCTGCCCGTCGACGGAAAATGCGATGTCGCTCTGGGTCTCGCGCTTGAACTGCTCGGCCAGCGCTTCGTCGAGGCGATAGCCGACCGTGAGCGTGCCCATCAACTCAGGCCGATCAATACCGATCGCGACGGGCACACTGACTACCTGCAGCGCGCCGTTCGACTGTGCCCACACGCCGCTATTGACTTTTCCGTCCAGCGCGGCCCTGATTTCCGCCAGGCTGCCGATTGCCTCGGGCGATACGTCGAGCGATCCCACCGTCGCCAGCACGTCGCCTTTCCGATTCGTCACCACCACCAGCGCGGAACCAAGCTGCTTCTGATAATCGAGCGCGATCGGCTGAACCGTGGGCCCATCGCCGGTGTCAATCGCTGCTTTGAACTTCGGCGAATCGGCTACCAAGCGGGCCATCACCGTGAGGGTCTGTACCAGCGCGGCGGTCTGCTGATCGACGAGCGTCCCGGCTTCGAGCAGACCGCGCTGAAGCTCGGCCTCCGCCTGGCGCGTCGTCGTCCGGCTGACGAAATACACGGCGGCGCCGATCGACACCACGGCCAGCGCCGCGCTGGCGAGAAAGATGCGGTTGGTGAGCGATCCAAGCAGTTTCACAATTGAGATCAGCGCACGGAAAAATCAGCCTCGACGGCGGATTGGTCGTCTGACATGACGATTTGGCGCGACTCTCGAACCGAACCTTCGTTCCAGGCGACAAGCGTATAGCGCCCCGGCGGCACGCGGCTGATTTGATAACGACCGTCGGCGCCAGTGACGGCGAAATAGCGATGGCTGAACACGAGAATGAACGCGCTCATATGCGAGTGGATCTCGCAGAAGACACGGACGATTCCAGGCCGATCGAATCGGACCGATCGCGACCGGCCCGCAGCGTAGCGGCCGAGGTCGAATGGCTTTGGCCCGCGCAGCGAAAAGACGTTGTGATAGGTCTGGTCGCTATTCGGGAAATCGACTGTCGTGCCGACGGTAATCGCCAGCACGTGCGGCACAAACGTCTCGTTGCGCTGATCCATCTTTGCGCGCAGCGGCTCCGCATCGGCAAATGCAGCCGATGGCGCCGACTCTAAATAGACGACCGAGCGCCTGAAATCGATGGGCTCGCGCATTCCGGGCATGCCGAGCTCGTTCACCGCCGGCCGCCGTTCTGCCTGCGGCGCCGTGCGCCTGACCTCGACATGGCCGCGGATGATGCCGGTACCCTGGTTCGGCGCTTGCGCAAGCAGCATAGCGCTCGTCAGCACCACTGCCGCGCCCGCCAGGGGTAAGGGGTAAGGGATAAGGGGTAATTTGGTCACAGCCAGAAATGCAGCTGCACGGCGGCGAGGCTTCGTTTCCGCACGAGGCCGCCGTCACGCCGGTTGTATTGGTACGTGCCCTTCACCACCAGATTTCTCTGCACATAAAATCCAAGGCCCGTTTCGAGCCTCGTGATGGCTGCGTCCCAGGTGCGTGTTTGAGTGGGCGTCGTCACTCTATTGAATCGCAATGTGTCGATGCGGGCGGCGGCAAACAGTCCCGGGCGAATCTTGTAGGTGCCTTCCGCAAAAAAACTGGACGCGCGCATCGACGAGGGCAGCGTGGGCACGTCCCATTGATCCCACACGGCCTCGGCGCGCACCAACCAATGGTCGCGCGAATATTCGGCGTCGGCGCCGAAGGCGCGCTGCGTCGATCGCTCGCGGCCGGCGACGAGCGAGAGGGCAGCGAGCACCGAGTCGGCGAGATATCGTCCTCGCGCCGCCGATCCCCCCAGCGTCAACCCAATCGCGGGCTGCCATTGCACGCGTCCGGCGACCTGCTTGCCGCCATTGGTGTCCTTTGTGCGCGGATCGGAAATCGTGCCGTTGGTGAGGGCGACGCTTGCCATGAGTCGCTCGGGTCCGACGCGCGCCTGCACGCCGGTGTCCCATCGAAACGCGGTCACGAGCGGCATGCCCGTGGCGACCGTTTGCGCGCCGATGCGATAACTGGGCCGCCAGCCGCGCGCCCGCATGCGCAGCAACTCGTCGGTGTCGGTCGGAATGGCGTCGGGGCGCAGCGACGTCAGATATTGATAGGCGAGCGGATAGCCGATCAGCGGATTGCCGTCGGCATAACGACGACGTGAGAACGCACCGAACGCCGGCGGAATGCGTCCGGCCTGAATGTCGAAGGGCCGGTTCTTGAGTGGTTTCACGCGCACAAACAACGCGTAGGGCCTCGGCGCGTCGCCATTTTCACTTCGCAGCTCGGTGAGAAACGACATGCGATCGGCGATGCGAACGTCGGCCGTCACGCCTATGCGCGCCATCCGCATCGTGCTGTGCTCGTAATCCGTATAGTTGAACCAGCCGGCGTGGGTGGGGTCGGCGGCCTTATCTGTTTCGGTCGACATTGAGACCGACATGTCGGCGCCAAGCACAACGCGTCCGCCCGCAAGCGAGATCGGCCCCGAGGGAAGTTCTTGCGCACGGGCCGACTGCGGCCCCAGGACGCACACGCCCAGCACAACCAGCAGCGGCGCGAGGACCCAGGTGCGCACGATGTCCATACTATAATCGCTCGGTGGACAACGAGAACGAGATCGGAAACCGCCGGCGCTTCACGCTGAACGAGGCACGAGAGATGCTGCCGTCGGTGCGGGAGATGACGGCGGAAGCCGTCAAGCATGCCGAGGCGGTCGCCGACGCCATCGAAGAAGTTGATGAGGACGATCCGGAACGCACCATCCTTGGCGCCGAGCTGAAGTTAATTGTCGATGGCTGGGCCGATCGCATTCGTGAGATGGGTCTCGAAGCCAAAGGACTGTGGCTCGTCGATTTCGACAACGGCGACGGGTATTACTGCTGGCAGCATCCCGAACCCATGGTGTCGCACTATCACGGATACGAGGAAGGGTTCGGCGGCCGGATCAAGATTCAGTAATGGCCTACATCATCTGCGAGCCATGCGTGGGAACGAAGGACACTGCGTGCGTCGACGTGTGCCCGGTGGACTGCATTCATCCCCGTAAAGACGAACCAGCCTTCGAGGCAGCGAAGATGCTGTACATTCACCCGGATGAGTGCATCGACTGCGGCGCCTGCATTCCGGCCTGCCCGGTTGAAGCCATCTACTCGCTCGACGAGACACCCCATAAGTGGGCCAATTACATCGGTTTGAACGCTGGCTACTACAACAGATAGAATGGGTCAGCTCCGAGCCAGCGGCTTCCAGCCGCCAGCTCCCAGCTTCCAGTTTTAGTTTCTAATTAGGGGCGAAGCACCCAATGGGACTCATCGACCACCAGTTCGAAGACAACTTCATCACGACGAATATCGATAAGCTGCTGAATTGGGCTCGTCAGAACTCGCTCTGGCCGATGGGCTTTGGGCTGGCCTGCTGCGCGATCGAGATGATGGCGGCCTCCGCGTCGCGCTTCGATATCGCGCGCTTCGGCGCCGAAGTCTTCCGTGCGTCGCCGCGCCAGTCCGACCTGCTGATTGTCGCCGGCACCGTCACGAAGAAGATGGCGCCGGTGCTGCGCCGCCTCTACGACCAGATGCCGGAGCCGAAGTGGGTGATCTCGATGGGCAGCTGCTCGAACGCGGGCGGACCGTTCCCGACCTACAGCGTGCTGCAGGGTGTTGATAAGATCGTGCCGGTTGACGTCTACGTGTCCGGATGTCCGCCCCGCCCTGAAGCGCTGCTTTACGGTCTGATGCGGCTGCAGGACAAGATTCGCAAAGAGAATACCGTGCTTCGCAAAGAGCGCGTCATCATGGCGGGCGATTCGGAACCGACGCTGGTTGGCTAACGGAAACGGCTGAATGATAAAACTTCTCAAAACTATTTTTCTCGTCGATTTGCTGAAGGGCCTTTGGCTCACCTTGAAGTACACGCCGCAGCCGGCGTTCACGTTCCAGTATCCGGCCGAGCGGCGGCCGGTGGCCCCGCGCTTCCGCGGCGTGCTGCGGCTTCAGGTCGAACCCGAGTCCGGCGCCCAGACGTGTATCGTGTGCGACCAGTGCGCCAAGGCCTGTCCGGACGATCTGATTGCGCTCGGCGGCCACCGCGAGCCGGGTCAGAAAATCAAAATCCTCGATTATTTCGATTTCAACCTGTCGCGCTGCAGTTTCTGCGGGTTGTGCTCGGAAGTGTGCCCCACCAAGCCGATCAAGGCGCTGATCATGAGCGAAGATTACGAATTAGGTACTTATAGCCGCGAATCACAGATCCTGCGCATCGACGAGATGTACGATGGCGTGCCGATCGAGCAGTACACGCACTAATCCAAGGTCTTCTACTTATCCGATTGCGCTCGACGCCGCCCCCTCCTACAATCCAGATTACAGCCGTTAAACCGAGGAGGGCCATGTCTTCAGTCCTGAGGCCGTTGACGTTCGCCGCAGTAGTTGGCGCAGCCATCACCTTTCTGTCGCCAGCCATGTCGGCCATTTCGCCCGAGGCCGCCGAGGTTCAGGTGCAGATGGCAAAGCTGCTGTTTACAGACGGCCGCTACGTGGAAGCGTTCGACGCCTTTGAGCAGGCCAAGCCGAGCACCGATCCCCGCATTCGACGCGAGGCGCTGGCGGGCAGCGTGACCTCGGCGCTGCGACTCGGCGATTTCTCGCACGCCTACGCCGACGCGCAGACACTGATCAAAACGGGCATCAAGGACGCCGCAACGGCCTCGCTGTACGGCGATGCGCTGTGGGCGGTCGGCCTCTTCGAAGATTCCGAAAAACGATTTCAGGACGCGATGGCGATGCAGCCATCCAACGGGCGCGCGCTTCACGGCGTGGCACGCGGACTGTCGGCGCGCAACAAGCTGACTGAGGCGCTCAACACGGCGCTCGTCGCGATGAACGCGTCGCCGCGAGACGCCGAAATTCATCACACGGTCGGCTCGATCTACGAGAAGCTTCACCGGTACGAAGAAGCCGCCAACGCCTTCTCGAGCTACATCAACCTCCTGCCGAACAAAGACCGCAGCGCGAAAGCCGCGTGGGCGCGGGCCGAAGTGCGGTTTCTGCGGGCGTTCGGCAACAAGGTGCCGCTGCAGATCGACCCCGCATCGGTCGGCAAGCTGCACACAGTGCCGTTCCGCGTCGTCAACGAGAAAGTCATCGTGCGTGGAAAGGTCAATCACGGCTCGATGATGGACTTGGTGCTCGACACGGGATCGGAGCAGACGGTGATCTCCAAGGAGACCGCTGCGAGACTCGGCATCAGGCCAATGGTGAATATTCTGAGCGCGGGTGTCGGCGATCTCGGCGTGCGCGAGCTCGAACTGACGCGCCTCGACCAGCTCGAGATCGGCTCGCTGAAGGTCTACAACGTGCCGTCGATCATCAAGAATCCGCCGCTGCACGGGCTGCCGACGCGCGAAATGGAAAGCTTCTCGCCGCTGGCGCTCGGGCTGTCGCTCGTCATCGATTACGACAAGCAGATCCTGCTGATGGGGCCGGAGCTGCCGCCCGAGACCGTCGACGTGGAGCTCCCGCTCCGCCTGCACCGTCTCGCGATGGTGCCCGGGGAGGTCCAGGGCGGGCCGGCCAGTTTCATACTTGATACGGGCGGTCAGGTGATTTCGATCAGCACCGACACGGCGAGCGGCCTCGAACGCAGCGAGATGCGGAACATTCCGCTGAAGGTGTACGGCGCCTCGGGCTGGGACCGCGACGCGTTCCTGATGCCCGGCGTGGACCTGGCGTTCAACAAGATTCAGTATCACAACCTCTCGGTTGTTGTCCTGAATCTGCGCGCACCGAGCGTGCTGCTGGGATTCCGCCTGGGCGGGATCGTCGGCTACAAGTTCCTCAGCAAGTACAAGGTCACAATCGATTTGAACAAGAGCGTGGTGCAGCTCAAGACGCGCCCCGTCGGCGCCCGGTCGAACTAGATTTCTTTGGCTCGTGACCGTCGCGCCAGGTGTTCTTCGCGACGAACACCGGCGGCGGCCTGAAGTTGCCGCTCTTCATCGGTCGTCACGGCCAGCGGCGGAATCTCCACGCGGTTGCCGTCGCGATTCAGCGTCACGAACGTTAGATACGCGCGGCTCGTCATCTGGCGCGTACCGGTCAGCGCCCCTTCTGAGTACACCTTCACCTCGACTTCGAGCGACGTCCTGAACGCGGCTGTCACGCGCGCCTTCAGCACGATGAAGTCGCCGACCTTGATCGGGTTCAAAAACTCCAGGCCATCGACCGCGGCAGTGACCATCAACGCGCGGGCGTGACGGAACGCCGCAATCGCGCCGGCGAGATCGATCAGGTGCATGACGGCGCCGCCCAGCATGAACCCCATAGGGTTCGTGTCGTTCGGCAGCACGACCTCAACCATCTCGGAGGCCGATTCAGACGGAGGCTTGGCGCGGAGCGGCATCAGCTTTTACAGCGGTCGTCCAAAAACGCCTTCAGTCGGACGCGAAGTTCTTCAGGTAGATCGTCGTCGGTCAGCGACTGCAGCAGGGAGACTGTCGAGCGGAAGGTTCCGACAAACGCGGTGCACTCGGAGCAGCCGCCCAGATGATGCTCAAGATCGGCGCGAATGTCGGCAGGAAGACGATTGTCGAGGTAGTCGGCAAGCAGCGTGACGACGCGGCTGCAGGGGGGATGCATGCAACTAGAAACTATAAAGTAAAAACTAGAAAGTAAGCTGGAACGTCGGAAATGACGTTTTCACTTACCTTCTAGTTTATAGATTCTAGTTTTTTTACTTATCAGGTTCACCCTAGAAATCGTAGCCGATCCACGCGGCGAATCGCGGCTTCCGGAATGCGCCGCTGCCGCCGATGCTCGCGTAGGCCAGATCCTCGTACCCCTTGTTCAAGAGCGTGCGATAGGACCAGTCGAAGTGGACGGGGAAACCCAGCGCGAAGGTCTCGAGCCCGATGCCGTAAGACGCCCTGGCGTTTACTAGACGGAACCCACTGACCTGCGTCGTCTGACCGGTTGGGGCGCCCGTCGTTTGATTGAACGTCGGGTATCTCTGCGTGCTGCGGTCGTAAATCTTGAACGACTCGCCGTCGAGGGCGGCGCCGCCAAGATTCGCGAAGAATACGCCTCGGATGCCGCCCATCACTCCGAGCGGTGTGAGCATGGCCTCGATGAGCGGAAACCGCAGCTCGGCGTTCGTGTAGAACCCTTTGTGGCCGAGGAACTCGCGGTAGTCGTAGCCTCGCATCTCGGAGTTGCCGCCGAAGAACAGGTAGTTCGGCGCCTCGCCCCAGCTCTTGTAGCCACGGATGCGCAGCGCGAGCACGCCGTTGGCGCCAATGCGTCCGTAGTAGCGCGCGTCGCCGTCGACCGTCTGGTTCGACAGCATGCTTCCGACCTTCGGTGATGCGTCGTACGCCAGGCGCATCGTACTGCCGGAGAGCGGCCCGTATTCACGGAACACCGTTGTCTCCTGAATGAACGCCACGCCGAGAGGCATCGACGTGCCGTTCCGGAAGAGCTGAGTTCCGTAGGTCTGCTGCTGGTACTGCTGGGAATACTGCTGGAGGCCTGTGTCCGTGAATTCCTCGCGGAACTGCATGAGACCGCCCGAGACTTCGATGCGCCGGTAGTGGTTGAACGGATAAATGCCAAACACGGTGCCGCCGCGGAACGTCTGCGTCGCGAGCGCGTCCGACCGGCTGATCAGATTCGCGTAGATCGGATCGTAGAACGCGCCGCTCAGCTGGCCGTAGAAGAACTGCGTCTGCGAGAAGCCCTGCACCGCCCACTGGAACCGGCGCGACAGGTTCAAGTAGGAGAACGACATCGTCTTGTACTGCTGCACAGACGATGCGTAGAGGCTGAACTGCTGGTCGCCGAGGACGTCGGTGAACGACACCTGTGTGCCGCCGAAGATGTCGCCGCCGCTGCTGACGCCGACGTTGACCGGCGGCCGGCCGTCGAGGAACATCTTCTCGAAGGTGCCCTTCTTCTTCACGTTCTCTTTCACGAGCGTGTGCTGCATCGGCGCCTGGAAATCGACGACAGGGCCCGGCGATCCGAAGTCGGCCGACGCCGCAGAGTGAAGCGGTTCTTTCAGATCGAACGTGTGGAGGCTGTAGTCGCCCTTGTAGTAATCGATGAACGCGAGCTTCGGCGCGGTGCCCGATTTCGACAAGATGACCGGCGACAGCACGCCGCCGAGAGCGTCGGTGTACTGTTTCAGCTCGCCGTTTTTCAAGTTCAACGACCACAAGTTGAAGATATTGCCGTTGCGCGCGACGTCGGGCGTGATTGGCGTCGCGGGATCGGTTGCCGTCGACGGGAAGATTAGCGTGTCCTGATCGAGGAACTTCGCGGCCGCTTCGTCCTGCGTGCCGAAGGTGAGCTGCGTTTTTTTGCCACCTTCCAGATCGAGGCGGAACATTTTCAGCGATCCGCTGATGCGCGACAGATAGACCAGGAACTTTCCGTCGGGCGAATACACCGGCGCGTAGTCGGCGAACGCGTCGTTGGTCAGGTTCGTGAGCGTGCCGGTGTTGAGATCGAGGCTGTAAATATCGCCGGTGGCGCTGCGCAGTGCCCCGAAGACCACCGTACGCCCGTCGGGCGAGATGTTCGGCGAGCTCGGCTCGTCGACCGTCGTCATATCGATTTTGCGCTCGATGTCGCCGGTGAGGACGTTCTGAATGATGAGCGTGCGGAATTTCTCACGGCGGGCGAAGTAGGTGAGGCGATCGCCCACGGGCGACCACGACATCCACGGCACCATGTTGAATTCCGACGGCGTCGCGATGTACTCGAAGCCCCTGTCCTTATCGAACCCCTTTGTGAGGTTGCGGACGACGTCTCCGTCTTTCGATGACACCAGCACGATGTCCATTTCCTGATCGTGCCGGTTGCCGGTCGCCACCGCGATGAGGTCGCCGGAGGGCGACGGCTCGATTGAGTAGGCGCTGACGTAGTTCGTCTTGTCGGGATCGGGCGACAGATCCTGCCCGTAGTCGGCTGGCCGTTCCTTGTCGCGGAAGGCCTTGAACCGGTCCTTCAAATATTTTTCGAACTGCTGATCGAACTCCCGCGCCGTCAACTGAAACGCTTCTTCGTACGGGCTCGACCCGCCCCCGATGGCACTCTTGCGCAGTGAGAACAGGAACTGCCGCACGCCTTCCTTGCCCCAGCGTGCCTCGATGAACTCGTAGAGGGCGTGGCCCAGGTTGTAGACCAGTCGCGGGTTGGTCGTATTCCCATAGCCTTCCATCTGGCTCATCTTCGGCACGATGTCGGCGACCGCCGCGTCGCGCACCGTCATGAGGTCGAGCGGGTTCCAGACGCCGGCCTCGTAGTCGGCGCCGCCTTCGTTCACCCACAACGGAATGTTCCTGCGGATGAGCGAGGTCGGGATGATGTCGTACTGGAAGATGTGCGTGAGCTCGTGAACGATGAGCGCGTAGAGCAAGTCGGAGGGTTGATCGAGCGGCAGCACCATGCGGTTGCGCTCGCCCTCGGCAAACGCGAGCACGCCTTCCTGCGCGGCGCCTGGCGCCACGTTCTGCTGCTCGAACTCACTGTGCGTCTTGAAAATGATTAACGGCACCTTCACCGCCAAATCGTGGCGGAGGTCGGAGCTGATGTGTTGATAGGCGCTTTCGGCGTAGCTGGCCACACGCTGCAGGTGCTGCTCGTTTTCCGGGTAGAAGTAGATCTCGAAGTGATCGGTTTTGTAGATGTGCCAGTCGAACTTGTCGTAGTGAATGAGGTTTTTGCCGTAATAAGGGGCAAAAGTGGACTGCGCGTTCGCCAGACCTGCCGACCCGAGGGTGAACACAGTGGCGAGCAGCAGGAGAGTGGTAGTGCGCGTAGCGCGCATCCGCATACGATCACCTCGTAAAGATGAGAGGGTTTCCACCGGAGAAGGGCGATCTTACTGTGAACACAGGAGCTTCGCAATCACGGGAGCAAGACCCATACCACGCGCACGCCGAAATTTCCGCGACGAATCGCACGTTGTATTTCGACGTGCCACCCCGTGAGTGCATTTGACTGCCGTGTCCTGAGGACACTCGGCTTCCCGATCGTGCCGCGGGCGAGCCAGCTATACTCAGGCCGATGGCCATGTTTGGGCGCAACCCTGCCAGCGGCGCCCGGCCAGGGTTCGAGACCGACGCGCTCGGATACCTCGACGGACTGTATGGGACCGCGCTGCGTCTCACACGTAACGAAGCCGACGCGCAGGATCTCGTCCAGGATACCTACGTAAAGGCCTTTCGTAATTCGAAACAGTTCAAGCCGGGGACGAACTTGAAAGCCTGGCTCTTTACGATCCTTCATAACAACTTCCTGAATCGACGGCGTGACACGGGTCGTGATCCGGTCAACGTCGACAGCGAGCAGGTCGAGCTGGCGGCCACGGCAGACCCGTCTGACACGCCGGAGGAGCAACTGCTACGGTCGGCGATGGGTGCCGATCTGCAGGCCGCGCTCGACACCCTGCCGGAGGCCTTTCGCGAGGCGGTCTGGCTGCGCGACGTCGAGGAATTTCCGTATGCCGAAATCGCCGAAATGCTGGGGATTCCGGTGGGGACCGTCATGTCGAGGATCTCCCGCGGACGTCGTATGCTGTATGAGAGCCTGGCGTCAAAAGCCAATGAATCGACAGGCCGGAAAGTGTCGTCTTAAGATCTGGTCAACATGCCGAGTTGCAAGGAGTTCGACGCCCTCGTCACCCCCTACATTGATGGGGAAGCTACGGCCGCTGAGCGGTCGGTTGTGGAGGCCCATCTTGCGGCGTGTCCACCCTGCCGACGCCTTGCGGCGGCCGAGACGGCCGCACGCCAGACGCTGCGGGCTCGACTTTGTCGTCCCTGCGCACCGGAGCAGCTGCGTGCGCGATGTCTTGCAGCCGCCGCGCTGAAAAAAAGTCTTTCGCTTCGCACGCTTTCGATATCCGCCGCCCTCGCACTGATGCTGGGCGGCGTTTTGCTGTACGGTCTGACACCGGTCTCGCCGACCGTTCTCGCCGCGCAGCTCACCCTCGATCATGTGACATGCTTTGCCGGCAGCCGCGTGGGTTCGACCGTGGACGCAAGCGCCAGCGAGCAGCAGTTCGAGCGCAGTCATGGATGGCCCGTGCGCCTGCCGCGCGTCGCGGTGGCAGGGCTCGAGCTCGTCGGTCTCCGCCAGTGTTTTTGTGCGCAGGGCGCGACGGCCCATGCGCTGTATCGGTTCCAGGGGCGCCCGTTGTCCTTATATATCTTGCCGGACGCGAGCCGCGCGTCTTCGTCTGCCGACGTGTTCGGACACGACGCGGTGATTTGGTCGAGAGACGGAAACACCTACGTGCTGCTCGGAATAGAGCCGGACGGGGCGATGCGGACGCTCGCCGCGAATTTGAGCGCTGGATTATAAATGACACGATCAGTTCGATGGATCGCGTGGCTGGGTGTTCCGCTCCTGCTGATGATCACGGTGCGGCTGCCCTACGTCGGTGAAGCCGCCGAGGGTGGCTCGGCGTGTGACGCGTCGCCCAAAGCGGCCAATCTGAATTTCACGTTGACCGACATCAACGGCAAGACCTTCAATCTGGCATCGCTCAAGGGCAAGGTGATCGTCCTCGACTTCTGGGCGACGTGGTGCGCGCCCTGCAAGGTCGAGATTCCCTGGTTCGTGGAATTTCAAAAAAAGTATGGACCGCAGGGCTTCACGGCCGTCGGCATCTCGGTCGACGATCCCATCGAGAAGCTGAAGCCATTTGCCGCCGAATTCAAAATGAATTATCCGGTCCTCGTCGGCGACGGGCGCGACGACATCCAGGGGCCGAAAGCGTACGGTCCGATGTTTGGCCTGCCGAAGACATTCGTCATCGGGCGGGACGGAAAGATCTGCAAGACGCATGTGGGCTTCTCGCAGAAAGAAACACTGGAAAGACAGATCAAATCTTTACTGTAGTATCATCTGGACCATGAAGGGCTTCACCCACGCGCGACTCGCTTGCGGTTGCCGCGCGGGCTTCCGCGACGGCGTTGAAGGCAGCCGTTTTACGGTGGTCATCGACGTGAAGGCGCCCGGCTGCGGCGTCTCGCTCCACGTGCAGAACCTGCCCATTTTCGACTATCGAGAAGCCTTGCGTCCGTCCACGCGGCTCCATGCCGCCGAGCACGAGGACTTCGAGGAAGAAAACTAGGGGTACTTCGCGGTCAACTGGAAACGAGAAACTTAAAACTAGAAAGTAAGTAGGAAAGTAGTTTTTCGCTGACCTTCCAGTTTCCAGTTAACAGAATCACTATTCGAATCCCACCTTGAACTCCGCCAGGAACGGCAGATGGTCCGACGCCATCAGCGATTTGCGCGTGCGCGGCACCTCGACGCCGGCTATCTCGACGTGCCCCTCATAATAAATATGATCGAGATGCAGAAACGGAAGAATGCCGGGATAGGTGCGTTTGCGGCGCAGGTACACGCTTAAATCGATCACCTTCAGTTTTTCTTCGAGGACGGCCGTCGCAAGCCCGCGGCTCCATTCGTTGAAGTCGCCCAGCACAATCTTCGGGACGCTGATCCGGCGGTCGTGCACGATTGTCGCCAGCCGCTCGGATTGATCCTTCCGCTCGCGAAACGCCGTTCCCAGATGGACATTGAATAAGTGCAGCGTGTGGTTGTCGATTGCCAGATCGACGCGCTGGCAGGCGCGCGGCTCGCACGTACGCCACGACAGGTCGTACTGGTAGTGCTGTTTGATGGGGAATTTCGACAGGACCACGTTGCCGAATTGATGGTTCCGCAGATGACGGACCGACGACATCACCCAGCCCATGCCCAGGCCGGCCCCGATGATTTCCGCATGCCCCGAGTCGTTTGGCCCCGCGCCGATCACTTCCTGCAGCGCAATGATGTCGGCGTTCAAGCCGCGCAGCACCTCAATAGCGCGTTCGGGGATGGTGCGGCCGTCGAGGCCCCGGCACCGGTGGATGTTGTACGTGACGACGCGGAGCGTTTTACGTATCATCGGTTCGTGCCGCCTGAAAAACCCATGCCAAAGCTGGCGTCCGAGCGCGAAATCCAGTGTCCGTGCTGCAATGCCACGCTCGTCATCGACTTGAATCTTGGACGGGTGATTGCCCATCGTGAAGTCGGCTCTGGGCTGAACATCGAGCTCAACGACGCGCAGAATATTCTCGCGGAAGAGAAAAAGCGCCGCGAGGCGGCCTTCGACCAGTCGTTCAGCAACGAACGCACCCGCCCGGATGCGCTGTCGAAGCGATTCGAAGAGGCGCTGAAGCAGGCCAAGGAAGAACCGATCACCAAACCCACCCGGGATTTCGATCTCGATTGATCGCAGGCAGAGGCCGCAGAAATTCCTTCGGAATGTCGGTCCAGCGAGCCGACCCCTCATACTTGATCGGTTTTCGTTCCGGATATTTTTCTTTGAACGCGCGATAGCGGTTCCGAAGCGATTCGAAGCGCGATCGCGGCATGCGAAGCGGCGTGTGCGGCGTGTCGAGCAGCATCTGCTCGACCTTCCAGACATTTTTTCCTGACAGGCGCCAATCGTACTCGCCCATCACGCCCAGGTCCACCAGCGCAAATGCCTTCACACCCCCGGTTAGATCGACGTAGGTGTCGAGATAACTCGCCGCGAGCGCCCGCGGCGTCGCAAACACCGGCTTGCGTCCGTGAAGACCTGGATCGCGCGATCGCGCGACCGATCCCCAGCGTCCTGCCTTCTGATACGCGAAGATGACGTGATCGAGCGCGTCGATCGATTCAAAGCTGATCACCAGGGGCCGGTACCCGTGCTGCTCGAGAATGACCGCGGCCGCCAGCGCGGCTTCGAGGCAGTGAGCCGTCTGATGACCGACGACGCCGCGAAAGCTTCGCAGCGTCGCACGTCCCGGAGGCGGCTCGGTGTTGTACGGCAGCGAGTTCAACCACCGCTGAACGTCATTGGGTGTCCGAAGACGCCGAATCAGCCGGCGTTCCGTGGGCGTGAAACGTACCCCTCGCCCCGTGCCCCTTGCCCCTTTCGGGGAGCGGTCGTTACTGGACTTTCTCAAGGTCGGCGACTATGTCCGCAGCGGTCCACTCGTTGCCCGTGTAGGTCTTCACCAGCTTGCCGTCGCGACCAACAATCGCCGTGCGAAGCGTGTGGCCAATCTCGTTGGGGTCGGACGCCTCTCCGCGTATCAATGTCACGCCGAAGGTCATCGCGAACTTGTCGATGTCGTCCCGCGTGCCGGTGACAAACGTCCACAGCTTCGGATCGGCGCCCAGACCCTGCGCGTGTTTCTTCAACACCGGCGGCGTGTCGTTCTTCGGATCGAAGCTCACCGACAACAGACGCACCTTGTCGCGAAGCTCGGGTCTCGCCAGAATCGCTTTCTGCACAGCGGCGAACTGCCGATCCATCATCGGACAGTACGTGGGCATCGGACACTTCGTATAAATGAAGGTCAGCGCCAGCGCGCGGCCGTCGCGAATATCGTTCAGGTGCTGCGCTTTTCCGTTCTCGTCGATGAACGCCTGATTCGGCACCTGGTCGCCGACTTTAATCAGCTCGAAACCCGATTTCACCGGAGACGGCGCAGGCATCTCGATTGTCGCTGTGCCGGTTTTCGTGATCTTCGTAATGACGCCGGCGCCGTTGTCGACGGCGAGATCGGTCGTAATCAAATCGCCGGGGCCGACGGTGTCGAGCATGCCCACCGACTCGACCTTATAGGGCATCGTCATGGCCGGCATCAACCCGACGATGTCTTCGTGCTTCACCAGGATTTCGACCTTGTCGCGGTCAAGGGCGAGCACCTGGCCTTTCATCTCGTAGTGTTTCGCGTGGCTGCATGAGACAGCGAAAAACAGGCCGACAAACAGCAAAAACGGGGCGGCGGCGCGACGCATCATCCACTGACTTTAGCGCAAAATGTTATGCTTTTCCCAGATGAAGAAGACACCGCGTCGCATCGAGGTGATGGATACGACGCTTCGGGACGGCGAACAGGCCGAAGGCATCTCGATGATGCCGGAAGAGAAGCGCACGATCGCCAGTCGCCTTCTCGAGACGGTGAAAGTCGATCGCATCGAAGTCGCCTCGGCGCGCGTCAGCGAGGGTGAGCGCCGCGCGGTGAAAGCCATCATTGATTATGCCGAGTCGAAGGGGATGACCGATCGCGTCGAGATTCTCGGCTTCGTCGACCTGAATCGCTCGGTGGACTGGGCCACGTCGGTCGGCGCGCGCGCGATCAATCTGCTCACTAAAGGGTCGCTTCATCACTGCCGCGAGCAGCTGAAGAAGACGCACGCGCAGCATCTCGACGACATCCGCGCAACGGTGGAGTACGGCACGAAGCACGGCGTCACGTTCAACGTCTACCTCGAGGATTGGTCCGGCGGCATGCTCGGATCGCCCGACTACGTCGACGAGCACATCGAGGCGCTGTGCGAAATGGACGTCCGGCGCATCATGCTGCCCGACACGCTCGGATTGCTGGCGCCGCCGCAGGTTCGTGATTTCGTCTCGCGAATCGTCACGAAGTTTCCCGATCGCCACTTCGATTATCACGGACACGACGACTACGGTCTCGGCACCGCCAACACGCTCGAAGCCGCGATTGCGGGCGTGCGCGGCGTGCACGTGACGGTGAATGGCATGGGCGAGCGGGCCGGCAACGTCACGCTCGACGAAGTCGTGGTCGCGCTGCGCGATCACGCGGGCATCAGGACGTCAGTGGACGAGCGCGCGCTCTCCGACATCAGCAAGCTCGTGGAAGTATTCTCGGGGCGGCGCGTGCCGGCGAACAAACCGATTGTCGGCGAGAACGTGTTCACGCAAACCGCCGGTATTCATGCCGACGGCGACATGAAGGGCAATCTGTACGAGAGCCGGCTGACGCCGGCGCGCTTCGGCCAGCATCGCACGTACGCCATGGGCAAGCTGATGGGGAAGGCGAGCCTCGACTTCAATCTCGAACGGCTCAATATCTCGCTGAGCCCCGAGCAGAAGCAGCAGCTGCTGGCGCGCATTATCGAACTTGGCGATCAGAAAAAGAGCGTGACAACCTCAGATCTGCCGTTCCTGATTTCCGAAGTGCTGCAGAACCGCGAGCTGCGCGTATTCGAGGTGAAGGACTACTCGGTCGTCAGCAATCGCGGGCTGCGTCCGACCGCTACAGTGCTGATCCGCTTCCGCGACAAGGAATTTCAGGCGACCGGCTCGGGCGACGGCGGATACGACGCCTTCATGCAGGCGCTGAAGACCATGGAAAAGCAGTTGGGCTTCACGCTGCCGAAGTTGCTTGATTACGAGGTGAGAATTCCACCAGGCGGCAAGACCGACGCCTTGGTCGAGACCACGATCAAATGGGAAGGCGGCATGAAGACTCGCGGCGTGCACAGCGATCAGCTGGCCGCGGCCATTCAAGCCACAGAACACGCACTTAACATGATTGCGCTACGCAGCAAGCCCACGACGAGCTTGCCGAAGGGCGTGACAAAACACGGAAGGACTCATGGGCCTGCTGACCACAAAAAAATCGCTAACGCTCGCCGCCGCTAAGGAAATCGGCGCCGCCGCCGAGGCCGAAGCGCGCAAGAACAACTTCACGAACAGTATTGCCATCTTCGACGACGGGGGCAACCTTATTTATCAGGTGACGATGGATGGGACGCAGACGGGAAGCATCAATGTCGCGCAGTTGAAGGGGCTCGCCGCGTTGAAGTTCAAGCGCTCGACGAAGCTCTTCCAGGACATGGTGACCGGCGACAAGCCGCACATGGCGTTTTTGCCGGGCGCCGTACCTGTCGAGGGCGGACTTCCGCTCATCGTCGAGGGGCAACTCATCGGCGCGATCGGCGTCAGCGGCATGCCGTCCGACAAAGATGGCATCGTGGCGCAGGCGGGGGCGACCTTCGCCGCGACGCTCTCGTAGCAAATGCTTCGGACCCGGTGGTTGACACGCCGTCAGAAGATGGTTATAAACCCGCTTCACCACTTTAGATGCAATTCCAACCATCTGGGCAGGAGGCGGCTTAACCATGGGTCGTAGGCTCTACGTCGGTAATCTTCCCTACAAAGCCACGGACGAAGAGTTGACCACGCTCTTCAGTACGGTGGGCGATGTCGCCAGTGCCAGGGTCATGCGCGATATGGCCACAGGACGGGCGCGCGGATTCGGATTCGTCGAGATGACGACCGACGAGGCGGCGCAAAAAGCGATCGAAAAGCTTCATCAGCACGAAATGGATGGTCGGGCCATTGTCGTCAACGAGGCGCAGCCCAAACCAGTCGGCGGAGCGCGCGGACCTGGCGGTGGCGGCGGCGGATTCAATCGTGGCGGCGGCGGTGGCGACGACTTCGGCGGCGGCGCCGGCGGGCGGCGCGAGCCGCGCTGGTAGAATCGCCGTTACGTGATTCTGATAGGGACGTCGGGCTACAACTATCCCGAGTGGAAGGGCAGCTTTTATCCGGCCGATCTCGCGGCCGCCAAAATGCTGCCCTACTACGCGGCGCGTTTTCCCACCGTCGAAATCAACTACACCTTCTATCGCATGCCTACCGAGAAGATTCTCGCGAACTGGGCTGCGCAGGTGCCTGCCGGCTTTCGCTTTACGCTGAAAGCGCCGCGTCGAATAACGCATGACGCGAAGCTCGTGGGCTGCGAGGACTTAACCGCCGCGTTCTGCCGCGTCGCCGAGACGCTCGGGCCGAAGCTCGGCGCGCTGCTGTTCCAGCTTCCGCCGAATCAGAAAAAGGACCTGCCGAGGCTCGAGGCGTTTCTCGACACGTTGCCACCAAAGGCACCTGCGGCCTTCGAGTTCCGTCATCCGTCGTGGTT
>JANMJM010000197.1:0-10630 GCA_031371345.1 Vicinamibacteria bacterium
CGCTGACGCGCCCCGCCGTTCTGTCGCACCAGTAAGCTCTTAGGTTAGTTGTTAGTTGTTGGTTGTCAGTTCTGAACGCGCGTTCAGCACTATCCCCCAATCACCAATCACCCAATCACCACATGATTTACATGGACCATCACTCGACCACGCCCGTCGATCCGCGGGTGCTCGAGGCGATGCTGCCGTTTTTCACCGAGCATTTTGGCAACGCGTCGAGCCGCAATCATCCGTATGGATGGAAAGCGGGCAAGGCCGTCGAGACCGCGCGCGAACAGGTGGCGGCGATTATCGGCGCCCGCTTCCGCGACGTGGTGTTCACCAGCGGTGCCACAGAATCGAATAACCTCGCCATCAAGGGCGCCGCGGCGCGTACGCTCGACGCGCGCCATCATCTTGTGACAGTCGCCACCGAACATCGAGCCGTCCTCGACTCGTGCCGTGCGCTCGAACGGCACGGTTTCACCGTGACGTATCTCGGCGTCCAACATGATGGACTGATCGATCTCGCCGAAGTCGAGGCGGCCGTGACCGATCGCACGCTGCTCGTCAGCGTGATGGCAGCCAATAACGAGATCGGCGTGCTGCAGCCGCTCGCCGAGATTGGCCGCATCGCCAAGGCACGTGGAGCACTCTTTCATTGCGACGCCGTCCAGGCCGCGGGCCTCGTGCCCATCGACGTGCACGCCATGGGCATCGATCTCGCGTCGCTCAGCGCCCACAAGATGTACGGCCCAAAGGGTGTCGGTGCGCTGTATGTTGCCAGAGGCGTCGGCCTCGATCCGCTCATCGACGGCGGCGGGCACGAGCGCGGACTTCGATCGGGCACTCTGAATGTCCCGGCGATTGTGGGATTCGGCAAAGCGGCCGAGATCTGCTGTGCGGCGTCTAATGATGATGCGCCTCGGTTGCGCGTTCTGCGCGACCGTCTGTGGGAGGGATTGCGATGCGACCGCGTGCATCTGAACGGTTCGATGGCGCAGCGGCTGCCGCAGAACCTGAACATCCGTATCGATGGTGCGCACGGCGACTCGCTGTTGAAGGCACTGGCCAACGACGTGGCGATTTCATCAGGCGCCGCCTGCGCGACGACGAGTGCCGCGCCGTCGCATGTGCTGACAGCGCTCGGGCTGAGCGACGATCAGGCGCGCGCGTCTCTCAGGTTCGGCCTGGGACGTTTCAACACGGAACCGGAAGTCGATAGAGTGATCGACCTCGTGAGGAGTAGACTGGAATCATGAAGTGGGTGGGCCTGGCGTTGTGCGTTCTCGCGCTGCGCGCCACGAGCGCATCCGCCCAGACACCACCCGCCGATCCGGCCGCCGCTGCGCTAGCGGCAACTCCCGCGGCGACCCCCGAAATAAAGGACGTCACAATCGATCCCACCAAGCTTCCTGTGTCGCTCGAGCGGATTCGCCTCGAGTGGGCCATGAAGCCCGAGACGAAAACACCGGGACTGAAAATTCAGGAAACCATCGAGGTCGTCGGCGTCGCGCCGAAGATTCAGTTCTGGAATCCCGAGACCGCCAAGCTCGCAACCGGCCCTGTGCCATGGGGAGCACCGACTCACAGAGACTTCATCGACCTGGTGACGCCGAAAGAATTCAAGAACTATCCCATGGACATGAATGCGCTCGTTCAATGGCTGCTGGAGCATCTCGCCGAGAAAACCGCGAAGACCGAGAGCAAAACGTCCGAATAGCCTGTGTTAAAGTTGCGGGTTGGATGCGGTCCTATTACGTTGCGGTCGCCGCAGGCGTGCTGCTGATCGTCAGTTCGTTTCTCCCATGGATGTTTCTCGGCGAGGAATCGGTCGGCGGTGTGCCGGAGCCCGCAGGTCTGTGGATTCTGGCGCTCGGCGTCATCGCCGTGCTGCTCGCCGGTCTCAGCCTCTGGACGCGCAAGAACTCGCGTCATCCGCTTCTGCTCGTGGGGCTCATGTCGTTCGCCATCATGTTCCTCGGCTACCAATGGATGTCGCGCGCGGTGCGCGATACGGCGTGGGCTCGTGCGCATGCTCGAGCGATCGTCGAAGGCATTCCAGCCGGAGGAATTCCTGCGACGACGGTCGGTCCTGGCATTTATCTCGGAACGGCTGCCGCCGTGGTCCTGGCCGGGTTCGGCTTGACGATCGTGATCAGAAAAGTTCCAAGCCCGTACGCGCGTTCTGAAGACGACGATCTCTGAACCTGGAAACTAGAAACTAGAAAGTTACGATGAACATCACAGTCGCCCATAGTCCGGATTCCGACGACGCGTTCATGTTTTACGGGTTCGCCAGTGGAGGCGTGGAGACGCATGGCATCCAGGTCGAACATCTGCTGGCGGATATCGAGACGCTGAATCGCGCTGCCTTCGACGGCCGGTACGAAGTCACCGCCGTTTCGTTTCACGCCTACGCACATCTCACCGATAAATATCTGCTGCTGAGCCACGGCGCCAGCATGGGCGACAAGTACGGCCCGGTGGTCGTCGCGAGGGCCGACGGTCCGCGCACGCTCGAGAAGGTCGTCGTGGCTGTCCCTGGGTTGCTGACGACCGCCTATCTCGCGCTGAAGCTCTACGCGCCGAACGTCGAGGTGAAGGTGATGCCGTTCGACCAGATTCAGCAGGCGGTCCACGATGGCAAAGTTGCCGCCGGTCTGCTGATTCACGAAGGGCAGCTCACCTACGAAGACGAGGGGCTTCGCAAGATTGTCGATCTTGGCGAATGGTGGGCCGAAAAGACTGGCGGGTTGCCGCTGCCGCTCGGGGGCAACGTCATCCGCCGCGATCTCGGCACGGACAACGTCGCGAAAATTTCGCGGATGCTCCACGACAGCATTGCCTACGCGTTGTCGCATCGCGAAGAGGCGCTCGATTACGCGATGAAGTACGGCCGCGGCCTCGATCGCAAGAAAGCCGACCGCTTCGTCGGCATGTACGTGAACGACCTCACGCTCGATTACGGCGATCGTGGACGGAAAGCCGTGCAGCTGCTGATGGACGAGGCCTACCTCAAGCGCTTGATCCCGTCGAAGGTCAACGTCGAGTGGGCGCCGTTGGCGACGAGCGCAAGCCGCGCGTGAACCTGCCGCACGCCTTCGGTGAGAGCGGCGGGCCCAGGCTGCAGGATATAGGTGGACGGAATTTCGTAGATGTGCCCGCCCCGCACGGCGGTTACGGAGTCCCAACCTTCGCGCGACGAAATCACGGACGTCTTCACTTTTTTTCCGCACCACGACGCAAGGATCAGATCGGGATTTCGTTTCGCGACCTCGTCGGTGTGAACGATCCGGTCCTTCGCCAGCCGCTTGTCCTGCAACTCGGGGAAGACGGGCTCGCCGCCCGCAATGTCCACCAACTCTTCGACCCAGCGAATTCCGGAAATTAACGGATCCGGCCATTCTTCGAAGAAGACGCGCGGCCGGATGGGAAAGGCGTGCGCGGCCGTTCGAATCTCGTTCAGGCCGTCTTCCAACCTCGCCGCGAGCTCTTGCCCTTTGGCTTCACACCCGATCAGGCCAGCCAGTGTCCGGATCATCTGAAGAATCTCGGCGACCGATCGCTGGTTGAAGGCACACACGGGTAGGCCGCGTCGAATCAGTTCCGCGGCGATTTCGGCCTGAAGGTCTGAAAAAGTCAGGATGAGGTCTGGCTCGAGCGCGACGATCTTGTCGTAGCGGGCCGAGATGAACGACGACACTTTCGGTTTCTGCCTGGCCTCGGGAGGCCGAAGCGTGTAGCCGGAGATGCCCACGACGCGGTGGCCTTCGCCCAGAAGATAGAGTGTCTCGGTGGTTTCTTCCGTGAGGCAGACGATGCGCGACGGATAGAGGCTCACGCGATGATCGGCTCGGACGGACAGATCAGGTCGGCGAACACAAAGCCGTCGCGGTCCACGATTTCGCCAGGCGAGACCGCCACGGGATGAGTGAACATCGGACCGTCGTAGGCGAAGGAATGAAACTCGCCGCGCTCGCCGCAGGGATCGATGCCAGGGGGCAGGTCGGCGAGCAGCGACCGGGCAAATTGGCGGCCGGCAAACGATCGGTCGAGATGTATCGGATTCACGCAGGTGAGCACGGCGCGCAGGCCACCGTCGATCATCTCGAGCGCCAGGCGATCGGTCGGAATACCCCAGATGGGAAACATCGGGGTCAGGCCTGTGCCGGCGAGACGATCCTCACGATACCGTCGCACGTCTTCGAGAAACAGATCACCGAACGCAACGTGCGTGAAGCCGTCGGCGACCGCCTGTGACACTGCCGTGTGCATGCGTGCCTCATAGTCGGCATTCGTGCACGGCCACGGCAGCGGGACGGTCCAGAGCGGGATACCGGCGGCGTGCGCCTGATGTTCGAGCAACGTCCGCCTGACGGCGTGCATCGCCACGCGATCGAACGCCTCGTTCATCGTCGTCAGCAGCGCACCGATCTCGACGTTGCGATCCTGCTTCAGCACGTGCAGCATCCACGCGCTGTCTTTTCCAGAGCTCCACGAAACCAGCGTTTTCATTTGAATGCCTCGGGGTGCAGCGCTTCAGCCATGCGGCGAACCGCCCGCGCGACACGCGGGCCGGGGTTCATCATTTCGTCGCCGCGAATCTGATAAATGCGGTGCGTGCGAACGGCCGGCACCGATCCGAGCACGGCCCACGCACGGAGGCTGCGACTCTTCGAGCTGGCTGTGTCAATCCCGATCTCGACAATCACTTCGGGTGCGCGCGCGAGGATCAGCTCCGTTGTTGCCTGGATGCTCTGCCGATTGACGTCGGCGAACACGTTCGCGCCCCCAGCGGCGTCGAGCATGCCGTGGAGAAAGCCCACGGCGCCGCTCGCGTAGATGCCGCGAAGCGTTTCGGCGTCGCGTCCGAAGACGAGCAGCGTCTTCGGCCGGGGCTTGCCGGCCACGCGCCGGCGCGTGGAGGCAATGTCGTCGTCGATGTGCCGCGCCAGTTCTTCGCCAGCCCGTTCGCTGCCAACCCTTTTGCTTAACGAGCGAATCGTGGCGGTGATGTCAGCCACGGCATCGGGATCGACGGAGTGCTGGTAAAGATAAACGGGGATGCGCGCGCGTTCCATTTGCGTCCGCAGATCGGTCTGCGTCGCGTAGACGGCGACCAGGTCGGGCTTCAACGAGATAATTCGCTCGATGTCGGGATCGATCAGCCCGCCCACTTTTGTCCGCGTTTGCGCCTCTGGCGGATATCGATCGAAATTACCGACGCCGATGACACGAGGTCCGGCGCCGATGGAAAAGAGCATCTCCGTGACGGCTGGAATCAGCGAGACGATCCGCTGCGGAGCCGCCGGCGCTTGTGCCGTTGGTGCTCGTGAACACAGCGCGAACAGCGCAATGATGACGACGAGAACTATCGATTTCTTATCAGCAGCCATAAAAAGAACGGCCCTCCGATGATGGCAGTGACCACGCCCACCGGAACCTCGAGCGGCGCAAGCATCGTGCGCGACAGCGTGTCGCACGCCACGAGAAATGCCGCGCCTCCGAACGCCGACGCGGGAAGCACGAGGCGATGATCGGCGCCGACCAGAAGACGGACGAGATGCGGGACGACGATGCCGATGAAGCCGACTGGGCCACCGAGCGACACCGCCGCGCCGGTCGCGAGCGAGGCGCTCAGGAAGGCGAGCCTCTGCGCGCGGTGCACGTCGACGCCGCGGCTGGCGGCACTCTCATCGCTTATCGATAAAAGGTTCATCGAACGAGGAAGAACGGCGAACGCCGCGAACGATAGCGCGAGTGGCGGCACGGCCGCGATGAGCGGCGCGTAGCTGCTCACGTCGAGGTCGCCCATCAGCCAGCGAACTGTACGAAATGTCTGGGTGTAGTCGGCAAGAAACTGCACGAAGAGAATCAGCGCCGAGAAAAACGAGTTCAGGGTGACGCCAGCAAGCAAGAGCACGTTGGTGGACAGGCCCTGGCGGCGTGCGCGGGCAAGGCCGTACACGATGGCCACCGCACCTAACGAGCCGGCGAAGCTGGCGATGGGTACCGCCGAGAAGCCCGCGATGCCGGAGGGCAAATTCAGGGTCAGAGCCAGCATGGCGCCGAGCGCGGCCCCCGCAGAAACACCGAGCGTGAATGGCGTCGCCAGAGGGTTTCTGAGCAGTGCCTGAAACACCACGCCGGCGGCGGCGAGCGCGGCGCCAACCATCGCGCCTGCGAGCACACGCGGCAGTCGGGCAACGAAGAAAATTTGCGCATCCGTGTTGTCGGCAAACGGGATCGACGTGTCGAACACGCGGCTGAAATCGATCGACGTCGACCCGATGAGCGGTGCGAACAGGCAGACAACGAACGCGCCAGCTCCGAATCCCAGCCACGTAAACGCGATCCGCCGGCGGATACTCATGGCTGCTGTCGGTGTTCAGTTCTTGCTCTGGCAACGGGCACAACCGTCAAGCGGCCCGTCCGCTCATGGACAGCGATATCGACTTCAACGCCGTAAAGCTGCTCAATCAACGCGGGCTTCAGCATGTCTGCCGCAGGTCCAGCGGCGAGGACCCGCCCTCGGTCGAGCAGAATCAAGTCGCGACACAATCCGGCTGCCAGATTGAGATCGTGCGTCGAGACGACGACGGTGAGATTGCGGCGCTCGTTCAGCTGCCGGAGAATTGTTCGTATTTCAAGTTGATACGCGAGATCGAGCGACGCCGTCGGTTCGTCGAGTAACAGGACTTCGGTCGCGTCTGCCGCTCGTTCGCCCTGGGTGAATTGGGCAATCGCGCCGGCGATGACGACGCGCTGCTTTTCTCCTCCAGACAGCGTGTTGAAGAAGCGCGATTCGAGATGCAACGTGCCGGTTGCGCGAAGGGCGTCGCGCGCAATGGCGAGATCGTCAGGTCCTTCGATCTCGAACGATCCGAGGTGCGGGTAGCGCCCCATGACCGCCATTTCCAAAACCGTGTACTCGAATGCGAGCTGAGTCTCCTGCGGAACGACGGCGATGCGTCTGGCGGCCGCCGCGCGCCCGAGCGTGCGCAGGTCCACGCCGTCGAGCGTCACCTTCCCGCGCTGCGGCGTCCGTAGCCCACCGAGCAGTCGAAGCAGTGTCGTCTTGCCCGATCCGTTCGGGCCGAGAATGCCGACGAGGCCGCCTCGCTCGATGACGGCTCGCACGTCGGTCAGCACCGGTTGTGACGGTTCGTAGGCGAACGACACGCCGTCGGCAAGGAGATTCATTGGATGACGAGATCTTCGGCGACGCAGCCGCTCTGACCGCCGCGTCCGCACGCCCGAAGCACGAGCGGGCGAGAGAAGGCAGGGCAGTCGGTGACGACGGTGTGATATTCGCCGCGCTCGCCGCATGGGTCGACGCCCAGCGCGACGAACTCGTCGAGCATGCCGGCCGAGAGCTCGCGCCCAAGGAACGATTCGTCGAGCTCGCTCGATCGAATCGTCACGATGCGCGCCCGGCCGCCGAGCGCGAGAAAATCGCGATACAGATCGGTTGTCGAATGTCCCCAGAGCGGCTCAACGGCCGTCAGACCTCGACTCTCGGCCAGGCGCGTCGCCCACGCGCGGTGCTCCTCGAAAAGAATGTCGCCGAAAATCACATGGGTGACGCCCAGGCCGGCGGCCGCGCCGAGCGCGCGGCTGAACGCCTCGTCATAACTGCTCCACGCGCACTGTTCGGTGAGGTGCTGCAACCCCATTCGCTCGACCTGCGCCGACAGGACTTCGGGACGCAATCCATGCGATCGACTTCGACTGCCGTCTTCGTTGAACATCGTGAGGGCGGCCACGATCTCGAAGTCGAGTCGTGCGCGGAGATAGGCCGCGCACGAATCCATGCCGCCGCTCCACGAAATAGCCGCTTTCTTCATCGGAGATTGGGCGATTGGAGATTGGGTGATTGAGCGTTCAGAATCGAGTGCGGACGCCCACCCGCACTGTTCGTCCGAGCGCCGGATAGCCAAGAGGCTCCATGTAATCCCGATCCGCGAGATTGTCCATGGTGATGAAGGCCGCCGTACGGCGCGCGAACCGGACTTCGCCGCTCGCGTTCCATGTCGCGTAGCGGACGTTCGACGAAATCGTTGGGAAGTTGAAGTCGCTATCGACGCGCGATCCGACAAACAGGCCGCCCACCATGACGCTCATCCGCGCGCGCGTGAGGCTTGCCTGCACAGCGCCGGAATGACGCGGCCGTCGATACAACGCTCTCCCGGGCGCAAAGATCGGGCTGCTGCTGATGCTGCGCACGACCTTCGAATCGAGCAGCGTGTAAGAGCCGTGAACCTGAAGACCGGCGAAAACGGCCCCGCGTCCGACGAGTTCGACGCCCGACGCGCGCGTTTCACCGATATTGAGATACTGCGCCGCGAAGGTCACCGGATCGAACGGGCCGAGGCTAATCAAGTCGTCGAAGTGATTGGCGAAATAGGTGGCTTCGACCCCGACGCGATCGTGCGCGAACCGTTGTTCGAGCGCGACGTCAAATCCCCGAGAACGCTCGGGTTTCAAATCGGGATTTCCAAAGAAGCTGGTAGACGGACTGTAGGATTGAAGGAACGTTGGCTCCTTGATGCCGCGCCCGACGCTGCCGCGAACCCGCGTTCCGCCAATGCCAGCGTGGTCACCAGCGTGAACCAGCCACGAGGCGGCGAGGCGTGGGGCCACGTAGAACCCGAAGCTGCCGTTCTCCTCGAACCGCACGCCGCCGACGACCGATACGGGTCCGGCGAGGTTCTCGTACTGCACGGTTGTGCCGGTGTTGTTGCGCACGGGACGCTGCGGCGCCGCCGTCGAGCGGTGATTCGTGAGCACGCCGCGCTCGCCGTCGTACGCGAAGGCCACAGTCAGCACTTGATTCGTACCCAGCGTGGCGTCGGCGCGATAGTCAACACGATGGCGCTGCAACGCGGTTTCCGAGTCGTAGAGAAAATCTGAAGACCGAAACGCCGCGACGAGCTCGCCGAAACGCGGCGTGTACGGCGGGTCCTCGTGCAGGTTCGTCGATCGTTGGTGGGAAACGATGTACGCGTAGCTCGCCTGTTGCACGACGCGCGCGCCAAGCGGTTGGGTCCAGCCCCCGAGCACGTCGCCGTCACGATGGCGGAAGAAGGCGTCCATGTCGGGGCGCCCGAAGGCCGTCGCGCCGGGCACGCCAGTGCGGCCGAAATCCCCGTGTGCTGTCACGCGCGCTTCGGCACCCGACGTTGTGCGATGCGCCAGCCGGCCCGACACGGTCTGTGTGCGGTTCTCGTTATTGGGTTCGCGGTTGGCGGTCTGCAGATGTGAGCCGAACACCGAGTACTCAAGCCCGCGCGTTCGCGCGCCGACGCCACCGGCCACATGCGACGTGTTGTAATTGCCGCCGTCTACCGTCAGGTTCAGTTGCGGCCGAGGACTGTCGGGCCGTGCGGTAAAAATCTGGATGACGCTCGCCATGGCGTCCGACCCAAACAGCGCGGAGTGGGCGCCGCGGAGCACCTCGATGCGCTCGATATTCTCGGGCGAGATCGACGCGAAATTAAATGAACCGCCCGGCTCGTTCAGCGGAACGCCGTCGAGCAGCACTTTGTTGTACGTCGACTCGCCGCCGCGCACCCATACAGCGGTGAGATTGCCGACGCCGCCCGTTCGCACCGCAACCACGCCCGGCACCGTCCTCAGGAGATCGATGGTGCTGAGCGCGTGACGCTGCTCGATGTCGTCGCGATCGAGCACGGTCACCGATGCACCGACCTGCGATTCCGACAGCTCACGACCTGTGGCCGTGACCACGACCGATTCCTTCACCGCGCCAATCGTCATCTTGACGTCAACGGGGTGCCCGTTGCCGGCGCGCGTCGTAACCGTGGCGAAGCCCGGTCGGGTCACTTCCACGCTGCAACTCGAGCAGCGGGCCGGAATGACGAACTCGCCTCGCGCGTCGGTCTCTCCGCGTCCGCGCTCGCTGCCGTTATCGAGCAGGCGAACATGCGCGCCCTGGATGGGTGTCCCCGACGGATCGAGCACGGTTCCACGCACGTCGCTGGCCTGGGCGTAGGACGCCGCGGCAGCACCGAACACACCGATGATCGTGAAAAGGAAAATACGAAGGCGGCTGAGCATGAGCCCTCCTCCGGCGTCTTCGCGCCGGAAATAAGGGACGTCCCAGTGCCAGGTGTCCTGACTTGCGGATCGTCGCGGCTACTCGCGCCTTCCCGCAGCCCCGAGGGCTGCAGTGACGTGTCCTGGAAAAAGAGGTCTCTTTCCTTGGAGCGACCGCTCCCCGCTTACAGTGGCGTGACCGTGTGGGCGTTCCACCCACTTCCGTGATCACCGGGAAAACGTCGGTTAAGACCGCGGAGTATAGCACGCCCCGATTGGTTGGGTTACGATCGAGGGCGGATGATTGCCGACATCGCAGACAAGCTCGAACGCGGCGAGCGTTTGGAGCTCGAAGACGGCGTCCGTCTGTTCGAGCACCCCGACTTATTGGAAGTAGCGTCGCTCGCCAACATCGAGCGCGAGCGCCGGCACGGCGACCTTACGTATTACAACTTCAACATTCGCATCGAAGCCACCAACGTCTGTGTGGCGAGCTGCCTGTTTTGCTCGTTTGCGCGCCTTCGTCCTGGCGATCCTGGGTCCTACACGATGGGACTCGAAGATGCGTGGCAGAAGCTGCGCGTGCGAC
>JANMJM010000203.1:0-22963 GCA_031371345.1 Vicinamibacteria bacterium
GTGCGCGATCTCGTCGCGCCTGAAGTGACGCAGGGGCGCGTGAAGATGGTCGAGGTCTACCGCGTCGCGCCTGGTGCGGCGGGTCCTGAGGTCGTGCCGTATGTCGACGTGGTAGGCCCCAGTATGCCGCCGGGCTACACGCGCGCGATTGCCGATCGCATCGCTGCACATGCCGCCGAAGGAAAACTCGAGCCGCCGACGACAGAGCCGTTGCCGACTGGCGGCGAGTTGATCCGATCAGCATCCGCGGTCACGCGGGCGGGCTCGGCACATCCGACCGCAGTCGTCGTGACGAGCGATTACCTGACGGGCGAGCTGGCGATGCGCGCCCGGCGCATCACCGACGCGTACGAGGACTACAGTCAGTTGCGCGTTCTGCGGCGTCCGCTCGCCGGCGTGTACCTATCGTTCTTCCTGATGATGACGCTGATGATTCTGGTTGGCTCGACGTGGATGGGCCTCTACCTCGCCAAGCGCATCACGCAGCCGGTGCAGCGTCTGGCGACGGCAGCGCGCGAGATCGAGGCAGGGCATCTCGACTACCGCGTCGATCGCGAGACGGTCAGCGACGACGAGTTCGGATCGCTCGTCGAAGCATTCAACAGCATGGCGAGCGAAGTGGGGAAGAGCCGGCGCAAGCTGGAGCGATCGACCGTGGAGCTCGAGCGCAAGCACGTCGAAGTTGAAGGACGGCGCCGATACATCGAGACCATTCTCGAGCGGATTGCCACCGGCGTCGTGTCGATTGATTCGGCCGGCAGAATCAGCACGCTGAACAGCGCCGCGATGCGGTTGCTCGGCCTCGACCCGTCGGCCGTCGGGCAAGCGGTGGCCGACGTCTTCGGTCGCGACGATCTGTTGCCGTTCGGTGCGCTGCTCCGCGCGGCCGCAATAGGGAAGAGCGAGCCGTCGGCACAGGAGATTGCGTTGACGCGCGACGAGCGCGAATTTCAGCTCGCGGCGGTCGCCACGGCGCTGCACGGCGAGGGCTCCGACGGCATGGTGCTCGTCGTCGACGACGTGACCCCGCTGATTCGCGCGCAGAAGGTCGCCGCGTGGCGCGAGGTGGCGCGGCGCCTGGCGCACGAGATCAAGAACCCGCTGACGCCGATTCAGTTATGTGCCGAGCGGATGCGCCGCCATTTCTCGGGCGCCCCTGCTGCCACGCAGGCACTGGTCGAAGAGTGCACGTCGACGATCGTCGGTGAAGTCGACTCGCTGAAGGCGCTCGTCGACGAGTTCTCGCAGTTCGCGCGGATGCCTGCGCCTCGCGCGGCGCCCACCGACTTGCACGCGCTACTGAACGAAGCCCTCGCGCTCTATCAGGGCCTGCTCGGCGACGTGACGTTCGAGCGACGCTTTGCTGCCGACTTGCCGAAGGCTCGCGTTGACGGCGAGCAGATCAGACGCGTCATCATTAATCTCGTCGACAACGCCATCGAAGCGATGAACCGTTCGGGCCTCATCACGATCGAGACGCACCACGATCCGGGAGCCACGCTCGTGAGGCTCACGGTGTCGGACAACGGCCCCGGCATACCGTTGGCGGAGCGCGAGAAACTGTTCATGCCGTATTATTCGACCAAGCGGCGCGGCAGCGGCCTCGGTCTCGCCATCGTGCGGCGCATCGTGGCCGAGCACGGCGGCACGATCGAAGCGAGCGACAACGTTCCCAAGGGCACAACATTCACTGTCGAACTCCCATGCTGACCATTTCAGCTTTGACCCAGAGGCGCGGAGAGCGTGAATAAAGCGTCGATTTTGATTGTCGACGACGAGCCGGGCGTGCGGAGCGCGCTGAGCGGCGTGCTGCGCGACGAGGGCTATACCGTCGACGCCGTCGAGAGCGGCGAGCAGTGCCTCGATCGGGTCGTCCGCGAGGTCGTCGACGTCATCGTTCTCGACGTGTGGCTGCCCGGACTCGACGGGTTGGCCACGCTCGGCCGGTTGCGGCAGATGAAAGTTGATTCGCAGGTGGTCGTCATCTCGGGGCACGGGAACATCGAGTCGGCCGTGAAGGCCATCAAGATGGGGGCATTCGATTTCGTCGAGAAGCCGCTGTCGCTCGAGAAAACGGTCCTGGTCATTCGCAACGCGATGCGGCAGCGACGCCTCGAGGCCGAGAACCGTGCGCTGCGCGCGCGCGTCGATCGCTCGGGAAAGATGGTGGGCGAGAGTTTCCTCATGCGCCAGCTGCGCGAGCAGGTGGCGATGGCGGCGCCGACCAATGGGCGCGTGCTCATCATGGGCGAGAACGGTACGGGCAAGGAACTGGTCGCGCGCACGGTTCACAACTTGAGCCGGCGGCGGAATCAGCCCTTCGTCGAAGTGAATTGCGCGGCCATTCCCGAAGAGCTGATTGAAAGCGAATTATTCGGCCACGTGAAAGGCGCCTTCACGGGCGCGGTCGCCGATCGGAAGGGAAAATTCGAGGCCGACACCAACGGGACGATCTTCCTCGACGAAATCGGCGATATGAGTGTGAAGACGCAGGCCAAGGTGCTGCGCGTCCTTCAGGAACAGGTCACCGAACCGGTCGGCAGCACGTCGCGGGTGCAGGTCGATGTGCGCGTGCTCGCCGCCACCAACAAAGATCTGCCGACCGAAATTCGAGCGGGACGGTTTCGTGAAGACCTCTTTTTCCGGCTGAACGTCATCCCGATTTACGTGCCGCCGCTGCGCGACCGCGCCGAGGACATCCCGCTGCTTGCCGAGCATTTTGTCGCAGACTTTGCGATCGAATATCAACGGCGCGCCCAGACGCTCGAGCCGGGCGCCGTGGCGCGCCTGCAGAGCTATCGGTGGCCCGGGAATGTGCGCGAGTTGCGGAACGTTATCGAGCGCGTGGTGATCATGGCGCCGGGCGACGTGATTACTGAAAAAGATCTGGCGTTCCTCGCATCCGACGCCATTGCGGGTCAGCCTGTGGAAGAAACGAGCGCGCCCGCCGTGCCTCTTTACACTGCGCGCGATCAGTTCGAGCGCGACTACATTCTCCAGGCACTCGCCAATCAGCAGGGCAACATCTCGCGCACCGCCGATGTGCTTGGCGTCGAACGCAGCAACCTGTATAGAAAGATGCGATCGTTCGGCATTGTGCCGCGCCGCCCGGACATCGTCGAGACCGTCGACACAGCCGACGACAGCGAGGCGGAAGAGAATCTAAAATTTAAAACTTAAGATTTAAAATTTTAGATTCATGGCCTTTTGCTAGCTTCAGGCGGTTCACCGCGTCGGGCGGCAACGCATCACGCGGCACCAGCCCCACAATCTCGCTCTCGAGCACGCCGACGCCGTCGACGGCCGCTTCGCGGCTGATGGCGTCGAACACCGTCGCCATCGACGTTCGGTGGTAGTCGATCAGGTTCATCGACACCTGGACGGTGCCGCGATGGTCGAGCCGTACGCCCATCGCTTTTACACCCGCAAATCCCCCGCCGCTCTCTCGAACGACAGACGCGATTCGCCTGGCCACATCGAGCCGATCCGAGTCGAGGTTCACGTTGTAGGCGATCAGAATGGCGCGCGCGCCAATCGCGGTGGCGCCGGCTGTGGGGTGAAGCGACGGTCGGCCGAAGTCGGGGAGCCACGCGACCTCGCCCATGCGGCGCTCCAGGTCGGCGAGTCCTCCGCGCCGTATTTCAGCAAGATTCCGGCGATCGGGACGTCTCGCGGCGTCTTCGTACAGATAAACGGGAATCTGAAACCGCGTGGCGACCATCTCGGCGGTACTTCGAGCAAGCGCCACGCAATCGGCCATCTTCGTCTCGAGCATCGGAACGAATGGAAACACGTCAACCGCGCCGATCCGAGGATGGACGCCTTCATGTTGTCGCAAATCGATGCGCTCGATCGCGGCCTCGTACAGGCGAATGGCCGATTCCTGTACGCGGTCGGCCTCGCCGACAAACGTGTAGACCGTGCGGTTGTGAGACGGATCGGACGACGAATCGAGCAGCGTGACGCCTGGAACGACGAGCGCCTCGGCGATGGCGCCGATGACGCCGGTTCTGCGCCCCTCGCTCACGTTCGGTACGCACTCGACGAGCGGCATAAGGTCTTGTATCACAGGTCGTCTTGCCCCATAATTCGTTCAAGTTTTTCGAGCGGACGACCCGACGCATCAGCCTAAACATGTCCGATCCGCTTCGCACCGATCCATTAACGCCGGCCGAGTCCGAGCGCGACGCCGCCCAGCGCGACGCCAAGATCGAGAGTCTTCTCCTCGCCGGTCTCGATCACTATTTCGCATCCGATTATGCGCAGGCCATCGACGTGTGGACACGCGCGCTGTTTCTCGATCGCAGCCACGCGCGTGCCCGTGCCTACATCGAGCGCGCCCGGAGCGCGCTCGGTGAGCAGCAGCGCGAGTCCGACGAGCTGATCCATAACGGCGTCGCCGCCTTCGAGCGCGGCGAGATCGAAGCGGCCAGGCAATTGCTGAACGCGGCGGTACAGCGCGGCGGCGCGCACGAAGTGGCGCTCGCATTCCTCACGCGGATCGATCGCGTCCGCGCCGTTCCGGCGCCGATTCCCGATGCTCCCATTGTGGCGGCGGCACGAGCGCCGTTGCGCCCCTCTGCCCAGCCCGATCGACACCGCGGCGGCTGGCTGCTGCCCACACTGTTCACGATCGCTGCGCTCGCGACCGTCGGTTATGCGCTCACGTCCTGGGATAAGGTTCGCGTGATGCTGCCAGACATCGCACTTGGATCGGGTTCCGCGTCCGATCTCGCGCCGGCGAGGACGGCGCAGGAGCCGCTCGTCGTCCCGAGCAGCTCGGCGACGGCGCTCGAACGCGCCAAGGCGCTGTTTGCGTCGGGCCGCCTTTACGATGCAATCAGGGCGATCGACCTCGTGCGGCCGACCGATCCGCTGCGCGCCGATGCCGACGAGCTGAAGGCCAGGATTCAGCGCGAGCTGCTTGCGCACGCGCAGGTTCCATGAAGTGCCCGAAGTGCGAGTACCTGGGGTTTGAAGCGAGCGACCGGTGCCGCAATTGCGGTTACGAGTTCTCGCTGTCACAGTCCACGCCGGCCCCGTTCGATTTGCCGATCGACGAGTCGCCAACCGAACCGCTCATTCCCAGTCCAGATGCGATAGGCGCCGACGCACGTCCCCGGCTCGATCTCGATCGCATCATCGGCGGACCGCCACAAGATCTCCCGTTGTTTGAAGACGTCGAACCGCTGATTTCGACGCCGTCCCGTCCGCGCGTGCCGCTCAGTGTGCGCAGGACCACGCCGGAAGTTCCGCAAGCGCGGGTCAAAACGCGCCGCCCGGTCGAGGAAATGCTCTTCGAACCCCGGACGGCGGCGGCGCAGGGACACCCCACGACGTCGCAGGCATCAGCGACGCCATTCGCGCGCATCATGGCGGCGTTGATCGACTTTGCGCTGCTGTCTGCGCTCGACGCGGGCGTGTTGTATTTCACGCTCCGGCTCCTGGGTCTGGCGTCGGTGGAAATTCTGGAGTTGCCGGTCATTCCGCTCCTCGCGTTTTTCCTGATGCTGAATGGCGGCTACTTTGTGGCGTTCACCGCCGTAGGTGGACAGTCCATCGGCAAGATGGCATTTGGCATCAAGGTGGTCGACCAGGACGACGAGGAAGACGGCGTCGTTCCCATCGGCCGGGCCACGCTCCGCACGTTCGCCTATCTGGTTTCCGCGCTTCCACTGGGCGCCGGATTCCTTCCGGGGGTGTTCGGCGCCAATCGCCTCGCCCTTCACGATCGACTCGCGCACACACGCGTCGTCCGCCCCTCGTCGACGTGAGGGTCGCGGAACGGTGAAGCGGCTTGCGGTTTTCGTTTGCAGTGTCGGGTACGTCGGGTTTTTCCCGTTTGCCCCGGGCACGGTCGGTTCAGCCGTCGGTATTCTTCTTTATGTCCTCTGCCGCAGCGCCGGCATCCTCTACCTTGAAATTCCCATCATCATCGGCTTGTTCGCGCTCGGCATCGTGCTCACCGTGCCGGCCGAACAGGCACTCGGCTGTGTCGATCCCGGGCCGATTGTGATCGATGAAGTGATGGGAATGATGATCACGCTCGCATTCCTGCCGGTCGGATGGGGCGGCATGCTTCTGGGGTTTCTGCTGTTTCGCGCGCTCGACGTCACCAAACCTTTTCCAGCGCGGCAGCTCGAGCACCTGCACGGAGGGTTCGGCGTCATGTCCGACGATGCGATGGCCGCGATTTACGCGAACGTGCTGCTGCGCGGCGCCTACTATCTTGCTCCACGCTGGATATCATGAAAGCCGAAGTGATTGCGGTGGGCAGCGAGCTGCTGACGCCGAAGTTTGTCGACACCAACTCGCTGTTCATCGCCGAACGGTTGAACGAGATTGGCGTCGAGCTGCAGGGGAAGACCGTGGCAGCAGACGATCGCCAGACGCTTCGAAACATCGTCGCCGACGCACTGCGGCGCAGCGATCTCCTGATTCTGACCGGCGGGCTCGGACCGACCGACGACGATTTGACGCGCGACGTGGTCGCGGAGCTCGTCGGCCATCCGCTCGAGTTTCATGCCGACATCTTCGAAGCGATCGAAAAGCGGTTCGCCGCGCGCGGGTTGAAGGCGCCGGAGATTAATCGGCGTCAGGCGATGGTGCCGCGAGGCGCGGTCGTGCTGCCGAATCCGAACGGCACGGCGCCGGGACTCTGGATCGAACACGAACGCAAGTCTCTCGTCCTGCTGCCAGGCCCGCCGCGCGAGATGAAGCCGATGCTCGAGCGCGTGATTCAAGAGCGGCTGGTAGGCGCGGCCGGCGGTGCGCGCCTGTTCCGCCGCATCCTTCGGGTGACCGGGCAGACCGAGTCGTCTGTCGAAGAAAAGATGCAGCCGCTCTACGCCAGATGGCTCGCTGCGCCAACGAAGATCACGACAACGATTCTCGCCTCGCTCGGACAGATCGAGCTGCATTTGACGGCGGTCGCCAAGACCGAGGAAGAAGGCCGTCGGGCGCTCGACGCCGCAGTTGAAGAGGTGAAGGCCACGCTCGGCCGCGATTTGTTCAGCGCCGACGGTAAGACCATGCAGGAAGTCATCGGGGATATCCTGCGAACGCGCGGCTACAAAATCTCCGCCGCTGAATCATGCACTGGCGGGCTGGTCCTCGCGCGGCTGACGGAAGTGCCGGGAAGCTCCGACTATGTCGATCGCGGCGTCGTGGTGTACAGCAATCAGTCGAAGATCGATCTTCTTGGCGTGCCGGCCGATCTGATCGCGGCCAATGGCGCCGTCAGCGAGCCGGTCGCCGAAGCCATGGCCACCGGCATGGCGAGGGCCGCGCATAGCGACGTTGCTGTTGGCATCACCGGCGTCGCCGGGCCCGGAGGCGGCACGCCTGAAAAGCCGGTAGGGATGGTGGCGATCGCGGCCGCACGCGTCCGCCATGGTCGCACCGACACGCGTGTGCGGACGTTCAACTTCGTCGGTGGCCGTGAAATGGTGAGATTCCAGGCATCGCAGGCGGCGTTGGACATGGTGAGGCGCTGGCTGCTCGAAGACGCATAAGTGCGCAAGCGGTTGATTTCGCGGCCCGTGCGTCTGACGGCATTTCCCGCCGCCGCAGGGCCATCGCCGATCGATCGTGTTACCTTGTACGAACGTCGCCTCTCGCCAAAAGGGCTTTAAAGGTCACACTGTGAACACGTTCGTGGTGCTCATTGTCGGGTACCTGCTGGGATCGATTCCCTTCGCGTACCTGCTGGCTCGCCGCCATCGCGGGATCGATCTGCGCGTGGCCGGAAGCGGGAACGTCGGGGCCGCCAATGTGCTGCGGACCACGACGAAGAAAATCGGCGTCAGCGCAATGGCTCTCGACATGGGAAAAGGCATCGCCAGTGTTCTGGTGGCGAGGCAGATCGATCCGGCAGGCGCGACGGCGCCGGCGGTGGCAGGCATCGCCGCCGTGCTCGGTCATATTTATCCGGTCTGGTTGGGATTCCGCGGTGGAAAAGGGGTCGCTACCACGTGCGGCGTGTTCTCGATTCTGGCACCGCCAGCCGCGGCGCTCGCTGGCGCCGTGTTTCTCGTGACCGTGTGGTGGACCAAATACATTTCGCTCGGCTCAGTGGTCGCATCAGCGCTATTGGCACCGCTGGCGATCCTCACTGGCGCCACTGACATCACTGTCATTGCGGCGTTCGCCGTCGCCGCCATCGTGATTCATCGACATCGATCCAATCTCAGCCGGGTCTTTGCCGGCATCGAACGGAGAATTGGGCATCGTGCGTAAGGTCACTATTCTCGGGACCGGCAGCTGGGGGACAGCGCTCGCGTTTCATCTCGGGACCACTGGACACGACGTGCGTTTGTGGGGACGGAACCCCGATCTCGTCGCCGACATAAAATTGCGGCGCGCCAACGCGGTCTATCTGCCGGATGTGGTGCTGCCGTCGACGGTGTTACCGACGGCGTCTCTCGAAGAGGCGCTGCAAAAGACCGACATTGTCGTCGCGGCGCTGCCGTCGCATGGCACGCGCGCGGTCGTCCGATTGGCGTCGCCAATCATCCCGCGCCACGCGGTGATTGTGAGCGCCACGAAGGGGATCGAGCAGGACACGCTGCTGCGGGTCTCTGAAGTGATCGCACAAGAAGTGCGTGGCGCCAAACCCATTGTGGTGCTTTCGGGTCCGAGCTTTGCGAGCGAGGTAGCCCGCGGCCTGCCGACGGCGGTGTGCGTCGCGTGCATCGATCCGGTCCTTGCCGAAGACGTGCAGCGCGAGTTCCGTGCGGCGTACTTCCGGCTGTACGCCAGCACCGACGTTGCCGGCGTCGAGATTGGCGGCGCGCTGAAAAACATCATCGCCATTGCGGCGGGCGCCGTCGAAGGCCTTGGGCTGGGTCAGAACGCGCTTGCGGCGCTGATTACGCGTGGACTTGCCGAGATCACGCGCCTGGCGTGCGCAGAAGGCGGGCGGCGCGATACGCTTGCCGGTCTTAGTGGACTTGGCGATCTCGTGCTCACATGCACGGGCTCGCTGAGCCGCAATCGTCATGTCGGCATCGAGCTGGCGCGCGGCCGGCCGCTCGCGGAAGTTGTCGCGAGTATGAAAATGGTAGCCGAAGGCGTCAGGACGACAAGCGCCGCGCTTGCGCTGGGCCGCCGCCACGGCGTCGAGCTACCGATTACCGCGCAGATGGCCGAGGTACTCGGCGGACATCGCAGTGCCGCAGCGGCCGTCGAAGAGCTGATGCTCCGCCCGCAGAAAACCGAACAGGAATCTCACTAAGCCACCATGGGAATTTTCGGTCGCATACGCGAGGGTCTGTCAAAGACCACGCAGCAGATTGTTCAGCGCTTCGACGAACTGGTCACGCAGAGCGAGGCGCCCGAGCGGAAGGGGCGGCCGATCGATGTCGAGACGATTGAGGCGCTAGAAGAGCTGCTGATCATGGCCGACGTCGGCGTTGCGGCCACAGCGCGCATCGTCGAGGCCGTGAAGGGACAGCGCGACGGCGGCAAGAGCCTGCGTGAGGCGGTGAAGGACGAAATCCGCGCCATCTTCGCGGCCGTGCCCGCGCTCTCACCAAACGGAGCCGTCCCCCACGTCGTTCTGATCGTTGGCGTGAACGGGACTGGAAAGACCACGACGGTGGGCAAACTGGCGCAGCTGCTGAAGGCATCGGGGAAAACGCCGCTCGTCGTTGCCGCCGACACGTTTCGCGCCGCGGCCGTCGAGCAACTGGAAATTTGGACGCGGCGCGCCGGCGTCGATCTGATACGCGCGCGCGAGGGTGCCGATCCCGCCGCGCTCGTGTTCGACGCCATCGCGTCCGGGAAGGCGAAGGGCCGCGATCCGATTCTGGTCGACACGGCAGGGCGTCTTCACACGAAGGTGAACCTGATGAACGAGCTCGAGAAAATTCGGCGGGTGGCGGCTCGCGAAGTGAATGGCGCACCGCACGAAGTGCTGCTCGTCCTCGACGCAACAGTGGGACAGAACGGTCTCGCACAGGCGCGCGAGTTCATGAATGTTGCTGGCGTGAATGGCGTGGTATTGACCAAGCTCGATGGGACCGCTAAGGGCGGCATCGCGGTGGCCATCGCCTGCGAGCTGAAGTTGCCGATTCGCTACGTCGGTATCGGCGAGTCGATCGACGATCTCGTGCCGTTCTCGGTGGACGAGTACGTGGACGCGTTGTTCGAGCAGCAATGGTGACAAAAATTGCCATAGGGGCAGACCCCGTTTTTGTATGACTGATCTCGAGCATATGGAACGCGCGCTCGACCTCGCAGAGCGCGGCCGGGGGACGACCAGTCCGAATCCGATGGTCGGCGCGGTCGTCGTCGGCCAAGACGGGACGATTGTGGGCCAGGGGTTTCACGAGAAGGCGGGCGGGCCACACGCTGAAATCCGAGCGCTTGACGAGGCGGGCGACCGCGCGCGCGGCGCGACGCTGTATTGCACGCTCGAGCCATGCTCGCACACCGGCCGCACAGGGCCCTGCACGGAGCGGGTCGTGGCCGCGGGAATCGCGCGGGTGGTTGCTGCGACAGAAGATCCCAACCCGGCAGTCTCGGGCCGCGGCTTCGACTTTCTGCGTCAAAAAGGCATCGCCGTCGAGGTCGGCGTCGGGCGCGAGCGCGCGCTGCGCCTGAACCGGCCGTTTTTCACCTTCATCCGTGAGCGTCGGCCCTTCGGCATCATGAAAGTGGCGACCAGTCTCGACAACCGCGGGGCCGCGCGCCCAGGCGAGCGGACCCCGCTGAGCTCTGCCGAGTCGCAGCGTCACGCGCACGCCGTTCGCGCGGAAATCGACGCGATCGCCGTCGGTTCGGGCACGGTTTTGGTGGACGATCCGATGCTGACGGCCCGCCAGATACATCGCGCACGACCGCTGACCCGCGTGGTGTTCGACCGGCGGCTGCGCGTCCCGCCCACGGCCCGGGTGTTCTCGACGCTGGAGGCGGGACCGGTAATAATCATCACAACACCGGAAAGCATCGCCAGGAACCCGGAACGCACGCGTCAGCTCGAAGATGCCGGGGCCTTGCTGGAGCCAATAAAGGGAGGGGATCTCCGGCAAGCTTTCACGCGGCTGGCCAATCGCGAGATCACGTCGCTCGTTCTCGAAGGCGGCGTGGCGCTGCAGCGCGCCGCGTGGACCGAACGGCTGGTCGACGCCGTCCATATTTATATCGCGCCGATTACGATCGGCCCTCAAGGTGTGTCATGGCTCGACGCGAACACGTTGCCGGTTGTATCGCTCGCCGATCGGCGCATGACGCCGTGTGGCCCCGATGTCTTTATAGAAGGTTATGTTCACGGGATTGATTGAATCGGTTGGCGAGGTTGCCGAAGTCCGGCCAGTCGAGTCCGGATTTCGCATTCGCATTCGCACATCGGTCGCGGCCGACCTGCGCGAAGGGGAGAGCGTGGCGGTGAACGGCGTCTGCTTAACGGCGCTCAACCCGCGCAGCGATGAATGGCAAGCCGAGATCGGACCCGAGACGGCGCGTGTCACAAGCCTCGGCGGGCTGAAACCCGGATCGCCCGTGAATCTCGAGCGCGCCATGCGCGCGGATGGCCGGTTCGGCGGCCATCTCGTCCTGGGTCATGTTGATGGAACGGGAACGGTGCACACCATCCGTCCGGATGCCGGCTTCACGTGGCTCACAGTGGGATTTCCGGAGCCGCTCGCGCCGTACCTGATTCACCGCGGCTCGATTGCCGTCGACGGCATCAGCCTGACGGTGGCCGGCCTCACGCGGTCGAGCTTCGACATCCAGATCGTCCCGTTCACTTGGCAGCATACGAATCTCAAAACTTTGCGCGTCGGCGATCGGGTGAACCTCGAATGCGACATGGTCGGCAAATACGTGCTGCGTGCCGTTGACGTGATGGGAACGAAGGTATGAGCGCACAACTGAAAATCGCAAAAGGCCGGAAGAAGAACAGCAGTCCGTTCGCCCGCATCGAGGATGCGATCGACGCATTTCGCGCCGGCGAAATGATTATCGTCGTCGACGATGAAGATCGCGAGAACGAGGGCGATCTGACGCTGGCGGCCGAGAAAGTGACGCCGGCAAAAATTAACTTCATGGCCAAGCATGGGCGCGGATTGATCTGCATGCCGATGACCGGCGAGCGGCTCGACGAGCTCGAGATTCCGTTGATGGTGAATCAGAACACGGCGCGTCTCGGCACCGCGTTCTGCGTGACGGTGGAAGCGAAGCACTCGACGAGCACCGGCATATCAGCTGGTGATCGATCAAACACCGTGCTCGCGGCCATCGACCCGCGCACCAAGCCGACCGACCTGTCGCGGCCAGGTCACATGTTCCCACTGCGGGCGCAATCGGGCGGCGTGCTGGTTCGCGCAGGTCAAACCGAAGCGGCCGTGGATCTCGCACGCATCGGAGGGCTCTATCCGGCGGGCGTCATCTGCGAAATCATGAACGACGACGGGTCGATGGCGCGCGTGCCGGAGCTCACCAGGTTTGCTCGGAAGCACAAGCTGATGATGATCACGATTGCCGATCTCATCGCATACCGCATGCACACCGAGTCGATGGTGAAGAAGGTGGCCACCGCGAAGCTGCCGACCGAGCACGGCGAGTTCCAGATCGCCGCCTTCGAAAACCAACTCGATCGGCAGACCCACGTGGCGATGGTGTTTGGCGAAGTGGGCAACGGCAAGGACATCATGGTGCGCGTGCACTCGCAGTGCCTCACCGGTGATGTGCTGCATTCGATCCGATGCGACTGTGGTGCACAGCTCGACGTGGCGATGCAGAAAATCGCCGAGGCGGGGCGCGGCATTCTGCTGTATCTGAACCAGGAAGGCCGCGGCATCGGGCTGGCGAACAAGATTCGCGCATACGAGCTGCAGGATCAGGGCTTCGACACGGTCGAAGCGAACGAGCGGCTCGGGTTCAAAGCCGATCAGCGCGATTACGGCATTGGCGTGCAGATTCTGCGCGACCTCGGCGTCCGCTCGATGCGGCTCCTGAGCAACAATCCCCGCAAGCTTGTCGGCATCGAAGGCTACGGCCTGACGATCTCGGAATGGATTCCGCTGGAAATTGCGGCGTCCGATTCAACGCGGCGGTATCTGAAGACGAAGAAGGACAAGATGGGGCATAAACTTTCCTCGGTTTGAGCCTGGCCGCGGCAGTAAGTAAAAACTAGAAGCTGGAAACGAGAAAGTTGGGAGGACTGATGAGAATCGTAGGACCCGTCGTCGTCGGATTCGCGCTCGTCGCGGCACTTGGGTTTTCACTCTCGGCGCAAGAGGCTTCCACGCCCGCCGCTCCGCAGGGACGAGCCGGCGGCCGAGGCCGCGGTGCAGGGCCGGTTAATCAACTGGTTTGGTCGCCCAAAGCGATCAAGCCTGGCGGGTGGACGGCTCCTCATAAACCCCACACGAAACTTTCCGACATTCTGGCCAAGCACAAGGGCCAGGCCGACTGGATCGAACCGGTCGTGGACGACGACACGCTGCACGGCGACTACATCTCGATGGCGCCTGGGAAGAAAACGCCGAAGCGGATGAATTCCGACACCGCGGAATGGTGGATTATTCAGGACGGGCAAGTCCGATTCACTATCGATGGCCAAGAACCGTTCGTTGCGTCGAAGGGCTACCTCGTGCAAGTCCCGTATCGAAACATGTACACGATGGAAACCGTGGGGGATCGACCCTCGCTAAGGTTCGAGGTGAACGTCGCGAGAGCCCGGAAGATGTACGCGATGGAAGAAACGCCGGTGCCGGTTCCCGGAAATGAGTACGTCGCCGCACGCGTTGCCGGCAAAGGGACGTACGAGGGCGGCAAGAAGCCGTTCGTCGATTTCAATGCAGTGGCCGCTGGAACTGATTCCACGAGGCAGTTTGTCGTCGAACCCGGCGCCTTCGCCAACATCATCCTCGGCAAGGGTATTGCTCCGCCGCCGCTTACCGACAAAGGACATTTCCATCAGGAGAGCGCAGAGTTCTGGTTCATCATGCTCGGCAAGATCCGCTACAACATCGAAGGCTTGCAGGTCTTCGAAGCCGATCAGGGCGACATCGTTTACGTGCCGAAACAGCGGTGGCATCTGGCAAGCTTCGGCGGCGAGGTTGGCGCGCCGTCGTGCCGATTGGCGATGAACGCCTTTTCGGACCTCGCGCATTCGTTCGAGACCGCTCATTAGACTCCGGGCTTCGGGCTTCAGGGTTCGATGTTGCTTTGGTGTTCCGCCTGATGGCGTCGTCGCTGTTAGTAGTGGAGTGGCCCACGGTGACGATGTTGCTGAATATGCCGCTGCTTGTCGGCACTGCATTCAACCTGGCTCGCTGGCGCGGCTTAGAAGAACCGCGGCTGGAATTATCAAACGCGCGACAGGAGATCTGGCAGAAGTAGGTCCGAAACAGAAGCCCAAAGCCCAAAGCCCAAAGCCCGGAGCCCTGAAACCCCCCTGTATTCATTGACAGATCTGCGCCTTTCACACTACGATAAGGGTTTGCGCTAGAGCATCTTAGAGCCAATGTTCGATACCCTCGGCAATCGCCTCCAGGACGTTTTCAAGACCCTTCGGGGCGAGACGCGGCTGACGCCGGAGAACATCGAAATCGCCCTGCGCGAGATTCGGCTCGCGCTGCTCGAAGCCGACGTCAATTTCAAGGTCGTGAAGGCGTTCGTGGACCGCGTGCGCGATCGCGCGATGGGGCAGGATGTTCTGAAAAGCCTGTCGCCGTCGCAGCAGGTCGTGAAGATCGTCCGCGACGAGATGGTCGCGCTCTTCGGCGATACCGAAGGGGGACTGCGGCCAAGCAACAAGCGGCCGCGAGTCGTGCTCCTGCTTGGCCTTCAAGGTGCTGGCAAGACGACGACGGCCGGCAAGCTCGCGAAGTGGCTGTCGAAGCAGGGCAAGCATTCCCTGCTGGTATCGACCGACGTAAAGCGTCCGGCCGCTATCGAACAGCTCACCGTTGTCGCGAAGAAAGCCGGGACCGGCATTCGCGTTCACGATCCGGCGGGCATGATGGATCCGGTGACGCGCGCGAAAGGCGCCGTCGTCGAAGCGACGAATCTCGGATACGACTTCGTCATCGTCGACTCGGCGGGGCGTCTGCACATCGACGACGAGCTGATGACGGAGCTCGAAGCGATTCGCGATGCGACCGGCGCAGCAGACCTGCTGTATGTCGCGGACGCGATGACGGGGCAGGACGCCATCAAGAGCGCGGGCGAGTTCAATCGCCGGCTCGGCGTGACGGGTGTCGTGCTCAGCAAGCTCGATGGCGACGCGCGCGGCGGCGCCGCGCTGTCGGTGGTCGCCGTCGTCGGCGTGCCCATCGCCTTTGTCGGCAGCGGCGAGCGACTGGAAGATCTCGAGCAGTTCTATCCCGATCGTCTCGTGTCGCGGTTGCTTGGGATGGGCGACGTACTGTCGTTGATCGAGCGCGCTGAGCAGGCGATCGACATCGAAGAGGCGCAGCGGCTCGAAGCAAAAGTTCGCAAAGACGAGTTCACCCTCGAAGATTTTCGCGAGCAGCTGCAGGCGATTAAGAAGATGGGCCCGCTCGAGCAGATCATCGGCATGATCCCTGGCATGGGGAACCTGAAGCAGCTGGCGGAGAACAAGCCGGACGACAAAGCGATCGATCGCGTTGGCGCGATCATCAGCTCGATGACGCCGGACGAGCGGCGCCGAAGCGATATCATCAATGGGAGCCGCCGCAAGAGAATCGCGCGCGGCAGCGGCACGTCGGTCGAAGAAGTGAACCGCTTGCTGAAGCAGTTCGCGCAGATGCGCAAGATGCTGAAGGCAATGGGCGGGCTGGCCGGCGGCAAGCCCGATCGCAAGGCGCAGGCGCGGCTGCAGTCGCTGATGCGGCGTTAACGGATAACTGGAAGCTGATAACTGGAAGCTGGAAGCTGGTAGCTGAGAGAGGCAGAGCAGAATGTTAGTCATCCGAATGAGAAAAATGGGCTCGAAGAAGCGTCCCTTCTTTCGAGTAGTGGTCACCGACTCGCGCACGGCGCGCGATAGTAGCTTCGTGGAAATCGTGGGGCACTACAACCCGCGCACGAAGCCCGCGAAGGTCGAGATGAAACGCGACCGCATCGACTACTGGGTCGGCAAGGGCGCACAACTGTCCGACACCGTGCGCACGTTGCTGAAGCGGCACATGAGCGCGCCCGCGCCTGTCGGTGCGTCGCAGCGTAAGGAAGCCGCCACAGCCGCGTCGTGAGCGCCATTCGCGACGTCATCGAAACCGTCGTCAAGGCGCTTGCGGATACGCCGCAGCGGGTCGAAGTGACGGAGAGCGAGCATATCGGTACGACGCTCATCGAAGTTACCGTCGCGCCGCCCGACGTCGGCAAGTTGATCGGCCGTCAGGGGCGCACGATTCAGGCGATGCGGACGCTGGCCAGCGTCACTGGCGAGAAGCTGGGCAAGAAAGTGACGCTCGAGGTTCGTGACCTCTAGCGTCGCCCCGTTAACAGGAAGCCCGAAGCGGATAACTGGAAGCTGAATTGGCGGCTTGGGACGAGATGGTCGTGGTGGGCCGCATCGCGCGCGCCCAGGGGAATCGCGGCCAGGTGATTGTCGATCCCGTCACCGATTTTCTGGAAGAACGATTCAAGGCGGGCTCGGTGCTTCAGATTCAGCGAAACGGTACGATCGAGTCTTTGACAATTGAAGATGCACGCTTCCATCGCGGGCGGCCTGTGCTCGAACTGGCGGGCGTCGATACGATGAATGCGGCCGAAGCGCTGGCGGGAACCGAGCTGCGCGTCCCCGCCGACGCGCTGCAGGTGTTGCCGCCCGGTTCGTTTTACCACCACGAGTTGATCGGATGCGCGGTCGCCACAAAGGACGGGCAGCCGATCGGTGAGGTGACGAGCGTGGATGGCGGATCGACGGGCAGCCTGCTCGTGATCAAGCAGGGCGACACAGAAATATTGATCCCGCTCGTCGAAGGGATTTGCGTGAGCGTCGACATTGCCGGCAGGAAAATCGTGGTCGCGCCGCCGGACGGATTGCTCGAATTGAACGTGACGCGGCGGCAAAGGTTCTAGGTACCCTTGCAATTCGACATCGTCACGATTTTTCCGCGGATGATCGAAGCGGCGCTCGCCGAAGGCGTCGTGGCGCGCGCTCTTCAGCGCGAACTGCTGAGGGTCAAGGTTCGAGACCTTCGCGACTTTACCGACGATCGTCATCGCACGGTCGATGATGTGCCGTATGGCGGCGGGCCGGGGATGGTACTGAAGCCCGAGCCGATCTTTCGCGCGGTGGAAGCTATTGCGAAAGACGGTGGCGCACCCCAGGCCGTCGTGCTGGTATCGCCGCATGGCCGGCAGTTCACACAGGCCGAAGCGGTGCGGTTCGTCGCGCTGGAACGTGTCACGATTCTTTGCGGCCGCTACGAAGGAATCGACGACCGGGTTCGAGAAGGGCTGGCCACCGAAGAGCTCTCGATTGGCGATTATGTGCTCAGCGGAGGCGAGCTAGCGGCGCTGGTGATCGTCGACGCGGTCGCGCGGCTTATCCCCGGTGTGGTCGGCGATGAAGACTCGGTCGCCGACGACTCCTTCTCGCGGGGGTTGCTCGACTTTCCGCACTTCACGCGGCCGGCCGAGTTCAGGGATTTAAAAGTGCCGGATGTGCTCGTATCGGGCCATCATGGCGAAATTCGGAAGTGGCGCAAGCGGCAGGCGCTGGAGCTGACGCTCGAACGGAGGCCGGAGCTGCTGGCCGATGCCGAGCTTGATGTTGAAGAGCAGGAAATCCTGCGCGAGTTAATGCAGAAGAAGGGAGCCCCCCATGGGCATGATTGAACAGCTAGAGAAGACGCAGTTGGCCGCACGGCCGCAGATGAAAGCCGGCGACACCGTGAAAGTGCACGTCAAGGTGCGTGAAGGCGACAAGGAACGCATCCAGGTGTTCGAGGGCATCATCATCGGCATGCATCGCGGCGGCGCGCGTGCGTCGTTCACGGTCCGCAAAGTCTCGTTCGGGCAGGGCGTGGAGCGCATCTTCCCGCTGCATTCGCCGATCATTCAGAAGGTCGAGGTTGTGCGCACCGCGAAAGTTCGGCGCGCCAAGCTGTATTACCTGCGCGATTTGAAGGGTAAAGCCGCGCGGATGCGCGAGACCAGCAAGTAATCGATCGTCAATGACGCGGGTTGCAGCGACACGCACACTCGAGAACGTGCTGCGGAGGCTTGGCTTCCGGAGAGTGTGCGGGGTGGACGAAGTCGGTCGAGGGTGCCTCGCCGGTCCCGTCGTCGCGGGCGCGGTGGTACTGGATCCGGACCGGCATATTCCTGGGTTGAGCGATTCGAAGAAAGTTCCGCCGGCCGAGCGTGAGGATCTCTTCGAAGAGATCAAAGCCCGCGCATTGGCGTGGGCTGTGGCCGAGGCTTCTCCCGCCGAGATCGACACGATTAACATTCACCAGGCGTCGCTGCAGGCGATGCGCCGCGCCGTGATGTCGCTCGCACCGTTGCCCGACCTCGTGCTCGTCGACGCGTTTCGCATTCCGGATTTGCTCATGGCGCAGCGTGGTGTCGTGCACGGCGACGAACGGTGCTCGGCGATTGCTGCAGCGTCGATTATGGCGAAGGTGACGCGCGACCGGCAGATGAGGGCGCTGCACGAGCAGGATCCGCGCTACGGGTTCTTCCGCCACAAAGGTTATGCGACGGCCGAGCACCTCTCAGCCGTCAAGCAATTCGGGTATTCCGCCGTGCACAGGCGATCATTCAGTCCGCCTGCGCTGCCGCTGGAATTTGATACGATTGATTGATCGGCCCGATTCCCCATGCCATTCGATCGCGAAGGAACGCTGCGCACAGCGGAGAAGCTGATCCGCCAGGGCAAGCTCGCCGAGGCCATCGTCGAGTATCGCAAGGTCCTGGACGATCAGCCGACCGACTGGAATACCGTCAACACTCTCGGAGACGTGTACTTCCGCGCCGGACTGCGCGACAAAGCGGTTGCGGAATACGCGCGCGTGGCCGATCACTTCGGGAAGGAAGGATTCTTCTCGAAGGCGGTCGCGCTCTACCGAAAAATCATCAAGATCAAACCGGATGACGAGCACGCCATGCTGCACCTCGGCGACATCGCGGCTCGCCAGGGCCTGCTCGTCGACGCCCGCGCGAATTTTACGACGCTGGCCGAACGCCGCCGGGCGCGCGGCGACAAAACCGGCGAAGCCGAGGCTCGCATCAAGCTCGGCGATCTCGACGGCGCCGATCTCGCGACGCGGTTGGCCGGCGGTCGCGCGCGCGTCACGCTCGGCAACTCCGCTTCAGCCGTCGTCTTCTTGAAGGAGATTGCCGCCGATCTTCAAGAAAAAGGAAAAGAAGACGACGCGCTGCAACTGCTGAGCGAAGCCGCGCGATACGGCGGGGAAGACACCGAGCTGTACGAGATGCTCCTGAAGGCCTACGTCGCGCGGGGTGATTTCGAATCGGCCCGTCAGTACGCCACGAGTGTCGGCGAGCTGCGAGACATCGCCTACGAATTAATGCGGCAGGGCCGCGAGGACGAAGGACTGGCCGTGCTGGGTGGTGCGGCCGAGGCCTATCCGGCGGACAACAGTCTCCGCTTGGAGCTGGTGAAGCGCCTGATCGCGAACGGCGATATGGCGAGCGCCCGTACCGTGCTGACACCGGAAGTCGCCGGTGATGATCCAGAGCTCCTATGGACACTCGCCGAAATGGAGCTGCGCGACGGCCGCACTGTCGAAGGCACGACCTTGCTTCGGCAGATCCTGACGGTTTATCCGAGTAAGCGTGATGCGCTGGTCATCCTTGGCTGTTCGGTCGCGAAGGTGAATCCTGACGCCGGTTTCGAATGTATCGAGCTCGCTGTCAGCGCAGCGATGGTGTCCGACGAATGGGGGTCGGCCGCTGCGGCGCTCAATGAATTCGTCAATCGCGTGCCCAATCACATTCCTGCGCTGATGCGGCTGGTAGAAATCTGCGTCGACGGCGGGCTCGAAGCCACGATGTACAGCGCCCAGGCGCAGCTCGCCGACGCCTATCTCGTCATCGGAGCAGGGGCCGAGGCGCGGGTGATTGCCGAGGACCTCGTCGCGCGCGAGCCATGGGAACGAGCCAACATCGAGCGTTTCCGGCAGGCGTTGACGCTGCTTGGTGAAGCCGACATCGACACAATTATCGCCGAGCGGCTGAGTGGGCAGACGCCGTTCACGAGCACCGACTTTCTGTGGCCGGCCGAGCCGGCCGGTACCGAGATAGCGCCAATGCCGATTTCGACCGAGCCGAAAGTTGTGCCAAAGGCCCCAGAGGCCGTGCCAGTGCCACCGACACCGCCATCGTCGCTGCACGCGATCGATTTCAGCAGCATCATTGGCACAGACACGCACGCAGAGCCAACGCCTATCAAACCGGCGCCCGGCAAGCCTGATTCGCAGCCGCATTCGCACGAGATCGACCTCAGCGATTTTATTGGTGAAATGAAGAAGGACGCCGCCGCGTCAGCGGCGTCGCCGCGGCCGGCAAAACTTGAAAGCGTGCTGCAAGGTTTGCGCGAGGAAGCTCCGCACGACGCGTCGCCGGAAACAGCGGAGCAGCACCTCAAGCTGTCGGCGACATATCTCGAGATGGGCATGCCCGACGATGCGATGAAGGCGCTCGAAGTCGCGGCGCGATCGCCCCGTCATCGCTTCCGAGCGGGTGCGTTGCTCGCCAAGATGTACGTCGATCGAGGCGATCTTGCTCACGCGATCGAGTGGTACGAGCGGGCCGCCGAAGCGCCGTCGTCCGATCCGAGCGCGCACCATGCGCTCCTGTACGATCTGGCCGCCGCGCTGGAATCTCAGGGCGAGCACGCACGTGCCCTCGCCGTGTTCCTCGAGCTGCAGTCCGAGGCGGGCGACTACCGCGATCTCACCGCACGCCTCGAGCATTTGACGGCGGAGCTCAAGCGATGAAGCGCCTTATTTACGTGGCGTACTTCCTCGAAGTCGGGCTGCTGCTGGTCCTTGTGCCGTGGACGGCGTTCTGGGATCGCAACTATTTCGGCGTCGCCTCGCCGGTGTTCCACGAATTCCTCCGCAACAACTTCTTACGTGGCGCGGTCTCCGGCCTCGGGGTCGTCAATCTGCTGATGGGCTTCAGAGATCTGGCGGCGGTCCTCTACGCCCGTCGCGGGCTGGGTGAGCCACTAGCCGAGTAATGACGCTGTCCCGAACGCGGCGCCTGATCTGTCTGGTGACCGACCGCCGCCGGCTTGCCGAGGCGTCACCATCCCTCAGCCTCGTGGATCTTGTCGGCGCCGCCGCCCGAGCGGGCGTGGATTTGATCCAGATCCGCGAGCGAGATTTGGAAGCCAGGGAATTGACGGCTCTGGTTCGGCAGTGCATGGCTGCCGCAGACGGAACGCCGGCCAGCATCGTCGTGAACGATCGCGCCGATATCGCGATAGCGGCGGGCGCGCACGGCGTGCATCTCCGCACCGACTCGATCGATGCGCCTCGCGTCCGAGAGCTTCTGCCCGCGGGCTTCATCGTCGGCCGTTCGGTCCATGGCGTCGAGGACGCCACACTCGCTGCGCGCTCCGGTGGGCTCGACTATCTGATTCTGGGCACGATGTTTCCGACGGCGTCAAAACATCCGCCGCATCGCCTGACGACGATGACCGGATTAGCCGCCGTGAGCGCGCACACACCGATTCCCGTACTCGCCATTGGCGGCATCACCGTCGCCAGGACCGAAGATGTGGCGAGAGCCGGTGCGGCCGGCGTCGCCGCGATCGGATTATTCATACCTCCCGCGGGCGCTTCCATCGAAACGCACTTGCACGCGCGCGTTGCCGACATCAGACGAGCGTTTGACACTTGTGGAGCGGTTCCCTAACATGAGCACAACGCATTGGTGATACCGCAGGGTCCCCCACCCCGAACCGTTGGCGCTCGTCTACGTGAGGCGCGCGAGAAGCGGGGCGTCTCTCTTCGGCAAATCGCAAACACGACTCGAATTTCAATCATGTCGCTCGAGGCGCTCGAGCGCAGCGATCTCACGCGGCTTCCAGGCGGCATCTTCACGCGCGCATTCATTCGGGCCTACGCGCAAGAGGTTGGGCTCGATCCCGATCGCACCATCCAGGATGTCCTCGCCGAGTTGCCGGCTGACGCTGCGACGGCGACGGCGCGTCCCGTGGGCGTCGAAGACGGAGAAGGACTGGAAGCGGATCGAAAAGCGGTATCGACCGCGATCCGGCTGATACTCGTCAGCATCCCGATGGTTGCGCTCGTCATTTATTTCAGTACGCATCGATCGCCTCCGGCCCATGTGATGCGCGCACCTTCGGGTGAGGGCGCTCCCACCGGGGAATCGACGCCGGCTCCTGCGTCCGAATCAACCCACGCACCTGCGACCGCACCGGATGGCGGCGCCGCCCCCACCCCGGCCGCCGCGACGTCGTCGGGGTTAACGATGGAAATTAGTCCGAAGGCATCGTGCTGGGTGTCTGTCACCGTCGACGGTGAGCCAACCTTCTCGGGATTGATGAGCGCAGGCGAGAAGCGGCAGGTGTCCGCGCGCGAGGAAGTGCTTGTGACGGTCGGCGACGCCGGGGCGTTCACCTACAGCTTGAACGGCCGGCCGGGGAAGCCGCTCGGCGCCCCTGGCGAGGTCGTCAGCAAGCGCATCAATCTGTCTAACTTCAAAGATCTGATGACGCCCTGATGGACGTCGGTATTCGCAGTCCACTCCTCGATTTTTTCCGCAGAGGAGAAGTCGCAAAAGATGTTCGCCTGCTGGCGGCGCGGGGGGGCCTTGCTCCGCGTGCGCACGAACAGCTCGCGCTCCTCGCCCTCTTGACCGAGGACGGCGATTTGGAGATCTGCGCCGCCGCCGAGGCGACGATCGCCGCCATTCCGCACGACTCGCTCGCGTCTTTCCTCGGGCGCTCAGATGTGCCCGATGCCTTGAGAGATTTTTTCCGTGGGCGCGGCATCGAGCCTGTGCCCGGCGGTGACGTCGCCGA
>JANMJM010000242.1:0-31336 GCA_031371345.1 Vicinamibacteria bacterium
CAGCGGTCTTCGGGGGCATAGGCGCTGATAAAGGGTGGGCGCCAGCGCGGGTGTGAAAATCATCCAGGAGTCACAAGGTGGGCCTTCGGCGCCTGGTGCGAGCCCGTTGCCCACAAAATCCAGCTACTGAAGACCCGTTCACTCGTGAGCTCGCGTTCGCAGGAACAGCTCGTGGAAGCGCGCTATGCCTTCTTCGTGAATCGACGCCGTGCGAGCGCCAGTAACCCTGTGCCGAGCAGCGTCATCGACGCGGGTTCCGGGATGGGCGAACCCTCCGGCGGAGCTTGCGGGCCGATTTCATTGAAGCTGAACGTGACGCTCGAAAACTTCGCGACGCTCGAGGTGTCGCCTGACCGATCCCACGTGCGAAAATACGCGGCCATCAAGAAACCCTGGACCGGATCAAAGGTAATGGCGTCGGTCAATTGATTCAACGTGCCCTCGCCGTTGACGCCGACGAACGTACTGCCGTTCGCTTGGAGGCTGGCGCTGATGAAATTGTTCAGGTTCGCATCGTTCGGGTTCTGTCCCTGCGTCACTTGCGCACCGAACATCGTGAGGCCGCTTCCAATCAATGCACTCCCGTCCGGCACGGCGACGCCGAAGTACGCGAACTGCTCGTCGATGGGTATGTCCACGTCGCGCAGGTGTCGAAGCACGTCATGGAGCGACAGCGTCTAAGATTAAGCGAATGGCCAAGAAAACCAAGCGCCGGGGGCCGAAAAAGGATGTGTCGTCTCTTGAGATCATCGTTCGGCGGGGCGCGCGCGAGAGGTTTCAGAAGCTGAAGAAAAAGACTGCGCATCTACCAGTTAAGGTAGCCTGGGACCGACGACAGGACGAGAGACGAGCAGCATCGGAAAAGGTCACCCTCGATCGACGCAACAGCGATCGCCGTGGGAAACCTCCGTTCAGTTGGGAAGTGGGTGATTTCGTCTTGGTTGAGAAGGTTCAGCGGCGACATCGACGACGCGACTGACGGTGTAACATGCCTTGCATGAAACCTTTCACCGCCGTCGCGATTGCCGTCGCATCATTCTGCTCTCTGCAGGCGCAAGTGCCGGCGGCGGGGCAGCCGGTCGACTGGGACAAGCTCCGTCCAGAAATCCTCGATCGTTATCGGGCCCTCGTGCGGTTGGACACAACGGCCGGCCACGAAATCCTCGCTGTGGAGTATCTGAAGAAAGTTTTAGAGGCCGAAGGCATTCCGACGAAGACTTTCGCCCTCGATCCCAATCGCCCCAACCTGGTGGCGCGACTCAAAGGCAACGGCTCCAAGCGGCCTCTCCTGATTCTGGCTCACACCGACGTGGTGGCTGTGCAGCGCGAGAAGTGGCCCGTCGATCCGTTCGGCGCGGTGATGAAGGATGGCTACATCTGGGGACGCGGGTCGAAGGACGACAAGCCGGTACTGACGGCGAATCTCATCACCATCCTGATGCTCAAGCGGCTCGCCGTCCAGTTGGATCGGGACGTGATCTTTCTCGCCGAATCCGCTGAAGAGGCCGATATCACGGGCGTCGGCATCAACTACATGGTACGCGAGCATTTCGACGAGATTGAGGCGGAATTTGCCATGACCGAAGGCGGCGGCGCCAGAATCGACGGTACGCGAGTCGCCACCGTGAGCATCGGGACGGCGGAAAAGCTGCCGGCGCGGGTGCGATTAGTGGCGACGGGCACTGCCGGTCACGGTTCCGTGCCTCGTCTGGACAATGCGCTGATTCATCTCGGCGCCGCTGTCGAGAAAGTCGGCCGCTGGGAGACGCCCATGCGGCTGAACGACACCACGCGTACCTACTTTGAACGGCTCGCGCTCATCAGCCCGCCGGCGCGCGCGGCGATCTACAGGGCGCTGCTCGACGTGAAAACCGCGGCACCGGCCCAGGCCTTCCTGCGGGAACACGCTCCCGGAGAATATTCGATGCTGCGCACCTCCGTCGTCCCCACGATGCTGAAAGCCGGCGTTGGAGCCAACGTCATCCCGTCGGAAGCGGAAGCCACGCTGGATATTCGCGCCGTGCCGGGCGAGGACATCGACACGTTCTATGCGGAAATGGCGAAGGTGATTGGCGATCCGGCGGTGAAGATTGTCCCGCTGCCGCCATCGCGGCCGCCGTCGCCCGCCTCAAAGCTCGACACGGAAATGTACCGCGTGATGGAACAGGTCTCGAACACGATTTATCCTGATGCGGCTGTGCTGCCATCCATGTCCACCGGAGCGAGCGACCAGGCGCAGCTCCGTGCGAAGGGGATTCAGTCGTACGGCATCGGTCCTGCGTCCACCGAATCGGACGCCCTCGACTATCCCGCGCATGGCGACGTCGAGCGACTCGCCGAGTCGTCGCTCTATCCGTTCGTTCGGTATGTATGGAACGTCGTGACAGAGATCGCCGCGCATAAGTAACTCCACCTGGCATCAGGAGCGGATTCGCAAGGCATGTATAGAACAGCATATCGAGTGAGCGACACTGGCGCGTAGGATGCCCCAACCCGCGCTCCATTAAGAAGCCGCTTATTGCGAATTCTCAGCCACGTTCTGCCGCTCCGCCTCGATCGCCGGGGCTTCAAACTGCTGAGTTATCACCCAGCAAAGTGACGCCCATATGAATCCGACGATCCAGCCAGCGACCACATCAGTGGGGTAGTGCACCCCCAGATAGACGCGACTGATTCCCACACTCGTGGTGAGAAAGACGGCGAGAAGCCAAATGTAGACCTTCGTTATCCGCCGGTCCGCCACTCGCATCAACACGGCACCCAGCGTCAAATACAGGACGGCAGATTCCATCGCATGACCGCTCGGAAAGCTCGGCGACATGATATGAAGATTCGGCACGACAGACGGTCGCGGGCGGTTGAAGGTGTGTTTTAGAATCCAGCTGACAAGTTCCCCGCTTGCTACGGTAATCGTGACGAAGAGCGCGGTCTGATATCGGGCCTGAAGCCACAGGAAACCGACGACGGCGGCCAGTACGAGACCCAGCACCGTTGGCCCGCCGAGGACGGTGATATCTTCCACTGCTCTTTGCAGCCAATACGGACCAACCGGATCGGCAGGGTCAATCGGGTTTCGCAGCGCCTGCACGACTTTCACGTCGAACGCCTGCGTGTCTCCTTCGGCCACTTCGCCTGCCAGCGCGATGAAAATCAACAACAACACGCACGCGCTGAATCCCATGAGCAACCATGTGAGCTCGCGGCGTTCGAACTTGCGCAAGTGACCTAGCGGTTTCCACATGGTCCTATGGTAGTTGTCTGCGCATGAACGCCACGTGAGACGTTCTGGTATAGTCTTGCGGTTCCCCGCATTGCGCCAGTCACAGGAGGAATGAGATGAGGCGACGGCTTCTCGAGGCACTGGTTGTTGTGTCGGTGATGATCGCCTTGATCGTATTTCTGCGTCTGTCCGTGACAGCTCAAGCGACCCCGCCTCAGTCGACGCCGAAGACGCCGGCGCCACCCGTGACTCTTCCCAAGACGGCGTGGGGGCACCCCAGTCTCGAAGGCATTTGGCTGGACGAGTTCGATACGCCGCTCGAACGGCCCGCAAAGTACGCCACCAGAGAGTTCTTCACCGACGCAGAGCGAGCTGCACAGGACGCGGAACGCTCGGGCAACACCGGCCGCAACGTTCGCGCCGAGGTCGGGAGCCGGCAGGACGTCGCCGGCGCCTATAACGCGGTGTTCACCTCGGTAAAACCCACGGGCCGTCGCACGTCGCTGGTCGTCGATCCGCCGAACGGCCGCATTCCGGCACTGACGGCGCGCGCGCAGGAGCTGAACCGTCGCGACCGCGACTTCCGCCTGGCGCTGCTTCAGAACACCGATACGTGTAAAAATAAAATGACCGCCTGCGCCGGCTGGCAGTACGGCCCGCCATCGCCGCAGCTATCTGAAGCACCCCCGTCCTACAACACCCAGCGCATGAACCGTCACAACGGCCCTGAAGATCAGAGCATGGCTGACCGCTGCATGGCGGGATCGGAACCAGACTTCGTCGGATTCCGTCGCATCGTCCAAGGGCAGGACTCGATTGCGATCGGCGTCGACACCGGTCAGGGCCAGGGATTCCAGCGCGTCGTCTATCTCAGCGGCAACCATCCGCCGACGAGCATCCGGCTTCGTCATGGCGACTCGCGCGGCCACTTCGAGGGCAACTCGCTCGTCGTCGAGACCACGAATTATTCACCGAAATTTCCGATCCGCGGCGCTGCCGAGAACCTGAAGCTCCTCGAGCGATTTACGCGGCTGTCGGCAAACACGCTCGAGTACTCTGTCACGCTCACGGACTCGACGGTTTGGACAGCCGCATGGACCGTCAAGCAGGAGCTGACGTTGCAGAAGGACACGGAAAACCGCATCTACTACGAGCCGCGGTGCTATGAAGGAAACTACGGGCTGCCGGCGTTGCTGATTGGTGCGCGCGTGGATGAAAAAGCGTTCGTGGAAGGGCGGGGGCCGGATCCGGCGTCGCAGGACACCGCCAGCTGCCTCCTCAATCCCGAGCCGCAATAGACCACGTCTGTGGCACAGGAGACCTCAATGCGAAGCTGGTTTAACGGTTCGATCGTCGCGACCGCGCTTGCGGCTGCCGCTGTGAGCGCGGTGATCTCGTTGTCGGTCACGCGCAGTGAAGGTCAGGCTGCCCGGCCCGCGCGAACGACGAGCGGCCAACCCAATTTCAACGGAGTATGGCAGGCGCTCAACGAAGCCAATTGGGATTTAGAAGCGCACGACGCGCGCGCCGGAATGGTGACGCAGAAGGGCGTCTACGATTACGAGTACGCCAGAGTGCCCGCCGCACCCGTTGTGGCCCTTGGTGCCGCGGGTGGCGTCCCCGGATCGCTCGGCGTCGTGCAGGGCGACGGTCAGATTCCATACAGACCCGAAGCTGCCGCGATCAAAAAGCAGAACAACGAGAACTGGATCGATCGCGACCCCGAGCTCAAATGCTATCTGCCTGGCGTGCCGCGCGCGATGTACATGCCTTACCCGTTCGCTATCGTGCAGGGCACCGACAAAATCCACATGACGTTCGCGTTCTCAAACGCGGCTCGCGTGATCCATATGAACAAGGTTGCGGGCCCTCCCGACGACACTTACATGGGACACTCCGTCGGCCATTGGGAAAAGAATACGCTGGTTGTCGACGTCAGAAACTTCAACGGCAAGAACTGGTTCGATCGGGCCGGAAACTTTCACAGCGACGCGTTACATCTGGTTGAGCGGTATTCGCCCATTAGTGCGGATGCCATCCGCTACGAAGTCACGGTCGAAGATCCAAAGGTCTTCACGCGTCCGTGGACCATCGCGATGCCGCTCTATCGGCGCCTGGAGCCGAACGCGACGGTCATCGATTATCCGTGCATGGAGTTCTCCGAAGAGTTCATGTACGGGCATTTGCGGAAGCAGCAACTCGTGAAACACTGGGAAGGCGAGACGATGATCGTGGACATCACCCGCAAGATTCCACCAGGCGATCGTCTGCACGACTGGTACAGAAGATGACATCAACGATGGCAGGGAGGTTGACGTCCATGAGTGTGAAACTGACCATTGCGATAGCTGCCGTCGGCCTGTATCTGGTAGCGGCTAATATGCCGCTTGCGGCCCATCATGCCTTCGCGGCGGAATTCGACGCGAACAAGCCGGTCGAGTTCACGGGGGTCGTCACCAAGATGGAGTGGATCAATCCGCACGTGTGGATCACGATCGACGTGAAGAAGCCCGATGGCAGCGTCGAGCAGTGGAAGTTCGAAGCCGGAACCCCGAACGTGCTCTTCCGCCGGGGCTTCACGAAAGAGTCGTTGTTGCCGGGGACGCAAGTGAAAGTCGACGGCTACCAGGCGAAAGACGGCACACGCCGCGCGAACGGTCGCGACCTGACCTTCGCCGACGGCCGAAAGCTGTTCCTGGGGTCCTCGGGTACGGGGGCTCCGTATGAGCTAGCGCGGCCCGGTGTCGACACGCAAGATCGCAAGTAGTCGCGCGCTGCTCCTGCCGCCGCTGTTTACGGCCGGGCTGGTCGCGTTCGCGCTGTACCAGCCCGTTCGCCAGAATCCCCGATTGCTCTGCTCGGTTGTCGGCACGGGCGCCGTCCTGCTCGCGTGGAACGGCGTACTGCTGGTTTCTGCCCTTCGCAACCTCCGCGTGTTACGCCTCGAAATTGCGCTGCGGCCGCAGCACTACGTGCAGGCCTGCGCGCACACCGCGATCTTCCTGTATTGGGGGTGGTATTGGCGGCCCGTGTACGAATCGGCTCATCTGATTTTCGCGCAGCTGTTCTTCGCGTACGCGTTCGACATTTTGCTCGGCTGGTCACGACGCGACACCTATGCGCTCGGGTTCGGACCGTTTCCAATCATCCTGAGCACGAATCTGTTTCTCTGGTTCAAACAGGACTGGTTCTACCTGCAATTTGTCATGATCGCGGTCGGGTTCGCTGCGAAAGAATTCATCCGCTGGAACAAGGATGGACGCGAGACGCACATCTTCAATCCATCCTCGTTCACGCTCACGATATTTTCTGTCGCTCTTATCCTGAGCGGCGCAAGCGACATCACGTGGGGTCAGGACATCGCTATCACGCAGTTCTATCCACCGCACATGTACCTGTTCCTCTTTCTCGTGGCGCTGCCGGGTCAATTCCTGTTCGGCGTGACGACGATGACGATGTCGGCCGTGCTGACGACGTATCTGTTCGGCCTGGCGTACTACGCCATCAGCGGCACATATTATTTCTTCGATTCCTACATTCCGATTGCGGTCTTTCTCGGGATGCACTTGCTCTTCACCGATCCGTCCACGTCGCCGCGGACCGAACTCGGGCGCGTGATCTTTGGCGTGCTGTATGGGCTGAGCACCATCGCGCTGTATGCGCTGCTCCGCATCGCCGGACTCCCCGCCTTCTACGACAAGCTCTTGCAGGTGCCGCTGCTTAACTTGTTGATTCAATCGATCGATGGCGTGGTCCGTTCGCGTTCGTTGCGGCGGTTTGATCCGGCGCTGATTGGACGCTCGCTGTCTGGGCGGACGCGCAACCTGGCGTACATCTCCGTCTGGGCCATCGTTTTTGCGATTATGACGGCCGCGCAAGGCGTGGGTGATCATCATCGTGGCCAGTGGATTCCATTCTGGCAACACGCCTGCGAGCAGGATCGCGGCGATGCGTGCCGGTATCTTGCCTTGCTGCACACGAATTACTGCCGCGCCAATTCTGGCTGGTCGTGCAACGAGCTGGGCAGGTTGCAGGCCCAACAAAACAACCGCACGGTGGCACGTGAGTCCTTGCAGCGTGGTTGCGAGCTCGGCTTTCAGCCCGCGTGCGTGAACCTCGCAAATGTGACGAGCGGCAACCGCTTGGCCACCGCACCTCCGCCACTCGAGGAACTACCGATCCTGTTGCGCGGGAGCAAAGCGCCGATCACCGATTGGAGTGCGGCGTCGCTGTACCGACGCGCGTGCGACCAGGGCTGGCCCGGGAGCTGCGGAAGGCAATCCGATCAGGAAAATCCGATCCATCGTCCGCCGATGCCGACGCCAGACCACAGCAAAACCGAGACGACGGCGACCAGTCTCCTCCAGAGTGGGCCTACACGACCCTCGCCGGCCAAGGTGACCTTTCGGCGTACAGTGAATGTAAAGACGAGCGCCAGGAGCAGCGACGTCATCTTCACGGCGAAGGCCGGACTGTAGTAGCACTTGATCGCCTCGGCCAGGAACAACAGGATCCCCGTCGTCACCATCACCGTGAGGCCGCCGATCATCCAGGGCTGGGCGTCTCGCGCGAGCTCGGCCACGGGCTGCCGCCGCAAGCCAAGACCGAAGAGACGCATGTCAACCACCAGGACCGCTCCAGCGATCAACACCAGCGCGAGGAGATGGACGGACTCGATGACGGGAAAAAGCCACTGCGAGTTCCGTATCGCTTCGCCAACCGCGGACTTTTCACACCACGTAAAAAAAGGCAGCAGAGACATGTCAGCTCATTCAGTAGAGTTGCCGTCACAACCTGCGAGGAAGTTCACCGTCGAAGGTTGCGGTTGCCTGTCGCAGTCGAACCAGTTGTACGCAATCATGCGTCCCGCGACGACGATGCTGGCCCAGAGCACCAGAGACACGGCGCCCGCCACCCGTGCCTTTTTCGGCAGAACAGGATCGAGATCCCACTCGGTCACGCGGCGAAACACACCCGAGTGAAAGACCCATACATTCAGGCCCGCCAGGATCAACATGACGATCTTGATCCGAAAGAAAATATTGTGGAAAGCCCTGACGGGAATGGCGTAGAACAACAACGCGCCGGTGATGACCATCACCGCAAAGCCTGCTCTTGCCCACGGCAGAAGCCGTCCCGCTACTTGCGAAACGGGCACAGTTCGCATCGTCAGGCTCAGAAGACGTAAGTCCAGCATGACAATCATTCCGAGAAAGAGGCACATGGTCAGAACATGGAGCGACTCGACAATCGGATATCCCCAGACGGATTCGTGGAGTGCGATGCTCCCTGACGTACTCGCCAGCCATTCGCAGAAGCTCTGAAGAGACATTCCCTTCTGCGCCTACCGCGGTAACGCGAACACGTAGTAGCCCTGGTTTTCAACTTTGCCTTGGAATGTGGAGATAATTCCCGGCTCCAGGTTGCCATAATATGTCGCGCAAAAGGCAACATATTGCCGTCCGTTCACCTCATACACGGCAGGTATCCCTTCGGGATTTGCGTTCAGGTCGAATTCCCACAGAATTTTTCCTGTGTCCTTGTCGAACGCTCGCACGTACCCGTCGCCGTTGGTGCCGACGAAGATCAGTCCTCCGGCGGTCGCGACGATGCCGTTGCGATAGGCGCGCACGGAGTTGCCGGTGTCCTTGATCCCTTTCGCTGCCAACGCGCGAACGACGCCAAGCGGCACTCGCCACTTGATGGCGCCCTCGTTGAGATCGTAGGCCACGAGCGACGACCATGGCGGTCTCATGACGGGCAACCCATTACTGGCGTGAAACATCGATCCGAGCGGACCGGTATAGCGGGTGAGACCTTCGATAAATGGCAGCGTCGGATTCGGTTGCACCGAGGCTCCGGATTGTACTGAGAGGGCAGTGGCGCCAGCGTTTGCCGCGGCAGGATCCTTGAGATAGGTGAGCAGCCAGTCCATCTGCTCGCCGTTGATCATCGCTTCGTTGTGCGCGGGCATGGCTCCGGAACCAGCGCGCACGATTGTCTCGATGCGATCGGCGCCGAGCGCCGCAACGTTGATCAACGCAGAGCCGCCGTAGGCATGAATGCCGTTGCCAGTTGCTTGCCCATGACACGCTTCACAGTAATTCTGATAAACCGCGCGGCCTCGCGCCGCCGGCGTGTTGCCAACGCCGCTACTGAAGGCCGGCACCCAGACGCCCGGCACGCGCAGCTTATGAAGAGCGGGCGTGTCGGTGGTGCGCACGTACAGCCAGCCGGTTGACGGATCGCCCGCGGCGCCGCCCCAATTCGATCCCCCGAACTCTCCGGGCGCCGACAGCTGCTCGCGGCTGAGCGTTTGCGGCGTGAAGAGCCCTTCGTTGCGCGCGTTCTTGATCGCGTCGCGCACGCGCTCGTACTCGGATTCGTCGAGATACGGATTGAGATCTTCGAGCCCGACCTCCTGTCGCGCGAAGGGTGGCGGCGTGGTGGGGTAGGGCTGCGTCGGCGAGAGTGTTTCTCCACGCACATCACTTGGTGGAACCGGCCGCTCTTCGATCGGCCACAGCGGCGAGCCGGTGACGCGGTCGAACACGAAAACAAATCCTGTTTTGGTCGCCTGTGCGACGATGTCGACCGGCTTTCCGTTGTGACGAACTGTCAATAATTTCGGTCCGGTGGTCAGGTCGTAGTCCCAAGTATCGTGATGCACTGTCTGGAAATGCCACAGGCGTCTGCCGGTGCGCGCGTCGAGCGCGACGAGCGAGTTGCCGAAAAGATTGTTGCCGGGACGATCGCCGCCGTAGCTGTCGTGCGTGGGCGAGCCAAGGGGGAAGTAGGCAATCCCGCGAACCTTGTCGATGGAGATCTCTCCCCACGTGTTGACGCCGCCAGCCCACTTGTAGGCGCCCTCGGGCCATGTGTCGTAGCCGAATTCGCCTGGATATGGAATCGTGTGGAAGGTCCAGACCAGCTTTCCCGTGATGACATCGAACGCGCGGAGATCGCCAGGCGGCGAGCCGTATGTTTCGCCAACAACCGAGCCGGTCAGAAACAAGTTTTCGAACACGCGCCCGGCAGTGCCGCTCGGCCCTCCGAGCGGACGCAGATCGCCGACGCGCATGTTGACGCGGCCGTTGTCGCCGAAGCTCGTCATCACCCTGCCGGTGCGCGCGTCGATTTCGCGCAGCGTACTGCCAACACCGAAAATCAACCGCCGATCCGATCGATCGCTGCTCTCCCAGTAATTCATCCCCCGCGCACCCGGGCTGCCACCTTCGGGTACATGCGTCCAGGTAACAGTTCCTGTTGCTGCATCGAGCGCGGTGATGCTGTTCTTCTGCCCGAGCACGTACATCACGTTATCAACGACGAGCGGATTGAATCCAAAGGAGCCCGTGCGATCGGGCACCGGATAAAACCAGGCGCGCTGCAGCTGCGCGACGTTGCTTTTCGTGATCTGTTTGAGTGCGGAGTACTGCATCGAATCGGCCGAGCCCCCGTAGTCGCTCCATGTCGTGTACAGCGGCCGCGCAGGGGATTGCGCGGTTAGCGTGACTAGACCGATCGACAGGATAATTGTGAAGAAACCGGATGCTCTCATCAGCCTCTGCGAGGGTTGACCGTTTCGTTCGGCGCGATTCTGGTGGACTGCCATGCGATCATCTGCCAGCGGCCGTCACGCAGGACATACACGCTGGTGTACCGAATTCCGATATCAACGCCCGGCTCTTCCTCACCCCGAATAACCGCTACACCAATGACGGTCGCGACCGTCCCCATGACATGCACCTGCCGTTCGCTCGGAATGATGCTCGTGTATTTTGTCTTGCCGCTCTTGATGCCGTACAAGACCGCGTGCTTGTCCTCGATCCGCCCGGTGGTGCCAATGTGGCTCAGCTCGACGGCCAGGAGCCGGTCGAGCTGAGCGAGGTCGCCGCTCACCATGGCCGTGAAACGATCGGTGTCGGCCTTCAGGATCTGTTGGTCCGCTGTAGACGACGGCTGCTGCGCGAACGAAGGCGCCGCGGCGGCAGCAACGAAGGCAAGCGTCGCGACAGCCAGCCGTCCAGAGGATCGCCTGCTCATAAGCGCTTAGAAGCTGTACGTTCCGCCAATTCGCGAGACGCGTGGCGGCAGCACGCCCGTGCTGTAGTTGAACGTCGGCCCCGACGCGTTCGTCAAGCCGGTGTCGGCGTTCGTGTTCAACAGGTTGAAGATCTCGAAATTGACGCTGGCGCGCCCCTTCGCGAGCCGGAACAGCTTACTGAATCGCAGGTTCAGCACATTTTCCGGCGCGGCCCGCATAGAGCCGTACGGCTCGAGCCGAAGCGTGACGGTGCTGAGCGAGGTGAGCGACGGGCCGCCGTCGGGATCGGCCGCACGGAACTGGTACGTCCTCTGCGTCAGGATACCGACCTTGCTCTGCAGATATGCGCCTACTTGAACCTGCGCCGGCAGCATGTAGGTGGCGGTGACGTTGCCCGCCCAGAACCAGGTTTGATCCAACGGGAACGGATCATTGTTCGGGTTCACATCGTGGATGGTCAACCATCGATAATTCTTCGTGCCCCAGAAGGATCCAGTGGCTGACCAGCGATGGGTCAACCGCTTGTTCAGCGAGACCTCGAACGAGTTGTAGTGGTCCTCACGTCCGGGCGTCGCGTTCTGCCGCTGCACGAGCGAAAACGCCGCACCGCGGTACGCGGCGTTGTAGTCGTAGATCGTCACCTTCGCGCCGTCATCCGACGTGTTGAACGCGCCATCAGGTCCTGGATCGCGGCGTGTAAGAGGGATGTCGTATGCGCTCCGCGGGCGATTGAGCTCGACGTCGGCGTAGCGGTCGGTCACTTTCCGGAACACATACATCGTGCGGAAACCGACGTTGGCGGCGAGCTCACGCTCGAACCCTGCCGTCACTTCCTTCGTGAGCGGCTCGCGCAGATCCGGCGCCGGAACGGCTGTGCCTCCGCCACTGAGGCTCAGAAAGTCTGGCCCTCCGTTGAGCGTCAGGTTCGTCTCACCGGGTGTGTAGTCGCCGTTCCCATCGGTATCGCGCCAGCGGAACGTCGTCCTGCTGAGCGCATCTCGGTTGTATGCGAATCCAAAACTCGATCCGATATTGGGGTTGTAGAGGCCAAAACTGGTTTTCACAACACTCTTACTATCAAGATTCCATGCAAGGCCGAGCCGAGGCACGGCACGCACCCATGTTGTCAGATCCTGGTATGCAAATGTTCCACTCGGGAACACCGTCGGAAAATCCGGACTCCCGGCATACGTCTGCTTTGGGAGATACGCATGCTGCCGTTCCCACCGGACACCGAGATTGGCCGTCAGTCTGTTGGTCACGCGCCAGGTGTCTTGCGCGTATGCGGCGTATATATCTCCTCGGTTCTTCGGTTTAAGGGGCAGATTGTCGATGATGATCTGAGAAGGTTGGCCTGCGTCGTATACCAACTGATAGTTGCCCTGCGGAGCGTTGACTCCGCCGAGGCTGTAGTACTGCAAATAGATCGTGTTGCCGAATTTCAACTCGTGATGCCCGCCGAGAAAGCGGTCAGGGAGAAAGCTGAGGTTGCTGTCGACTTGGTATTTCCCTTCCCTCGAGTTCTCCGAATTCCAGTAGGCGCCCGTGGTGAGGCCTGTGGTCAAATCGGTCTTGCTCGGGTTGCCTTTGACAGCATTCGCATTCGGCGAGCGAGGCGCGGAGTAGTCGGCGAACAGCGCTCCAGTACCTGCCACCACATTCAAAAACATCCGGCTCGTGAGCGTGCTCTGAAGCTCGCCCTTGTAGATCCAGCCCGGGTTCTTATAGTCGATGGTCGCCTCGAGTGGACGGAAACGGCCGGCACCCTGCTGCGGTTGAAGCTTCGTGCCTCTCTGGTACACACCGATCAGTTTGTTTGAGGTGTTGAGTTGGTACGAGAACTTCGTCGTGTATTGCGTCAGGCCGTTTATGTAGTCTGCCAGCGGCTCGTCGCCGGTCAAGTACTTCCCGTCCGGTCCAGGACCAGATACAAATCCCAGGAGTCCAGTGGAGCGCTCCTGGCGACTCGTTCCGCCGTAGAACCACAGTTTGTCTCTGATGATCCGCCCGCCCAGATCGCCGCTCGTTTCCCAGTAATAGCGCAGCGGCGTCGTATCCGTCACTTTCTGCGCGCGCAGCCGGTCGTCGAGGTTGGAGCTCTGCAGCTTCGGCCGCTGTCCGGCGGTTGTGTATGTACCGTGGAAATTATTTGATCCTGATTTCAGCACGGTCGTCATCGAGATGCCCGGCGTGGACACTTCCGCGGTGTTGCCCGACGTTTTGATTTGCGCCTCTTCGACGGAGAAACTGGACATGTACACTCCGGTGCCGCCCTCGCCGGCATCGGTGGCGATGTTGATGCCCTCGATCTCGATCTTGGAAGCCGTCGTCACACCGAAGCTCATGAGGCCCTGCCGGTTGTTCATCTGGCTGTCGCCGACGTCGGGGGCTCCTGTGGCGTTCACACCTGGCGTCATCGCGTACAACTGCTGGAAGCCGCGGCCAACCGGCAGAATCGCGATTTGATCTTTCGAGAGATTCGCCGCCGTCGTCGTCTTCGCAAAATCAACCACGGGGCTTTCACCGCTGACCGTCACCGACTCCTGGACTGCGCCGATCGTGAGTGGTGCGTCGACGCGCGCTTCAAAACCCACCGTCAGCCGCAGCTCCTCTCGGACGAACGTATTGAAGCCGGTTAATTCAAACTTGAGTCGATAGATTCCAGGCGGCAGCTCTCCAAAACGATAGCTGCCGTCTGCCTGAGTGACGGCCGTTATCTCAGCCACTTGCAATGCGGGGCTCGTCAGCGTGACAGTTACGCCCGGAAGAGCGGCGCCTGTGGCATCACTCACTGTTCCACGGATGCTGCTGAGAGCACTTACCTGCGCGACGACCGGCATCGCCGTTATGACGACGAACATTGAAGCAACCACCGCTCGGAGAAACGCACGACGCGACCAAACGAGAACGTTCAAATTCATGGTTGTCTCCTGCCTTGCGGCGCAGTATAGACCTAACCCGAGTATCTGTCCTGAACTAGAATCGATTTGACAAGAGAGGCAGGGAACCATGAAGCGACGTTTTGCCGTTGCCGCGACTTTCCTCGTGATCATCGTCGCGCTCGCCGTAGGGTCCGCCATCCTCGGGCAGAAGGTAACTGCCGCAGTTGCCGGAGCCCAGGCGCCTCTGTTTGAAGTGGACCCGATGTGGCCGAAGCCATTGCCAAATCATTGGGTCCTAGGATGGGCGACAGGCGTGACGGTCGACGCCCAGGATCACATATGGATGGTCCAACAATCGAACAAGCTCGCCCCGGGTGAACAGTTCGGGGAAGCGAGCGTCGCCGGCTCATGCTGCTTTGCGGCTCCGCCAGTGCTCGAGTTCGACCAGGCCGGTAACCTCCTTAGTCACTGGGGCGGGCCTGGGCCGGGTTACGACTGGCTGGACTCGCCGCACGGCATCAGCTTCGACCACAAGAACAACGTCTGGATTGCGGGCAACGGCAAAGGCGCGTCCCACGTCCTGAAGTTCACGCGGGGAGGCAAATTCCTGCTGCAAATAGGTCGTCCAAATCAGCCACAAGACAGCAACGACGTTCAGAATCTCAACATGGCCACCGAAGTGGCTGTCGATCCCGCCGTCAATGAAGCGTATGTCTCGGACGGGTACGGGAACAGGCGCGTCATTGTATTCGACGCCGATTCGGGTAAGTACAAGCGGCACTGGGGCGCCTACGGCCACAAACCCGACGACACCGACCTCGGTCCATACAATCCTGATGCGCCGGTCGCCGAACAGTTTCGCCAGGCGGTGCACTGTGTGCATATCTCGACTGACGGGTTGGTCTATGTCTGCGATCGCCCGAACGATCGGATTCAGGTCTTCAAAAAGGACGGTACCTTCGTGAAGGAAGGCTTCTTCGCGAAGAGAACGAAAGGGTTCGGGACGACGTTTGACGTCGCCTTCTCGCCCGATCCGCAACAGACCTACATGTATGTGGCCGACGGATCGAACAATAAGATTTTTGTCGTCTTACGGGATTCGCTCGAAGTCCTGACGGCCTTCGGTGATGGCGGCCGGCAGCCCGGGCAATTCTACGCGGTGCACAACATCGCGACCGATTCGAAGGGCAACATTTTTACCGTTGAGACACAACACGGGCAGCGGCTGCAGAAATTCGCGTACATAGGGATTGGACCCGTGGGGAAGACAGACCAAGGCGTCGTGTGGCCGAAAACGGCGAAAAGTCCGCTCTAGTTCTTAGTTGGTTAGTTGTTAGTTGTTAGTTGTCCGAAAAAACAAAGGCCGGCACTCAATCCAGAGGGCCGGCCCTTCTGCACCAACAACTACCAAACCAACCAACTAATCAACTAACCAACTAACAACTACGCGCCCTAGAAGTCCAGACTCATCCCAAATTTGATCAACCGCCCCCGCTGGACGTCGCTCGGCCGCGGATATGCCGGACCAAGCACGGTGACACGCCTCTGGACAGAGGATTCGTTCGTCAGGTTGTAGAAATCAATCCGTGGCTCGAGGCGTGTGTTCTGCAGCTTGATCGGCCGGCGAAGGCTGACGTCGAGCTGATACACATTGGGAAAACGCGTCGTCCCGCGCTCGGAGACGATCACCGATTGACTCGATTGGGTCAGCGCCACCGTCCTCGAGTTCACGAGCACCGTGGTGAGCTCCGGAAATCCTGAATAGTAGGACGTCGTCGCGCTACCTGCGATTTGGAACGGCAGGTTGACTACACCGGACAGCCGGTACGACCACGGCACGTCGTTTCCGAAGGCTCCCTTCCTGTACTCGGGGGAATTCGGATTGTTCAGATCGCCGGTGATCACTGTGCCTCTCGCCTTGCCGAAATTGGCACCGCCTATCAGCGACCAGCCGTTGCTCATGCGTTTGTTCACCGATAGGTCGACGCCGTGATAGTCGACGTCCAACTCGTCCTGGTTTCCCCAGACGTTATTGAACAGGCCTCTGGTTGCCGCCGACTGGTTGTAGACGGTAACCGTCTTTCCGCTCGCGACCTCCGTGACTGTCTGCGGGGTGTAGGCGCTCGGCGGCACCAGCGTGTTCCGCACGCCAAACTGATTTCGCTGCACGCGGCTCGTGTACCCGCCAGAGACGACGAGATTGCCGGGAAGCTGATGCTGCAGCTCTATGGAGTACTCGTCTGAATAGGCAGGCTTCAAACCTGGCGCCCACTGGTTCGCGACGCCGAAGTTATAACCGTTCGAGGACCCGAGCTCGTTCGTCTGTGGTTTCAGGTCTCCGTTGAGATCGCATCCCGACGTTTGGCCCGCTGCACACACCGTCCACGCCCGCGTGTCGCTGGCAACGACCGCCGGAAAGACTCGGAGAGCATTCTCCAGGGAGACCGGCCTGGTGTAGCGGTTGGCGGCGAATTTGAGGGCGGTTCTACCGTCACCCTTTAAATCGTAGACGGCCGAAAACCGCGGCACGACGGTCTTGAAATTCGGAACGTCGTTGATTTCCGAGAAACACCGACCATCGACGAATATGTTGGTCGCCGTGCACGATGGCTTCACCCAGCCAAAATCGGTCTCGAAACGGAGGCCCACATCCACGACAAGCTTCTTGGTCGGTCTCCATTTATCCTGCACATAGAGCGCGTTCGTCCTATCCCAGACCTCGTACTGCACAGGCCCCGAGAAATCCCCCATGATCGGAACGTTGTAGGTGTTGACCGACACCGGAATACTATTGGTGAAATTCGCACGCATGCCCGACGTCGAGATGTTCTTGCCTTTCTGGCCCACGAGTCTGAACTGATAGCCGGCCGTAATGTCGTGCTGCCCACTGAAGATGCTGATGCTGCTGAACGCCTGATCCCTGAAGTCGTTCCAGTCGGGATAGGTCGGCTGCGCCTCCGTGTAGCCGTCCGATGTCGTTTCGTAATGAGACACCGTTCCCATGGCAATACCAGGTTGTGGCGCCCAGAGATCGTCGTAGCGAAGCCGGCTGTACGACGCGTCGAACACCATATTGCTGCGCCATGGAGTCGTGAATTTCACCTGATGCCAGTCGGGATACTTGTAGTTGAGCGCGCGCGAGTTGCTGTCTGAGAAGGTCCCGCTGATGGGGCGATGTCCGACTCTTCGGTACTGCAGGTTGTTGAAGTAGCTCAGTTGGGCGCTCTTGGTCACCTGCCACGCCAGCTTCTCTGAGATCGTCCATTTGAGATTGTCTTCCAGAACCTGCCCGCCGTTGGGGTTATAGCTGCCGATAATGTACTGGTTCAGAATGTCGTATTTTCCCGAGAGCGAAAACCAAAGCCGGTTTTGAACGATCGGGCCGGAAACCCACGCACCGTTATCGGCAATGTCCTGGATAGTAGAGGCCGGTTGAAAGTTCGGATTCGCCGCGAGTACGACCGCCGGCACCGAGGCGAGAAGCTGCGTTCGGAGCTCCCCCGACAAGTTATCGGAATTGAGACTCGAGCCCGAGATGGCGAACTGCGCACCGCCGTGGAACTGGTTGGTGCCGCTCCGTGTGATCATGTTGAAGACCAGACCGCCTCGGTCCCTCGCCGCGTTGCCGGCGGCGCCCATTTGCAGGTTCATTTCCTGAAACGCAAACGGATCCAGAAAGAAGGCCGTCCCTCCACCGTTGCCTTCGATATTGCTGATGTCCATTCCGTCGACGGCATAGCCGTTTTCGCTATTACTGCCGCGGACGGTCGGTCCCGATTGCAGGAACGCCGATGAGCCGCCCACGTCGACCTGGCTCATCACGATGACCGGACTAATCCGTGCGGCGGACCACATGTCAAACCTGTTCGGCAGCGTCTTCAGCACCTCGATCTGAATGACGGTCTGCCTGGCTGCGCTCGTGGTGTCGAGCAGCGGCGCCTCACCGGTCACGGTCACCCCTTCAGCCAAGGTGCCGATCTGCAGTTTCAGATCCGCGCGCGCCGTCCCATCAGCATTGACGATGATGTTCTGCTGCTCGGACGGACGGAAACCCTGGAGCTCCGCTTTCACGATATAGGTGCCCGGTACGAGCCGAAGAAATTGATAGGCGCCCCGTTCGTCGGTGACCGTTTGCTGATTCGCCCCGATTGTCCTTTGATTGCTTGACAACGCGACGGCAACCCCGGGCAGGACGGCGTCCGACGTATCGGTGATCGTGCCGCCAATGGCGCCGACGCCCTGGGCGCCCGCAGGCAATACAGAACATGCCCACAACAACAGCCCCAACACGGTTTTTCGACCGAACTCTCTTGCGCACATGATCGAATCCTCCCTTTGTGCGAGCCCGTTCAGGCCCGCCGTTTAGTCCGTGTCGTTGGTCCATTGCTCGCCGGCCTGCCCACCCTCGCCGTCACCGCGCCTCTGTCGTCGCCGGGGTTCCTATTGCGCCTTTAGACTTGAGCAGCGCAACGACCTGCTTGAAGCCCTGGTTCTCTGCGCAGCGAAGCGCGGTGAGGCCGGCCTTATTCACGGCGTTGATGTCGGCACCAAGGTCGAGGGCCGTCTTCACGCCTTCGAGCACCTGGCTCTCGTCTTCCACCTTGGCGCCGTCGAGCACGCGATGGTCGCGGCGATCCACCTGGGTCGACGCCAGCATTCCCACCGCGAGCATCAGCGGTGTGGCGCCGTCCCTGTTGGGCAGGCGGGTGTCGGCGCCGGCGGCGGCGAGCGCGCGCATCATGTCGTTTTCAAGGTATTGCGCCGCCAACATGTACGGTGTGGAGCCGAGCAGCGGCCCGAGCATCTCGAACTCGTGGCCGTTGGCGCGCTTGGTCGAGGTGGCCTTGGTGATCACCAGATTCGGGTTCGCGTTATGTGCGAGCAGCGCCTTCACCAGATCCAGATCGCTCAGCAGCACCGCCGCGTGAAGCGCCGTGTAGCCGATTTGCGCGTCGTTCGGGTCGGCGCCTTTGTCGAGCAGGAGCCTCGCAACGTCGCCCCGGCCGCTATGCGCCGCCTCGATCAACGCCGTAGTGCCGTCCGGCAGCTTGTCGTTGACGCTTGCGCCCGCTTCGATCAGCAGTCTCGCGGACTCGACGTCTCCTTCCCGCACCGCAAACAGCAGCGGGGTGCTGCCGCCGCGGATGACGGTGTAGTTGAGCTCTTCCCGCCCCGCCCGCTGTGTCTCTTCACCGGTGACGGTCCGCGGGTAAGCGCGCGACCGGGCGTTGATATCGGCGCCGACCTCTATTAGTACCTTCACGACTTCCGGCCGCTTCTCGGATGCCGCCCACATGAGCGCCGTTTGATCGTGAAACTTCTCCTTCGCGTTCACCTGCGCGCCGTGGAGCAGGAGCGCCCGCACCGACGCCGGATCTCCGGCGCGGGCGCACATCATCAACGGCGTTTCGCCGTTCAGGAGTGCGCCGTTCGGATTCGCGCCACCTGCGAGCAGCCGCTGGACCATCGCGGCATGGCGATGCATACAGGAAAGGTAGAGGGGCGTTACGCCGGTGTCGTCGGCCACACTGGCCTGGGCGCCGGCGTTCAACAGCAGGTCAACGGTGGCGAGGTCGTCAAGATGCACCGCCCAGTGCAGCGCGGTAGCCCCGTCGCTCTGGGGAGTGTTCACATCCACTTTCTGACGCAGGAGCGAACGAGTCAGATCGGTTCGCCCGGCCCGAATTGCCGCAATCAGCGGCGACTCGCCGGCAGCGGCGAGCGTGGCGGCCGGCGCCAGCAGCGCAAGGCACGTGCACGCGACCACATACTTCACAAGCGATCTAGACACCGAACAGCTGCCGATCGTCCAGCTTGCCTGTACTGTCGCCGAAGCTCTCCATCCGCACGCCGAATTTGTCGAGCAGCGACATGTGCAGGTTTGCCAGCGGCGTGTCTTTCGGGAACTGGACCGCGCGCCCGCCCTTCAGTGTGCCGGCGCCTCCGCCTGCCAGAACGATCGGAATATCGTTCGGCGCGTGGCGGTTACTGTCTGCCATCCCCGCCCCATAGACCATCGTCACGTGATCGAGCAGCGATCCGTCGCCGTCGGGTGTCGTCCTGAGCTTGTCGAGCAGATAGGCGAACAGCGTCACATGATACTGGTTGATCTTGGCGACCTTCGCCACTTTCTCTGGCTGGTTCTGGTGGTGTGAAATCGGATGATGCGCGTCGGTCACGCCAATCATCGGGTACGTCATCCCGCTGAACTCGCGGCCCATCATGAAGGTGGCGACGCGCGTCAGATCGCATTGATACGCCAGCACCATCAGGTCGCACATCAACTTCGCATGGTCGTCGTAGCTGTTCGGGATACCAGCCGGATGCGCCACCAGCGGCAGTTCCTGATCGCGCTGTTCCTCGGCTTTCTGGATCCGGCGTTCGACGTCCCGGATGGCGTCGAGATATTCGGCGAGCTTCGCGCGATCGCTCTGCCCGAGCGAGCTCTGCAGGCTGGCCACTTCCTTGGTCACCGAGTCGAGGATGCTGCGGTCCTGCTGGATGCGCGCGAGCCGCGCGTTCGAATCCGTGCTCCCCGTGTCGCCGAACAACCGTTCGAACACCGCGCGCGGGTTGTTCTCCATGGGCAGGGGCGTGGCGTCGCCAGCCCAGGCAATCGTGCTTGTGTAGTCGCACGCATAGCCCTGATCGCAGGCACCCGCCGACTGCGTAGACTCGATCGCCAGCTCGAGCGACGAAAGCTGGGTGTATTTCCCGAGCTGTCTCCCGAGGATTTGATCCATCGACACGCCCGCCTGCACGGCGCCGCCGCTCGGCGTGATCTTGGGATAGATGTCGGTCAGAAACCGCGTGCTCGCACGCGCGTGCACGCCGTCGCCGGCGCGTATCCCGGGCGGCACATTGCAGTTCAACCCGCTCACGACCGTGAGCTGGTTCCGGAATGGCGCCAGCGGCATCATCGTCGAGTTGAACTCGAAGCCTGCGCCTTCGCCGATAGGCGCCCAGTTCTGCATGATCATCCCGTTGGGTACGTACATGACGCCGAAGCGATTAGTGGGAGCGCCCGCCGTTCTGGCCACGGCCGTAAAGGCGGGCACCATGCCGTCCAGCAGCGGCAGCGCCAGCGTGGCGCCGAGGCCGCGCAACACAGTGCGTCGGGAGATAGCTTTTTTCGAAATCATCATCGTTGCGCGCTCCTGTTTGGTTGACCGGCGGCGGTGCTCATCGTAAACGGGGCACTCTTCACGATGCCAAGGACCACGGCCGACCATTTGAAATCGCCTTGCGCCGCGCTCCTGGTCACCTGACGGACGACGGGTAAATCGTAGTACTCGACGCTCCGGCCGATGGCGTAAGCCAGCATCTTCTCGGTGAGCGTTCGCACGAAGTCGGCGCGGTGGTCGAGCAGCATTTTCCGCAACCCCACAACGCCCAAAAACTGCGTGCCGTCGGGCAGCGAAGCAGACGGGTCGATCGGCGCGCCATCGCTCATCGTCCGCCACTTGCCGAGCGCGTCGAAATTCTCGAGCGAGAAGCCGAGCGGATCCATCCGCACGTGGCACGCGGCACAGGTGGGATTCTTCCTGTGCGCTTCCAGCCGTTCGCGGACCGATTGCGGCTGCCCCTCGACGCCGCTTTCCTTCAGCGCCGGCACATCGGGCGGCGGCGGGGGCGGGGGCGCGCCGAGCATGTTTTCGAGCAGCCATCGTCCACGGACGACCGGCGACGTACGGTTCGGGTACGAAGTTGCGGTAAGAATACTCGACTGCCCAAGAAGGCCGCCTCGCACACCGTCAGTGAACGTCACCTTCCTGAACCGATTTCCGTAGACGTCGGGGATGCCGTAGTGCCGCGCCAACCGGTCGTTCACGAACGTGTAGTCCGCGCTCAGCAGATCGACGACGCTTCGATCTTCGCGGAGCTGGCTGCCGATGAACTGCCGGGTTTCTTCCAGAATGGCCCCACGGAGGTTTTCGTCGAACTCCGGATATTCGAATTCGTCCGGCTTCACAGCCACGATCTTCCCCAGCTTCAACCACTGACTGGCGAAGTTATCTACCAGTGCTTCCGAGCGCATGTCGGCGAGCATCCGCTTCACCTGCCGCTCGAGCACAACAGGATCTTTCAGCCGCCCCTTGGCTGCCAGGCTCAACAGCTCGGCGTCGGGAATGCTGCTCCAGATGAAGAACGCCATGCGCGACGCAAGTTCGAGATCGCTGAGCCGATATGGCGCGCCTGCAACGAAGCCGGCCGGTTCGCGCTCGATGCGGAACAGGAAGCTCGGCGACGCCAGAATCCGCTCCAGGCCGCGCTGAATGCCCTGGTCGAAGCCGGCGCCAACTCGCCCCTGCTTGTAGAACTCGAGCAGCGTCTGGACGTCCTCTTCGGTAACGGGCCGGCGATACGCTCGAGTCGCAAGGCTGGTCAGAATCTTTCTGGCACAGGGCTCTTCCGTCTTGTCTGGCGACCCCTCTCCCGCTGGGCGGCAGATGAAAACCTTTCGGCGGCTCGGCGTGTCTGCGGAGTCGCTCTTCGCGACTGCATTGTACGGACCGTCGATCATCAGGCGCTCGACCGAAGGGTTGCCGTAGTAGACGTCGTTGGTCACCACGGCGTAGCCGGTCTGTGGCGGCTGGTAGATCCCTTCCGGCTTCCAGTACTGGCGAACAAACGAAGCGCCGATCTTTCGCACACCGGCCTTCACGGGGACGCGCACTTCGAGGTTCGCATCGGCCGTGTGCATATAGTTTTCCCAGGCAGGATCGCCCTGGGTGTTACCGGCGAACCCTTCGGGCGCGGTCATCCCCTTGCCTTCACCGCCCACCGAAAACCGCTTCACGAGCGCTCCGTCCACGCGGATGTCGAGCTGGTGCGGCTCGCCCATTCCCATGATGTAGAGGTAAACCTGCCGCTTCAGCAGTACCTTGATCGTGTATTCGGCGTCCACCGGGAAGAGGTGATCGACCGCAATGCCGCCCTGCGAGCCAAACGGAAGATCTTCGCTGGTACGATCGTTCTGCACAAACGCGTCGGGCAATGCATAGGCTTCAACGACGGGGTTAATCGTGGGGTCGCCTACGGCGAGGCGGCTGATCCTGCGCGCGGCCGACATGTAGCGCTCGAGACGCGCGGTCGACACCGACAGCAGGCTGGCGATGTTGTCGAAGCCGTGCTGATCCGGCTCGTCGGCCATCAGCAGCGACGCGCCGTCAACCTCGAGGCCAAGCAGGTCGCGAACCGCGTTCGTGTATTCGGTGCGGTTCAGGCGATGCACCGCCACGCGTCCAGGATTCAAGTGCGCGGCGGCTGCAGCGTCGAGCTTGTCCTCGAGCTCGGTCGCCACCAGGTCGTAGGCCGCCTGATCAGGACGCGGACGGCCGGGCGGCGGCATCTCTCGCGTGCGAAGCTTGCTCGCCACTTTTTCCCACAGCTCCGGCTGGGTACCGACGTCGGCCACATCCAGTGTGTCGAGCAGGAGGTCGGCGGTTTTCAGCCGGGCGTTGTGGCAGGTGACGCAGTACTTGTCAAGGATGGCGCGCGCTGGAACCGGAGGCGGAGTCGATGGTGGCACCGAAGGGGCCGGAGTCTGCTGGTGAACCGCCCGTAGCTGTATAGAGCCGCCGGCGACGGCGACGAGGACCAATATGCCAAGCCAGCCTACGGCGTAAAGCGGCGCTTTCCCCGTGGCCATCGGTCTGTCTCCCAGTCTCTTTTTCGTGCAAGAGAATATACGTCCATTCCGGAGACATGGCTATCACTTTCGGGCTCAGGGCTCCGCGACCGGCTCGAGCTTCAAGATCGCACCGTCCCGCATGTCGGTCGTCAGATACACAAATCCATCTGGGCCCTGTCTCACATCGCGGATCCGCTGGCGCAGCTCGAGCAGCAACGTTTCACGGCGAGTTTCCAGTCCCCGCTCGTTGAAGACGATTCGGGATAACTGCATTCCCGCGAGTCCGCCTACCAAAAGGTTTCCCTTCCATTGTGGAAACTTGTTGCCCGTGTAGAAGGCCATTCCCGAGATCGCAATCGAGGGCTTGTAGAACGTGATCGGTTCTTCCATCCCTGGCGCAGAGGTAGGCGGTTGGACTGAGGGCGGCGCAAGGCCGGATCTGATGCCGTCCGGGTCGGTCGTATAGGCGCGGCCATAGGTGACGAGGGGCCAGCCGTAGTTCAAGCCTCGCTTGATGATGTTGATCTCGTCGCCGCCCTGCGGGCCGTTGTCGGTTTGCCAAAGCTCGCCGGTCTCGGGATGAAGGGTCAGCCCGAGAGTGTTCCGAATGCCAAGTGCGTAGATCTCCGGCTTGTACCCGGGCCGGCCGACAAATGGATTGTCTTCGGGCGTGCTCCCATCTTCATTCAAACGTAACACCTTGCCGGCATGCTCGGCCGGGTCCTGTGCCCAGGACGCGAGGCTGACGAACGGATACCTTTCGGTGCCCGAGGAAAGCGGCGTCCCGATGGTCATGTAAAGCTTCCCATCGCGGCCGAACACGATGCGCACAGCGCTCGGTCCATCTGTCCACGTGCTCGATGCGAAAATCTCGCGCACGTCGGCGAGCGCCGTGCCTCCGTCGAAGCGGGCTCGCACCAGAACTGCGGTTCGAAGGTTTACGTTGTCGGGCTTCGGTTTCCAGTAGGCGACGTAGACCAGCCTGTTTTCTGCAAAGCGCGGGTGCAGGGCGATGTCCACGCCTGCCGTATCACGACGATCACTTGTGATGCCGAGAGGCAAACCTGTGATCGGCCCTGCGTCGAGGACGCCCTTACGGATGATCCTGAGCGTGTTTCGGCTCTGCTCGGTCACGAGGATGTCGCCGCTTGGCAGAAAAGCGAGCGCCCACGGATAGACCAGTCCTTTGATGGGAGTGACGCGAATGGTTGCGCCCGCTGTTCTGAAAACTTGCGGTTTATCGGGCAGGGTCGCGGGACCACTGGCAGGTGGCTCTTGAGCGATGCCGGGAAGGGCCATTAAGACAAGTGCGAGCGCCGCGGACGAATGCTTTACCCACATCGGTCGGGTCATGCTCAGCTCCTCGCGGTGGCCGTCGGATTATCCAGTTGTGCCGCGGATTCTACCGCAGACAGTCAGAAGGATGACGTAGTTGGTTGGTTGGTTGGTTAGTTGGTTAGTTGGGTTAGTTGGTTAGTTATTAGTCGCATCCGCCACGAAGTGGACCCTCCCATTTTTCGCGATGCGCGCGTTCGAAGAATTGGACGGTGTTTTCCAGACGGGTGCCGCGGCGCACATCGGCAGCGAAGTACCGGCGCGCCTGGACCGCACGGGCGGCGCGTGCTCTATGACGCCGCCTTCGAGAATAGTGCGATCGAAAAATGCCATCCGCCTCCAGGATCGAGTTAATCCGATACAGGAAGTTGGAGTCTTAGCAGCAAAAAGATTAAGTGGAGCGGGGTACGGGAATCGGACCCGCGTCCGAGGCTTGGGAAGCCTCTGTACTACCATTGTACGAACCCCGCTCGGCAGAGCGCTGAAGGACTAAGAATTTACTGCATTCTCAGTTTCGACGCAAAGTCGCGGAGAGTTTCCGCGCCACGCTCCACGCGGTCAGGTTCGACTGGTCGGATTGCGGAAAACGTGGGGCGGAGCCACCGGCGAATTCACTGGCGTTGCCCAGCCCTCCGCCAGCAGCAAGAGCGCGATGTAGCCCGGTACTTCGACAATCTGGCCGACCTCATACTTCGACAGGTCGTAGTTGTTGATTCGATGATCAACCTTGTGCGTCAGCTGCAATTGAATCTGCTGCATGGTTACCTTTCCATGCTAGCACCAACGCGAAAAACGCGCTTACCCACGAATCAGCTTCAACACTTCGTCGCGCTTCGCTTCCATCGTCGGCTGATTCTGCGCCTCGAGGTTCAGCCGGATCAGAGGCTCGGTGTTCGACGGCCTGACGTTGAAGTGCCAATCTGGGTACTCGATAGAGAGGCCGTCCATCGTGTAGCTCTGCGCATCTGTGTAGCGGGCCGCGATGGTGTCGAGCTTCGCAGCGACATCCGACATGCTCGCCATCTTCGTGTTGATCTCGCCGGAAATAATGTACTTCCGTCGCAACGGCTCGAGCATCTGCTTCAGCGACTGATTTTTCTTCGACATCAGCTCGAGCATCAACAGCGCGGGAATGAATCCGTTGTCGCAATAAAAGTTATCCCGGAAGTAGTAGTGGCCGGTCACCTCGCCGCCAAAGACCGCGTTCAGCTCGCGCATGCGCCCTTTGAAAAACGCGTGGCCCACCCGGTTCATGTAGGCTTTGCCGCCGTACTTAGCCGCAACATCTTTAATCGCGTGGCTCGCGCGGAGGTCGTACACGATCGTCGCGCCCGGCTCCTTCAGCAGAAATGCCTCGGCCAGCAGCGCTGTCACAAAATCGCCAGAGATGAACTCGCCATCCTCGACGATGAAGAAACACCGATCGGCGTCGCCGTCCCACGCAATGCCGATGTCGGCCTTGTCGGCGACCACCCGCGCGACGAGATCGCGCCGGTTTTCCTCGATCAGCGGGTTGGCTTCGTGGGTGGGGAAGGTGCCATCGATCGTGAAACACAGCGCGGTGGTTTTCACCGGCACCGTCTTGAAGAGCTCGGGCGCGACCAGCCCTCCCATTCCGCATCCGGCGTCGAGCACCGCCTTGAACGGCTTGACGATCGCGGGGTCGATGAAGCTCAACACGTGCCTCGCATAGCCGTCGAGAATCGTCCTGGAGCTTTTTGATCCCGGGCGCGCAGCCGGAGGCGGAATTCTGTTGTTGGCAATCATCTCCCGGATGTCTGAGATACCGCTGTCGCCGCTCAACGGCACGTTGCCTTTGCCTACCATCTTGCAGCCGTTGTACTGCTTGGGATTGTGCGACGCGGTAATTTGCGCCCCTCCGTCGAGATTGTCCGTTGCCACGCCGTAGTAGATCATGTCGGTGGCGATCATCCCGTATTCGACGACGTTGCAGCCCTGCGCGAGCGCGCCTTCGATGAACGCCGCTGCAAGGGAAGGCGACGACACACGCATGTCGCGACCCACGCCGATTGTTTGAGCCTTCAGGAATGTGACGAACGCTCGTCCGATTTCGCGAAAAACGGTTTCCTCCAGCTCGGCGGGATAAACCCCGCGGACGTCGTACGCTTTGAAAATATCGAGATTCATAATCTGCTGTACTCGGCGATATCTGTTTTATCGCCCAGTACTGCGCGCTGGACGCTGGCGTTGCGGCCGACCTGGCCGCCGCGCCCAATGATGGCGTCGCGGATCTCGGCTTCTCGGCCGATGCGCGTGTCGGGCCAGACGATGGTACCGATCACCTTCGCGTCCTCCTCGACGTGACAGTTCTTGCCAAGCACCGTGTAAGGGCCGATATGCGCCCCAGCCTTCACCACGCATCCTTCGTCGATGAATGCCGGAGCGTCGATACGCGCATTGCCGTCAACGTTGGCCGACGGAGAAACCCAGGCCATGCCGGGTGTACCGTTGAACGGCGGCATCGCGTAGCGGCCGTCCATGATGTCGCGGTGCACCTGCTGGTACTTGTCGGGCGTGCCGATGTCGATCCAGTAGTCGCGATAAATCGACGCCATGAAGGTTTCCCCCCGCTCAATGAACGAGGGAAAAAAGCTGCGCTCGATCGACCACGCGACCTCATTCGGAATGCGATCGAAGGTCGAGGGTTCCAGCACGTAAATACCGGCGTTGATCGTGTTGCAGGTAATCTGATCGGCCTTCGGTTTCTCCAGAAACCGGAGGATGTTGCCGCCCGTGTCGGTTTCGACCAGCCCGTATGCGGTGGGGTTGTCGACCGGCGTCAGCACGATGGTGGCACGAGCGCGGCGTTCGCGATGAAAAGCGATCAATTCTGCGAGATCGACTTGCGTGAGGACGTCGCCGTTGAACACGACGAGCGTGTCGTCGACGCCCTTCGCCGCGAACTTCACACCGCCCGCCGTCCCAAGAGGCGTCGGCTCGACGACGTAGCGAATCTTGATCCCGACGTCGCGGCCGTCGCCAAAGACGTCCTCGACGCGGCGAGGCTGGTAATTCAAGCTGAGAATCACCTCGTCGATTTCGGGAACCTGTTTAATCAGATCGAGTTGGTAATGGAGAAACGGACGGTTGAAGATCGGGACGATCGATTTAGGCTGATGAATCGTGAGAGGTCGGAGGCGGGTGCCTTGGCCGCCGACCAGCAAAAGCGCCTTCATATCGAAGCAAAATCATACTGCATCCAACTGCGCTAAAATCAGGGCCACCTTGCAGGGACGCCTCAATCTGCCGAACGCGCTCACCGTGACGAGAATTTTCCTCGTGCCGCTGCTCGTCGTTGTCCTCCTCACCAAGTTCGAAGGACGGCTGATCTTCGGTGTGCGCAAAGAGCTGGTTGCGGCCGCAATCTTCGGTCTCGCGTCGCTCACCGACTGGCTCGACGGCTATCTGGCGCGCCGCCGTCGCGAAGTGACGACGCTCGGACAGATGATGGATCCGATCGCCGATAAGCTGCTCACATCGGCCGCGTTCATTTCGCTGATTCAGATGGACCTGGCGCCCGCGTGGATGGTGGCCGTCATCATTGGGCGCGAACTGGCGGTGACGACGCTTCGCAGCATTGCGTACGCGCGAGGGATCGTGATTCCGGCTTCACCGTTGGGGAAAGTGAAAATGGTGGCGCAGGTCGTCGCGATTCTTGCGTTGATTTTAGGAGAAGAAGAGCGCTTCAGGCCGCTCGCGCTGATCGGCAATGCGGCGCTCTGGATTGTCGTCGCGACGGCGCTCATCTCCGCGGGAGACTACTACCGCCGCTTCAGTCAGGTTCCCGAGAAAGTCGCGCAGTTCCCTTAGCGGATTTCTGCGATCAGATCGCCGGTGTGGATGGCGTCCTTCTGAGCCAATATCTGCACGGTTGACTCGTCCTCACGCACCGCCACGACCATCACCTGGCCGATTTCGATCAGCGGCAACGACGCGGTCGCCTTCACGAAGACCGCCGACTTTCTGTCCACAACCTTCGGAAGATCGCGCTTGTCGCGGAACACCAGGAAACGCATGCCGGGAACGACGCCGGCCTTGATGCCGCGATCGATGTTCGCCATCTGGCCTACGCTGAACACCTGGCTGGCTTCAACGCCCGTCAACATATGACCCATGTTGTCGTACACCGGCATGTTGCCCGGCATCGCTTGCGCAGGCACCGTCGGCGCCGCGTAGGGTTCGAGGAAGTCGTCGAGCAGGATGCCGTCGCACGCCTGCACAACGGTCGCGGTCGCGAGCGTGGAGTCGACGCCGAGAATCTGTATCCATCCCGCGGTATGAACCGGCAACGGATGCTCGTCGTCTGGTCCTTTCATCGCGCCGAAGGTCCTGATGAGGCGGCGCACATAAAAGCGATCGCCGGACTTCAGGCCCGCGTTCGATCCGCCGCTTACGAGGACGGTGTCGCCGGGCGACAGCATGTCTTTGATCACCGTGTCCTGCGATCCGAGGATCCGCAGGCCACCGGACGGCAGTGGCGTCTTGGTGAGATACGGCGCGCACGCCAGATCCACGAAGGCCCAATTCGGCGGCGGTACGAGCATCGGGGCCGCAGCCGGAGGAGGGGCGGGGGGCGTTTGAGCGATGGCCGCCGGTGCAGCCGTGAGCAAAACAAGGCAACCGAAAATGACGTCGCGGTAGTGACGCATCACAAGTCCTTCCCAGAGGAGTCGGGTTACAGCCCTGCGGGAGTCTGAGCCTTCAGCAATTCGATTCGCCGCTTGGCTTCCTCGAGAAACTCGCTCTTTTCGTACTCTTTGACGAGCCGCTCGTAATACGGCAGGGCTTCAGCCTTCTTTTCGGACTTTTCGAGCGTTTCCGCTAGGTGGAAGTAAACCGCGTCTTTTCTGGTATATCCGGGGTCCGAGTCGAGGAGCCCCTTGAGGCGGGGCACCGCCGCAGGGAAGAGGCCGACGTGGAGGTAAAAGACACCGACTTGGAGCTCGCCATCAGCCAGGCGGTCCCTGGCCTCCCGAAGCCGGTCCTTGACCTGAGGCAGGAGGGGGCTGTTGGGATAGCGCTCGAGGAAGACCTCGAACTCGTGGATCGCTTCCTTGGTTTCGGTCTGATCGCGCTGCGGTCCGAGCATCTGCTTCAAGTGGACCATGCCGAGTTGGAGCTGGGCGTAATCGGCGCGGGTGTTGGTCGGGTAGAACGCGAGAAACTCGCGGTATTCGTTGACCGCATACACATACGACGCGGAGTTGTTCTCGCCGAGATACGAATCGCCGACGCCCAGCTTGGCATCGGCGCGGTAGACGCTCTGCGGATAGCCTTCGAGCAGCTTCGAATAGTACTGCCGGGCTGCCGTATATTTTTTGGCCGAAAGCGCCTCATTGCCCCTGTCCAGCAGGAGCTTATCGGCCTCGTTTGGCGCGGTTCCGGCCGGCAGGGCGCCGCTGGAAGCGCAGGCGGACAATCCGAGCACCAGAAAGACGGCTAGTGCGAGAGGAAACTGACGGTTATGCATTCGTCATCCAACGGTACTGCTGCGTGAGGCCTTCTTCGAGGCTGACGCGAGGAGCGAATCCAAGATCGCGGCGTGCGGCCGACGTGTCGGCGTACGTATGGCGCATGTCGCCCTTTTGATCGGGCTCTCGCCGAATATCAACTGGCCGGCCGGTCACCTTGGAAATCAGGTCGAGAACGTGGTTCAACGTGACGCGGGAACCACCACCAATATTGTACACGCGGCCCGGAATGCCCTGATTTCCAGCCGATACGGTCGCCGCCACCGCATCGGCCACGAACGTGAAGTCGCGCGTCTGCTCGCCGTCGCCGTACACACTGATCGGTTTGCCCTGCTGGACGGCCGTAAAGAACCGCTGAAAGCCCATGTCGGGCCGCTGGCGGGGGCCATAGACGGTGAAATACCGCAATGAAACCGCTGGGACCCCGTGGTTGGCCCAGTAAAGATGCGCCAAGTGCTCGGCCGCCAGCTTCGACACGCCGTAAGGCGACAGCGGCTGCAGATAGGCATCCTCTTTCATGGGCAATGGGACATGGTCTCCGTAAACCGACGAGCTCGACGCGTAGACGAAACGCTCAATCGGCATGCCTGACACCGCTTCGAGCAGCCGCTGACTCGCCTCGACGTTGTTCCTTGTATAGACGTCGAAGTCGCGTCCCCAGCTTTTCCGCACGCCAGCCTGAGCCGCCAGATGGAACACGTGCGTGACGCCCGCCAGCCGACGTTT
>JANMJM010000251.1:0-2321 GCA_031371345.1 Vicinamibacteria bacterium
AGCACCGCAAGCACGCCCGGTGCCTTGCTCGCAGCAACGGTATCGATGCTCTTGATCTTCGCGTGCGCGTGCGGCGAGCGCACGATGGCGGCGTGCGCGGCGTTGGCGATTTCTACATCGTCGGCATAGCGGCCCGCACCACGCAGCAGCGCTGCATCTTCGATCCGGGTAACGGACTGGCCGAGGGCGAATTTGGTCATGCAAGGTGCCTCGCTTCGAGAGGGAAATGTATCGGTACCGGTACGTGGATTGGCGGGAGAGCCGCTCCAGGAGCCGGTTTTGAGAAATAAATCTGTCTAAATTGCGTCATGGAACCCTTGCATCGATGATGTAGTGCCGGTCGACCATCCTGCCGTCCGGTTTGCTGAAGATGTGCATTCTACCCGTCGCTACCTTTGCTCCCCCGGCGACCGAGCCGAGTCTCCTAGCATGGACCGAGGCACCTTCCTCTGTCGTTTGAGGAGCGATAAACTCGGACATATGGATCCGATATTTGAAGCCGCAGCGCATGTTCAGCGCAGCAGCAAAACGGCATGAGCGCGGGACCCTATTGGAGCGGGCGATTTCAACGTCGCGTATTGTGCGTGGCCGTCCTCCTCGCTGACGCAGTGATCGTCAAAACCGTCATGCACCATTTCGACCCGGAGGGCACATGATGCACGCGACGTACTGGAAGAACGACGACATCCTGGAAGTGCGATTTTCGGACAAGCCAATTTCGCGCGAAGCCTCTGAGACCTGGCACGTCCATAAGAGCTACGCCACCGACGGCGAGCTGGTCGCGGTGGTTTTCCTTGACGCGGTGAAGGAAGGCTATTTCACGCCCGAAGCGAACGGGCGCAAGGCAGCTTGATCCGGAAATCCGAAGGACGTCCTAAAACTTCGGAAAGGTCTATCGATTGGCTACCTTCGCCAGATTTGGCTGTTCCTCAATCGTCTGCTTGATCAGGTGCTCGACGTAGCGTCCTCCGAATGATGCGCGGAAGTAGCCCTGAAGCCTGCAGAATAGACCTCTCTCCCTAGACGCTTGGCGCCATGCCCGAATGCCGGCCCGCTCGGGGTTTCCTCAACATCACCCCCGCAGCTTGAACCGCTGAATCTTCCCCGTCGCGGTCTTCGGCAGCTCCGCCACGAACTCGACCCAGCGCGGATATTTGTAGGGCGCAAGCTTCGATTTCACGTGCGCCTTGAGTTCCTCGTCCGTCGCGCTTGCGCCCGGCTTCAGCACCACGAACGCCTTCGGTTTCACGAGCTTGTCCTTGTCCTCGTGACCGACCACGGCGCACTCGAGCACCGCCTGGTGCGACACCAGCGCGGCCTCCACTTCGGCCGGCGAAACGTAGATGCCGCCCACCTTGAGCATGTCATCCGACCTTCCGCCGTACGCGTAGTAGCCGCCCTCGATCATCGTGTATTTGTCGCCGCTCTTCGTCCACGGCCCCTGGAAAGTGTTCTTGGTTTTCTCGCGCTGGTTCCAGTACATGATCGCAGACGTGGGACCGGATATCTGCAGCTCGCCCAGTTCGCCCGGCTTGACCTCAACGCCCTGCTCGTCGAGCAACCGCAATGTGTATCCCGGAACCGCTTTGCCCGTGGTGCCGGGCTTTACGTCGCCGGGGCGGTTGGAAATGAAGATGTGCAGCATCTCGGTCGAACCGATGCCGTCGAGCAGCTCGACGCCGGTCTTTTCGGCGAATCTCTTCAGAATCTCAGGCGGGAGCGCCTCGCCGGCCGAGGTGCCAACACGAAGCGCAAGCTCCTCCTTCTTCGGGAAATTCGGGCTCACCAGCATCCCCGCATAAAGCGTGGGCACGCCGAAGAAAATCGTCGGCTTGTGATCCACCAATCGTTTAAACACCGCATCCGGGGTCGGGCGCTCGGCCATAAGCACCGTGGTTGCACCGACCGCAAGGGGAAACGTGAGGCCGTTGCCCAGGCCGTAAGCGAAAAACAGCTTGGCCGCCGAGAACACCACGTCCGATTCGCGGATGCCGAGGACCGGTATCGCATACAGGTCCGCGGTCAGAATCAGGTGCGAATGCAGGTGCACGGTGCCCTTGGGGGTGCCGGTCGAGCCGCTCGAATAGAGCCAGAAGCAGGGATCATCGGCGGATGTGTCGGCCACCACAGCCTGGCTGTCGGCTGCGTCGATCAGCGCGTCGAGGCTGGCGTGCCCGTGGGCGCTGCCGCCGGCGACGATCACCCGCTTGAGGGATTCGATTCGGTTAAGGAGCGGGGCGAATGCAGGCAGCAGGGCGGCTGAGACCACCAGCGCCTTGGCGCGCGAATCGCGCAGCATGAACTCGAAATCGGCGGTGGTG
>JANMJM010000265.1:0-14001 GCA_031371345.1 Vicinamibacteria bacterium
GCGATCGCTGCGATGATGCCGATGATTGCCACCACGATCAGCAGTTCAATGAGGGTGAACCCCTTGTTGCTACGAATTCTCATGTCGTTTCTCCTAGAAAAAATTACGGCGCTTAGCCGGTAATCGAATCGACCGCCAAGCACGCGTCGTGGTCGCGAGGAGCAGTGGAGCAACCCCTATACCAGGAGGACTGGAGCGTCTGTCGAACGCCTGTAATGAGTTGGCAGCGAACCGTTTAGGAACGTTTCGAACTTAATTTTCAATAGTGCAGTGAAGCTACAATATGACAAATATTGTCACTCGCTGGGACCGCGAATTGTCACTAGCCAAAATCGTCGCTCTTCCAGTCATCGTAGGTTGTATTTTTTGACGTAGTACCTGAACGAGCGATACGGAATGCCAAGCAGTTCCGCCGCTCTTATTTGAACACCACCGGCGCGCTGCAGCGCCTGTGTGATGTACCCCCGCTCCAAACCCTCAACGTGTTCTTCGAGATTGAACCCCGATTCCGGCAACACCCCGGCCGCGGCCGTGCCTTTTGAGACACGCTTCACGATATGCTCGGGCAGACTGTCGGGCAGAATCGCCTGGCTTTTCTCCAGGGCGACCGCGCGCTCGACCACGTTTTCGAGCTCACGGATGTTGCCGGGCCACTCGTACCCTTCCAGTAGCTCCATCGACTCCTGCGAGATCCCGTGAATCGCCTTACCCATCTGATCCCGGTACTTCGTGAGGAAGTAGTCGGCCAGCAACGGTATGTCTTCGCCCCGCTCGCGAAGCGGTGGCAGGTGAATGGGGATGACGTTGATGCGGTAGAACAGATCTTCGCGGAACTTTCCATCCGCGATCATCTTCGTCAAATCCTGGTTGGTGGCGGTGATAACGCGCATCGCCGCCTCCATCTCTTCGACGCCGCCCAATCGGCGGAACTTCCGCTCCTGCAGCACGCGCAGCAGCTTCACCTGCATCAGCGGCGCCATCTCGCCGATCTCGTCGAGGAAGAGCGTGCCCTTCTCGGCTGATTCGATCAGCCCTTTCTTGTTGGTGCCGGCGCCGGTAAACGCCCCTTTCATGTAGCCGAACAGCTCCGACTCGAGCAGCGTTTCCGGCAGCGCGCCGCAGTTGATCGCGACGAACGCCCGCTCCCGGCGCAGTGAATAAAAATGGATGGCCCGCGCCACCCATTCCTTGCCGGTGCCCGATTCTCCGGTGACGAGCACCGTGCTGTCGGTACGGGCAATCTGCTCGATGAGCTTGAAAACGGCCAGCATCTTTTCGCTGCGGCCGACGATATTGCCGAACTGATGCGTCGTCCCCAATGCGCGCTTCAGCAGCACGTTCTCGTGTCGGAGCTGACGCTGCTCGAGCGCGTTACGGACTTTGATCTTCAACTCGTCAACGTCGAACGGCTTGCTGAGGTAGTCATGTGCGCCAAGGCGCATTGCCTCGATGGCCGTGTCGGCCGAAGCAAATGCGGTGATCATGACGCCGACAATATCGGGATCGATCCGTTTGGCCGCGCGCAGCACCTCGACGCCGCTCATGTCCGGCATCTTGATGTCCGAGATCAGCAGATCGAACCGTGCGCGCTCGAGTTGCTCGACCGCCACCCGGCCGTTCTCCGCTACCGTCACGTCGTAACCCTCGCGACGCAGCACGATCGACAATAACTCGCGCATCGAGCGCTCGTCGTCGACGACCAGCACTCTGGACGGCGGCGTCGCCTCGACCCGGGCGCCAGATTCGGTGTCTGCGTGTATTTGCTGTTCCATGTCTTAACTCGCCGTGGTCGCAACCGCTCGAGCGGGCATTCGGACAGAGACCGTCGTTCCCCGGCCGGGCGTAGAACTGACCTGAATCTCTCCGTTGTAATCGCTCACGATGCGGTGGACGATGGCGAGCCCCAATCCGGTGCCCTTCGCGAAGCTTCCACGAAACGGCTGAAAAATGGCGTCGAGCTCTTCCGCCGGAATGCCTACGCCTTCGTCCGAGACTTCCAGAGTGACGAAGTCTGTCTTCGCGCCGAGGCCGTCCTCGACCGTCGCACCCAGCGTGAGCCGCCCGCCGTTCTTCATCGCTCTCAGGCCATTGGTCGCCAGGTTCCACACGATCTGCCGAATCTGATTTTCGTCGGCCTCGAAGACCACTTCGGTCGGCGGCACGTGCACCTCGATCACATGCCCTTCATGGACCTCCGTGCTGTTTCGCAGCAAGGAGGCCGCATCGTTCAGCACCCGCCGCACATCGAGCTGTGCCGTGGCAAATCGCTGCGGCCGCGCATACGCGAGAAACGATCGAATGGTGTCGTTGAGCCGCTCGGATTCGCGGAGGACGATGTCCATCAGCTGCGCCTGCTCTTCGCTGAGCGGAAGTTCCTGCCGGAGAATCTGGATTGATCCCGACATCGACGCGAGTGGATTGCGGATTTCATGCGCGATGCCGGCCGCCATCTCGCCGACGGCAGCCAGCCGCTGTCGCAGACGCGCGTCGCGTTCGAGTCGCTTGATGTCGGTGACATCCTGAAAGGCAAACAGCAATCCCGCGTTTCCCCCCGGCGTCTTCAGATGCGTGGCCGTGAATCCCAGATCGATGTGCCGCCCGTCGCCGGTTTTGTACGCCGTCTCGATGCGCCGCCCGCGGCCCAGACCACCCAGGTTCAGATCTGCCGCCACATTCGGAGGCAGATCGAGGACCTCTTCAATCCGCCGTCCGATAACCGACAGCGCCGGGTGCCCGGTAATACTTTCGGCCGCGCGGTTGTAAGTCAGAATCCGACCCTCGAGATCGGTTGTGGCCAACCCGCTCGACAGACTGTCGATGACGTGCTGATTGAAAGCCTGCAGGTCGGCGATCTGGCTCGACGCGCGCTCCAATCGGGCGCCTGTCCGCTGCAATCGATCGGCGAGCGAGCCGCTGAGTAACGCAATCGAGAAAAATAGAAATACGTTGAGGCCGCTCATGTAGGCCGCGATGCGCGGCGGCGGCAGCACGACCCCGCGCGTGAGCAGGTGCACGCCGAGCATCTCGGCGAGATCGAAATACTGCGTCAGGACAACGCCCACGTACAGCAGCGCGCTCAAGATGGCGACCATCATGCCGCCACGCCGGAACTGTACGCTGCTCGCGGCGGCGATCGGCAGCACGTAGAGAGCGGCGAAGTAGCTCGTAATGCCGCCGGTGACGGCGATAAACGCCGACACAATCAGCGCATCGCACGCCAGTTGGATGTCGACCAGCCATCGATGGCGCTCAGCCCATCGAAGGCTGAGCGTCCAGAGGATGTTCAGGAAATAGGTGAGGCCGATGAGCAGAAACAGCGGCTCGACCGGAAACGCATCAGGCGAGTTCAGCTGTACGACGACCGCCGAACCCAGCAGCAGCGTACTGACGCAGACGCGGATGGCAATTAGCCAGAACAGTTTGCGACGAAGGTCGCGCTCTGGCACGGCCTTATTCCTACGTCAGCTTGCTGATCAAGTCGAAGATCGGCATGTACATCGCGATGACAATGCCGCCGACGACGCCGCCGAGGAACGCAATCATGAGCGGCTCGAGCAGTGTCAGGAGACCTGCCACGGCCGTGTCGACTTCATCTTCATAAAAGTCCGCGATCTTCGCAAGCATCGTGTCGAGCGCGCCCGTGGTTTCGCCGACGCCGATCATCTGCGTCACCATCGGGGGAAACACGCCGGTTTCCTTCAATGGCGCCGAGATCGTTTCGCCACGCTCGATGCTGGTGCGTGTCGCGAGAATGGCTTCTTCGACCACCGCATTACCCGCCGTCTTTGCGGTGATTTCCAGGCCGTCGAGAATCGGCACGCCCGAACTGAGCAGAGTGGCGAGCGTGCGGCAGAAGCGCGCGACCGCAATCTTGCGCATGATGAGGCCGAGCACCGGCAACTTGAGAGTGATCCCGTCGACCACATACTGTCCCTTCACCGTCGAGTAGTAGGTCTTGGCTGCCCACGCGATCGCCACCATGCCGACAATAATGAACGGCATGAAATTCACGAGGTAGTTACTCAGTCCGATGACAACGCGTGTCGGCAGCGGAAGCTCGGCGCCAAGTCCGGAAAACAGGGCCGCGAAAGTCGGGATGACCTTCCACAGGATGACGCCAACGACGACCGCGGCGATCACGATGACCGCGACCGGATAAATCATCGCCGACTTGACCTGCGACTTCAGCTTGACGGCCTTTTCGATGTAGGTCGCGAGCCGCTTCAGAATCGTGTCGAGAATACCGCCGGCCTCGCCGGCCGCGATCATGTTGGTGAACAACGGGTCGAATACCTTGGGATATTTCTTCATCGCGTCGGCGAGCGACTCGCCGCCTTCGACCGATGTGCGCGTCGCGAGGATGGTGGCGGCGAAGTGCTTGTCTTCCTCCTGCGACCCTAGAATCTCGAGGCACTGCACAAGCGGGAGTCCCGCGTCGATCATGACGGAGAACTGACGCGTGAACACGGCAAGGTTCTTCGGAGAGACCTTCTTGCCGGTCTTGCCCTTTTTCGCCGCCGCGACCTTTTCTTTCGCCGCCGTGATTCTCGTGACGAGAATCTGCTCGCGGCGCAGGGCAGCGACGGCTGCGTCCATGTTGTCGGCGGCGCGTTCGCCGCTGACATTTTCTCCCCCGCGAGTGCGACCCAGATACGCAAAAGTCGGCATATGGTTGTTCCTTCGCTCACAGGGTTAAGGGGTAAGGTGTAAGGGGTAATTGCCCCTCGCCCCTTGCCCCTCGCCCCTTTTGTTATCGCTTTACCGTCGTCGACATCGGCCGGATCGGCATGCCCGGCCGCGGACCCATACCAGCGCCTTGCACCACGCCGACACCGCGCTGAATCATGTCGTTCAACTCGTCCTTCATCGACGAGGCTGTCATCGCCGCCTCGAGCGTGACCTGCCTGCTTAAGTACAGGCTCGCCAGCGATTGATTGAACGTCTGCGTCCCCAGTTTTTCCTGTCCCGCCTGCATCGACGAGTAAATCTGATGGATCTTGTCCTCGCGAATCAGATTCCGAATCGCTGGGGTCGGCATAAGAATCTCGAGCGCGACAACGCGACCTCCGCCGCCGGCCTTCGGCAGCAGCGATTGACAGACGATCCCCTCGAGCACGAGCGACAACTGAGTCCGGATCTGCGATTGCTGATGCGCCGGAAACATGTCGATGACGCGGTTAATCGTCTGCGCCGCCGAGTTCGTGTGCAGCGTGCCAAACGTCAAATGGCCTGTCTCGGCGATCCGAAGCGCCGACTCGGTGGTCTCGAGGTCGCGCAACTCGCCGATGAGAACGATGTCCGGATCCTCGCGCAGCGCGGCGCGGAGCGCCTCGGCAAATCCGTGGGTATCGGCATGGATCTCTCTCTGATTGACGAGGCAGCCTTTGTGCTGATGGATGTACTCGATCGGATCTTCAATCGTGAGAATGTGCTCGTGGCGCTCGTTGTTGATTTTGTCGAGCATGGCGGCGAGCGTGGTCGACTTACCGCTGCCGGTCGGCCCGGTCACGAGCACGAGCCCGCGCGGCCGCTCGGCTAGCGTCGCCAGCACTTGTGGCAGCGCCAGCTCCTGGAAGGTCTTAATCTGTTCGGGAATCAACCGGTACACGGCGCCCACGGCGCCGCGCTGGTTGAACACGTTGGAGCGGAACCGCGCCATCCCGCGAATACCGAACGAGAAGTCGAGCTCGAGGGATTCCTCGAAGCGCTTCTTTTGAGCATCCGTCATCACGCTGTAGGCCAGCTGCTTGGTGTCGGTCGGCGTCAGTGGGGGCAGATCGAGCCGCTGCAGCTTCCCGTGCACGCGGATCTGCGGCGGCGTATTCGTCGCCAGATGGAGGTCCGATCCTCCAAGGTCGACGGTAAACTTGAGCAATTCCGGTAAGGTTGCCATTTAATCCCTTCGCTGGAAGGGGTGAGGGGTAAGGCGCAAGGGGCCAGAATCACGCGTAAACGCGCGTTCTTTTACCCTTTACCCCCTACCCCTTACCCCTGCGTGTGTTACTTAACCGTCTCGCGCGCTACCTCTTCTATCGTCGTGAGCCCCTCTTTGACTTTACGCAAGCCGCTCATGCGCAGGGTGAGCATCCCCTCTTCGATGGCCTTGCGTCGCAATTCAAGCCCCGAGGCACCCACCAGCACGAGCTCGCGCAGCTCGTCGGTGATGTCCATCACTTCATAGAGACCGACCCGTCCCTTGTAGCCGCTGTTGTTGCACTTGTCGCATCCGTTGCCCTTTTTGGGCACCACGGTCTTGGCGTCTTCGGCCGAGAAGCCGGCCTGTATCAGCGCCTGCGCCGGCATCGGATGGTCGGCCTTGCAGTTGGCGCAGATGCGGCGCACGAGGCGCTGCGCGCAAATCAGGTTCACCGAGCTCGCGACGAGGAACGGCTCGATACCCATGTTCATCAATCGGTTGATCGTGCTCGGCGCGTCGTTGGTGTGCAGCGTCGAGAGCACAAGATGGCCGGTCAGCGCGGCCTTCACCGCGATCTCCGCCGTTTCGAAGTCTCGGATTTCGCCGACCAGGATGATGTTGGGATCCTGACGCAGGAACGAGCGGAGCGCCGCGGCGAAGTTTAAGCCGATGTTTTCCCGCACTTGCACCTGGTTGATGCCGGGCAGGTTGAACTCGACGGGATCCTCCGCCGTCATGATGTTGGTTTCCGGCGTGTTCACCTTGGCAATCGACGAGTACAGCGTGTTCGTCTTACCGCTTCCGGTCGGGCCCGTGACGAGCACCATGCCCCACGGCTTCTGGATCGCTGCCTCGAACTTCACCAGCGATTCCTGCTCGAAGCCGAGCTTCGTCATGTCGAGCATCAGCTTGTCTTTGTCGAGCAAGCGCATGACGATCTTCTCGCCGAACAGCGTCGGCAAGCACGAGACGCGGAAGTCGATGTCTTTCGACTGCCCATTGTCGGCATACCGAATCTTGATGCGGCCGTCCTGTGGCAGGCGCTTTTCGGCGATGTCGAGCTTCGCCATAATCTTGATGCGCGAGGTGATCGCGTCGCGCATCTTGAGCGGCGGCGCCATGATGTTGTAGAGGATGCCGTCCACGCGGTACCGCACACGGAATTCTTTCTCGTACGGCTCGATGTGAATGTCGCTGGCGCCCTTCTGGATCGCCGACATCAGCACCACGTTCACCAGCTTGATGACCGGCGCTTCGCCGCCCTGTTTTTCGAGCGACTCGGCGCTGATCTCTTCGAGGTCTTCGAGGATCTCGACGTCCTCGGCTCCCGCGACCGACATTTCTTCGATCGACTTCGTCGCCAGTTCGAGCGCGCTGCTGCCGCCGAGACCCCCGCCACCTCCACTTGCACCCGACGCCGCGGCAAACTTGCTGAGCGCGTAGTACCGAGCAATGGCCTCGCCCACCGCGGTTTCTGATGCGACCACCGGCTCCACGTTGTAGCCCGTCATGAACTTGATGTCGTCCATGGCGAACACGTTGGTCGGATCGGTCATCGCGATCGTCAGCGTCGCGCCGGTCCGGCTCAGCGGGATGATCTGGTATTTCTGCGCCGTCTCCGACGGAATCAGCTTGATGACCGCCGGATCGATCTCGAATTGCGTCAGGTTGATCGACGGTACACCGTACTGCTTGGACAGGAGCGCCGTCAGCTCCTCGTCCTTGACGAACCCGAGCTTGACCAGATTGAAGCCGAGCTTCCCCCCATTGGCCTTTTGATAGTTCAAGGCTTCCTGAAGCTGCTCTGGCGTGATGCGCTTCTCTTTAAGGAGAAGTTCCCCTATGCGGACTGGCATTTAGATAATGAGCGCTCCCTAAAACGTGATTCGTGCCCCGACGCCCCACTCGGCGTCATCGATCTTGTTATTGGTCACATGACCTTCGACGAATAAGGAATGCGGCAACTTCACCGTCAAACCGCCCGAAATACCTGGATTCGGGTCGTTCACGGTGCTCCAGCGCACTCCGGCACGAGCTCCCAGAACACCTTTCACCATCCAGTACTCGGTTCCCAGTGCCGCCTCCCGCCGATCCGCCGTTCGCGTTAAATCAGCGTCAAACGCCAGGGTAAAGGGCCCATGGACCCCCGTCGGTAGCGATCGAGGCACGAATGCCACGCCCGCCCGAGCCTGGCGAGACACCGACAGCGGGCCAGCATCGCTTTGAAACTCGGGTTGCCGCAAATTGCGCGCGGTGACACCGGCCCGGACATTTCCCACCGAAAACATCGCTCCTGCGTCGAAATCCACGGTCGTCGCCGCAGGCTGATTGTCGAACCCTCCGTGCACCATTCGGATGGTCGATCCTATAACTAGCCTGTTTACAACAGTTTGATTGATAGTCACCCCTGCATTGCTCGTCGTTACAGGACGGATCTCCACCACTCCCGATCCATCCTTTTTTCGGTTCCCGGAGGCTGAAACTGTAGCTAACCGGTAATAGCTCAGACCAAGGGCCGGAAGGGCGGCTCCAAAGAAGACGGCATCGCGAGCGACGCTCAGTTGGGCATCAAAGGTCGATCCGGTGGGCCACGCCAACCCAGCCGGGTTCCAATACACCGCGCTGGCGTCGTCTGCGACTGCGACGAAGGCTCCGGCCATGCCTTGAGAGCGCTCGCCCACGCCTCCAAAGGTTTGGGCCGACAGCAACCGCGGTGGAAAAACTGTGCAAGCGACGAGCGCCAGAATGATCGTCGCTGCGCGACACACTGGAGATGATGGGGATGGCATAATGCGCATCCGGGAATCTTACGGTAGGAGGGGAAAGGCCGAGCTCAGCCGGCGAGCACGGCGGCCGCGACCACGGTGGTCCACAGCGCCTTCTTGTCGCCGACGGCGGTCTGCGTGACGTTCTGCGTGCGGACGATCTTGTTGGAGAGGCGGTAGACCTCTTTTTTTTCATCCCAGCTTTTGTCGGGATCGAACTCGAGACCGAGCGTGGTTGCCAGCATCTCGGCGGCGAGCTCTTCAGCGTAGTCGCCTGCCATACCTTCGTTTTCGCCGAAGCTATGGTGCTCGGACAAATAGCCGTAGAGCTTGTTGTCGCGAGGAATGGCCACGCCGACGGTGGCGGCGATCAGCCGGTGCGGCTCGCGCGTCGCCGCTTCGGACATCACGACGAAGGTGACCTGGCCGGGCTTCAGGCGCTTGATGCCCTCGCTGCGCGACATGATGCGGCAGCCTGGCGGGAAGATGCTCGACACACGCACGAGGTTACAAGCGGCGATGCCAGCCGAACGCAGCGCGAGCTCGAACGACGTCAGCTTTTCTCTGTGTTTGCCGACACCTTTAGTGAAAAACATCTCTTTCGGTACCAGGTTAAACACGGCGGTGCATGCTATCACGACTCAAACGGAACCAAGGGTGCTTCGCACTCGTCTTAAGTTGAGGTTGCAGTAGGCCTTGTCGAACGATCACCCACACGCCGCACAGCGGCTCGTCGGAATGATTCGATCACCGTACGCGACCCTGTCGAGCGTTCGTATCCGACCGCGCTCGCTCGATCTCGCCGTGCTAGTGATCGTCGTGGCGACGACGTGCAGCGTCGGCTTCCTTATGACACACGTCGGGCGTCTGGCCGCAATCGATCAGGAAGTGCGCCAACTCGAGTCGATGGGGACGGTCATCACCGAAGCGCGTTACGCCGAGTTGCGTCGCCTTCTTCCGTACCGACCGGCGATAAGCGCGGCGGCGATCATCGTCGGCTGGCCGCTGATGTGGGTGGCGGCGGCGTTCGCCGTGCGCATCATCGGGAACCGCGGCGCACGCCAGGCGACCTTCGCGCAGGTGCTCACCGTCTTCGTTCATGCGTCTTCAGTGTTGGCGCTGCGCGCGATCGTCGCCACGCCGATCAACTACATGCGCGAGTCCCTGGGAGGCGCAACGAGCCTTGGGACGCTGCTGCCCGGACTCGGTGACTCGACGTTTCTCGCCCGGCTGCTTGGCGCGCTCGATATTTTCGTCGTGTGGTGGGCGGTGTTGATCGCGATGGGGCTCAGCATCCTTTATCAGACACGCACCGTGCCTATCGCGCGCTGGTTGCTCGGCGCGTACGCGACGGCGGCGGCCGCACTGGCGTTGACGCAGGCGCTTCGAGGAGGCATTTGAGTGTCGCGAAATAAGAAAATCATCATCGCGGTCGTGGCCGTTCTGATCGTCGGCGCCGCTGGGGGATCGGCCTGGTGGTTCCGCCGCTCGACCGCGCCGACCGTCACGCTGGAAGCGATCAAAGCTCGAGACCTCGAGGCCATCGTGTCGGCGTCAGGAAAAATCCAACCCAAGCGGTTCGTGAACATCAGCGCCGATACGTCCGGCCGCGTCGTCAATCTCGCGGTCAACGAAGGCGATCGCGTCACGCCCGGGCAGTTCCTCATGCAGATCGATCCGCGCACGCTGCGAACTCGGGTCGAGAGCGGACAGGCGGCCTTGCAAGGCGCCGAGTCGGCGCTCGATCAGGCGCGGCAAGCCGTCGAGACCGCCCGCGTCCAGCTGACGGTCTCGCAGCAGAACCTGAAACGCCAGCAGGATTTGTCGGCCAAACAACTCACGACGCGCGAGGCGCTCGAGCGCGCCGAGAACGACGTGAAGATTGCGCAGTCGACCCTCTCCGAGCGCGAGAAGCAGGTCAGAACGCAGGAAATGCGGCTGGGCCAGGATCGCGCGTCGCTGCAAAGCGCCCAGTTCGATCTCAGCAAAGTCCGGATCGAGTCTCCCATCGCCGGCATCGTCACGCGCCGCAACATTCAGGAGGGAGAAACGGCCATGATCGGCACCATGAACAACGCAGGCACGGTCCTGCTGACGGTAGCCGACATGTCGGTGATTCAAGCCGAAGTCGAAGTTGACGAAACGAACATCCCGAACGTCACTCTGGGACAGATCGCCAAGATCACGATCGACGCGATTCCCGATCGCACGTTCAAAGGGCATGTCACTGAGATCGGCAACAGCCCCATTCAGACGGCCGGCCAGCAGACCTCGACGCAGGCCACGAACTTCAAAGTCGTGGTCGTGCTCGATGAAGAAGTGCCCGACGTCCGCCCGGGATTCACGTGCACGGCCGACATCACCACGGCGACGCGGAAGAACGTGACGGCGGTCCCGATTCCCGCGGTCGCGATCCGCGAGCTCATCTTCGACGCGAATGGAAAAATCGTGAAGCCGCCGCGCGTCGAAGGGCGCCGCAGCGGTCCGCCGACCGGCGTCGCAGCCCCGCCCGTCGAGCTCGAGCCCGGCCAGACGCGAAAAGAAACGGAGGGCGTGTTCGTCCTCCGTAGCGGCCGTGCGGAGTTCGTTCCGGTGAAGATTGGAATCGGCGGCGACAAATTTTTTGAAGTGCTGTCGGGAATCAAACCCGGTGACGAGGTGATTACCGGCCCCTATAGCTCCGTGCGGGGCATGACCGATGGCGACGTCGTGAAAGTGAACGCGAAGCCGGCAGCTCCCAAACGATCGTGAACAAGTACCTCGACGCCGCCGGCATCGCACTCAGCGCAATATGGGCGGCCAAGCTCCGCTCGCTGATGACGGTGCTCGGCAACATCGTGGCGGTGACGTCGATTATCGCGGTGGTCTCGCTCATTCAGGGGCTGAACGCGTCGGTCAAGACGGCTATTCTGAACCAAGCCGGCGCCGACTCGTTCAATATTCAGCAGTACCCGATCACGCGCAGCGACGAAGAGTTCGACCGGGTGCGCAACAACCCCCGCATGACGCTGAACGACGTGCGTGCCATTCGCCGCTCCAGCGATTTGGCAGGCGCCGTCATGGGCGACGCCAGCGCCAACGGCCGCGTCACCTACCGCGACAAGTCGATCGATCAAACCCGCGTTCAGGGCGTGACCGACGACTACGTGAGCTTCTCGAGCTTCGACGCGGAGCGCGGACGACTGATGAGTCCCACGGAGGTGCAGACCTCACGTCCCGTCGTCGTCGTGGGATGGGGCACAGCCGACCGCCTTTTTGGGACTCTCGATCCGCTCGAGAAGGTCATTCAGATCGAAGGCGTGCATTTTCGGATCGTCGGCGTCAGCGCGAAACGCGGCACGCTGCTTGGCCGATCGCAGGACGAGTTTGCGGTCGTGCCTCTAGGCCAGTTCCAAATGATGTTCGGCTCGCGCCCGCGCCTCTCCGTGTCGGTGAAGCCGCGCGACGTCTCGCAAATCGCGCTGGCAAAAGACGAGGCGACGATGGCCCTCCGGAGCGCGCGGCGCCTGAAGCCGAAGCAACCGGATAATTTCGGTATTTTCACGTCGGATACGATCCTCGACATCTACCACTCGGCCACCAACGGCATTTTTGCCGTACTCGTCGGTGTCGTGGGACTGTCACTCGTCGTCGGCGGCATCGTGATCATGAACATCATGTTGATGGTGGTGACCGAACGCACGCGCGAGATCGGCCTGCGAAAAGCACTTGGCGCGCGCCGGGCCGACATCGTTTCGCAGATATTAACCGAATCGGTCGTGCTGTCGATCTTCGGTGGCGTCATCGGGACGATGCTCGGAGGCGCGATCGCGACGACCATCGCGAGATTCACGCCGATCCCGGCATCGGTCGAGCTCTGGTCTGTCGCGCTCGGCATCGGGATCACGGCGCTCGTCGGATTGTTCTTCGGGCTCTATCCGGAGATCCGGGCCGCGAGGCTGGATCCCATTGAGGCCTTGCGACGCGAATGAGAATAAAAACGCCGAACATCCGCTTCGGGTTGATGCGCGAAGTGATCGTCATGGCATTCGATACCGTGCGCACGAATAAGATGCGGTCGGGCCTCACGGTGCTCGGGGTGGTCATCGGCATCACCTCGATCGTTGCGATGACGTCGATGATCCGCGGCTTCGACCAGTCGTTGCGCAGGCTCATTCAGCAGCTCGGCCCGGACACGATCATCGTCTCGCGATTCAGCTTTACGAACTTCGTGAACGGCGACGAGATCAGGACGCTGTTAAAGCGACCGAACCTCACCATTTCCGACAGCCGTGCAATCGAGGCACAGAGCACCTTACTCAAGACTGTCGACATTCAGCTCGGCGGCGGCGGTCCCGGCTCAGTGCAGCAGCGTGTGATCTATCGCGATCAGAAGACAAAACCGATCATTGTCTTCGGCACGTCCGAGAATTTTCAGGACGGCACGAACATTCCGTTCCTGGGCGGCCGGTTCTTCAACGGTACTGAAGTGCAGTTCCGAAAGAACGTGGTCGTGCTCGGAAACACGGCGTACAAGCTGTTGTTCGAGCCGACGGGTGTCGATCCGGTCGGCAAGATGGTGCGCGTCGGACCGGAGCGGTTCGAGGTCGTCGGGGTATACGCCAAGAGGGCGTCTGGCGAAATTGTAGGTGGTGCCGACGATTTCGTCGTCATGCCGTACACGACGTATCAGCGCGTCTTCGGCCTGCGAGTGGTGCGGGTAGCGCGCAACGCGACCTTCTCGCCGGTCCAGATCGCGGTGCAACCACGGGACGGGGTGAACGTCACCGAAGCCATGGGCGAAGTCGAACGAATCATGCGGAGCCGCCATGGTCTCAAGCTCGACGAGCCCAACGACTTCAACATGGAAACGCAGGATCAGTTTCTGAAGCTCTGGGACCGCATCAGCAGCGCCACGTTCTTCGCACTGGTCGTCATCTCGTCGATTGCGCTGATGGTCGGTGGCATTGGTGTGATGGCGATTATGTCGATCTCAGTCACCGAGCGGACGCGGGAAATCGGCGTGCGGCGGGCGCTCGGCGCGCGCAAGCGCGAGGTGCTGTTTCAGTTCTTAACAGAGGCCGCGGTGTTGACCTCGGTCGGCGGCGTGCTGGGCATTATGCTCGGCGGTGCCATCGGGTTCGCGGTACATCTCTTTACCGGATTCCCCATCTCGCTGCCCCTCTGGTCATTCGCGCTCGGTTTGGGATTTTCTGCCACCGTCGGTATTGTCTTCGGCATGTACCCGGCAGTTCGCGCGGCGCGGTTGGATCCGATTGAGGCGTTGAGGTACGAGTAGTCAGCCTCCAGCTACGAGCTACGAGCTTCCAGCTACGAGCT